>JAFCFT010000018.1 GCA_017608505.1 Candidatus Parvarchaeota archaeon | reverse complement strand
TAAAAACAATTGGATGTCCACTTGGACATCACCTCCGACTTTTACTTATTAAATTTTACATAACTAAAAATAAGAAACTGGGAAAATAAAAACACAATTAATGTCACTTAACCCGAAGACTAAATATTTATATAACACTATAAGTTACAAACCATTATGGCGATCAATGCTTCTGATGTTAAAAACAAAATCAACAAAGCTTCAATAAGACATTGCCAAAACCAAAATTGCAAATGCGAAATAGATGCTATTCAAGACCCTCAAACCATATTAAGAAGTTCATTTCATTTAAAAGGAACAGCCTGCAAAGACGAGAGATGGTGCAGTATTACAGAATTAATGGATTTTTTATAAATCTGGAGAATCAGAATCTTTTAAGTGACAATGAAAAAAAGTTTTTGAATGAACTTTTTAAAAAAGTTTTAGATAGTCTAAAGCAAGTGCAGTTTTAATGCCTTTTCTAAATTCTCTATTGTCTTTTTTAAATTAGCCTTTTTTACATGTACTTTTATTTGTTTCAGATTGTATATTTCTAAGTCCATTAAACTTTTTTCTTTAATCATTTTGCTGTACTTAGGCAAGTACTCTTCAACAATGCTTGCGTATTTCTTTTGCAATTTAATGCTTTTTTTGCAATTTTCAGAGCACCAATAATGCTCTGTTGCGGGCATCCTTTTTTTAATAGTATTCCCACTTTCATTACTTAAAATGCAACAAGGCGGGTAGCCAAACAATATCCCTTCGTATATTGAGAAATATTCCTTATCAGCATTTTTAAACTCCTCTATAAACTCGCCACTTACGATTTCAGTATTGTAATAATAGACATTAAGGGACATTATTTTAGTGTTAGTGAACCAATTGACATTTGGTGTTTTCTCAATTACTTTTTTAAATTCGTCTTGGACTTTTTTTGTTTTAATTAGGTCTATAACATCCCCTGGCTTAGCGCCTGACGCTACAAGCAAGAATTCTATTGTAGAACGCGGCGTGTCGATTTTATCAGCTTTTTTAACTTGCCTTAAAATTTTTTTGGAAAGCATGGCTTTTTAATTTTACTCCAACTTTAAAAGCCTTTTTATTGCTTCGGCATCTTTTTGCGCTTTTAGCGCCTCTTCTTCCTGCTTTGCATCATTTCCAGCATACACATAATACAGCGTCTCCCCACTCTTTAACTTGTGCGTTAACGGGTCTATTTGCGCGCCTCTTTCATTCATCACAACCCACGTCCTGTTCCCATTGTTGCACACAGACTGCACGCACTTAATTGTCCCGTTTTCAAACACAACGCTTGCAACCGCGCTTAGCGCTGTAAGCGCAGTCGCATTCTCATCAACCCTTGCTTTGTGCTGATAAACTTCTCTTGTGCTAACTGCAATCACAACATTTACATCAAACTTCTTTAAACTTGCATATTGAAAAACGCTAAGCATGCTTGTCACTAAAACAAATGCAATCATTGCCATGCCCCAATTTTTTTGCTTCTTCTTCATATCCAATAATTTTTTATAATAATCCCTGCTTATTTATTTAACTGTTATGCGCGCATTATTAACTCTTTTGGTGGTCTTTCTAATCGCAAGTGTCGCGTTCGCACAAGCAAATTATTACTCGTACGGCTGGGACGCAGATCCTGCTTTCCGCGACTTCATGATGAAATATTCAAGAGAGCTTTCTGCAATGGCAATTGCAGGCGTAATTGCAATGGTCATTCGCTTTTATCTTACATCTAAAAAAAGCATTTTTTATGAAAACCCAAGCGGAATAAACGGCCTTACAGTTGCCTTGTTTCTCATGTTTTTCATATTCATATACACAAGCGGAGCTGACGCAGGAGCATACGTGGGCCTTTTAATAATGTTTGCCATGCTTGCCATAAACATAAAGATCTGGCAAGAAGCAAAAGACGACAACGAAGCCTTTGCCTACATATTCCTGTCCCTTGCAGCGTTTGTAAAAGCCTACTTCGCAGCCCAGCTAGGCCAAGGCCTTATCACGCTAATCATGATAATCATTGCAATCATGGCTGGCATTTACGCATTCCAAAAAAGCGGAGTTGGCGGCGGAGGCGGCGAAAAAGGCGGTAAAATTCCAAGAAGAACAACAACCCCTTCAGGAGAAATCAAATATTATTGTCCAAACTGCAAGACTGAAGTAAGCCCAACTGATACTGAGTGTCCTAATTGCGGCACTAAGTTTGCACCTGAAGGTGTGTCAAGAAAGGAGTTAAAAGAGTTGGAGGAAAAAATACCTCTAGACGAAGAAGGCAACCCTAAATGGGAAGAGATGGATATTAAAGAATTGTTCTCTGGCAAGTGGATTACTCCAAAATACGCTGGCAGTTTAATGGTATTCCTTTCTAAAAAGGAGTTGAAAATGAAAAAAGATCTACGCAACAAACTTAAGAAAATAATAGAGTATGTTAATGGTATTTTGGATCTTGCAAAAAAAGGTACTTTAGATGATAATGAAAAACAAGAATTAGCACTTTTAATCAACTCTGATTCCATTACATGGAAAGAGATTGCTACTAAATTTAAAGAGTATCATTCAAGGATTCATTCTTGGAGCAAAAGAAAATGTGATTCTAAGTTGATGAATGTTATTATGGATAAAATGGACTATTATATTAAGAGGTATCCAGGATATAGAAATGTGGCAGCTAATCTAAAGGGCATGGCTGCAGGACTTAAAGCGCTTAAAAAAGAAGAACATGAATTTTATGATACTCTTTTAAAGGGCAAAGATAAAGGTGTAATAACATTATTAAATGAATATAATAATTATTCTAGGTCTGCTACTGGTGGAGCAGTGTTAGAACATCATGGCATTGTACCAGAAATTCATATTAAAAATTTAGTTCATTTTAAAGGATTTTCCATTATATTCCAAGATCCTAGAAAGAAGTGGGCTACTAACGAAGAATATAGTAATTTTCTTGATGAGAGTAAAGGGTTTTCAGCAGTAAATGAAGCAAGCTTTGTTGAACTACTTTTGCGAGCGCTCGAGAATATGATTAAGAAGGAGAAGGACTTTTTGTCTGATTATGGGGAGCTTGACAGAATTGAAAGGGAAACAGAGAGTGCTATTGAAAAGCAAGAAAGAGAAAAAGAAGAAAAAGAGAGGGAAGAAATAAAAAATCAACTGAAAGAAGCGTGGTCTGTGCTAAATAGTAAAGTCAAAACTGAATTAGCAGACGACAAGAAGAAAGAACTTTTAGATGCGGTTAATGCCTTTTTCAAAGAGTTGGAAAAAGCTGAGAGTATAAATGATGTTGAAAACTTACATACTTTGTTATGTAATGAATTAATCAAAATTGAAGATTTTGCTAAGTATTTGTGCAAATACAAATGTGAACATTGTAAAAAGACATTCTACAGGCCGACAGTAACTTACAAATGCCCAAAATACCCTTGTCCGTTCTGCGGAAATAATGTTGAGGGCGAAAAATGCAGCGAAGTTAAAAAAAAACGTTAGTTAGCCCGCCAGCCCCAGCATCTTTGAAGAGGCCTTCTTTTGCTATTAAATTTCCTAAAAGGAAACTAGAATTTATAGATCATATAGGGCTTTTTATAAAGTTGCTGGAAAATTTTAAAGAGAAACCTGAAAAAATTTGTAAGGCTCTTAGGCATTATGAGAATGTGCTTAAATTTTTAAAAAGCTTGGGCTTTGGTCTAAAAGAACAAGTTGAAAAGCTTGAAAAAAAGTGTGAAAATAAAGATTATGAATTTTGTTATATTCAAATCAATTATTTGCTTATGCGGTTAAAGCATACGTACGAATTATATAATGAATTTAAAAGAGGGCTAATAAGTAGAAATATTAATACAATCAATAATATATTTTTTAACAAGAAATATGACAAGATAAAAACAAAATTAAATGAATTGTTAAAAAAAGGTCGAAGGCTTCCTAAAGGACAATTGACTTGTTTGGAAAATTTAGAAGATTATCTTAAAAAAGGAGGGAAAGGGGAAGTCTTAAGAGTGGCGCAGATTGTGGCAAAAAAGCTTTCTGAAAATCAAAAAGAGATATTCAGAGAATTGTTGAAATCAGAAATTGAAAAATTAGTTCCAGAAACAATAAAAGTAGTAACTGAAGCAGAAAAGATTTTAAAAGTAGTAAGTAAAGAGGACTCTGCTAAGATAGAAAGATTTCTAAAAAATATTTACGAGGCACTTTCTAAAGAAGATAAAGATTTATTAGAAAAGCGTATATCTAGATTAAATGAATTCTTAAAAAGTGTTCAATTAGTGAGTCTAACAATTGAAGACTTGCTTGAAAAAGCGGATGAAATAAGACAAAAAGAAGAAGATGCAAAAAAGAGACGTAGAATATACTATTTAGAAAATCAAATTAAGAGAGTGCTCGAAGAAATGGAAGAAGGAAGGTATAAACAAGGCTTGCTGAATCACTTAGTAGAGGAGTTAAAAAAGGCCTTAAAGTGAAAGGTCTAAGTTAGTCATGTTTTTTATGCAGTCTGGGACCTTTTTAATGTTGTTGCCAGAGACGTATAATACTTCTAAATTTTTCAGTTTGCAGATGCAGTAAGGAAGCTCTTTTATTTTGTTGTTGTTTAAGAACAGCGCTTTGAGGTTTTTAAGTTTGCAAATGTCATACGGGACTTCTTTTATTTTGTTGTCTGCAAAGTCAAGGTAATCTAATTTAGTTAGATTAAAGATGCTTTTTGGAATCTCTTTAAGTTTGTTGTTGCTTGCTGAGAAATTACCTAAGGACTTAAGATTTGCAATGGTTTCTGGAAGGTGTTCGAGGTTGTTGTAAGACAGGTTTAACTGGATTATGTTTTCTAGGTTGCCTATACTTTCAGGAAGCTCTTTTATTTTGTTGTTGTCAAGATTTACCCAGTTTAATTTTTTAAGTTCTCCTATGGTGTCAGGCAGGCTTTTAAGCTGGTTGTATGACATGCTTAAGAACATAAGATTTTCTAGTTTTCCAATGCTTTTAGGGAGTTCTTTTATTTTGTTGTGCTCTAAGTTTAGCCAGTAAAGAGCTTTTAAGTTTCCTATGGCTTCTGGGACTGATTTAAGATCATAGTTATTTAGTGTTAGTTTTTTGACGTACCCTTCTTCTGTTTCAAGTTCTGTTTCGCGCCCTCGTATATCAAACCAGTATTTTGGCGGGACATCAAAGCTTTCCAACATTTTGAGTTCATGTTCGTATATTTTTGTGCCTACAAATTGCCCTCCATCTATTTTTTTAAGCTTGAAAAAGTCTGAATAGTTGTCAAAAGCCATCTTGTTTTTTAATTAGAAGAACTTGTTTAAATAATTAATTGGTTTTTAGCGCAATGATTGGGTGGCAGGTTCTAGGGCAAAAACACTTATTTAGAGGGGGTGGGTAGGGCTTAAGGGAGGGGGATTCTTCCCCCTCTCTGGCAAACCGTCTTCTCCTTCTTCAGGGAGGGGAAAAAGAAACCCAAAAAAGTAACTTGGAGGGGGTGGGTAGGGCCTAGGGAGGGGGATTCTTCCCCCTCTCTGGCAGGGAAAACGTTTAAATCTAAAGGATACATTCTAAAGAATAGTATGGCAGTTGCTGTTAATGAGAGTTCGGTTGTTGTGGGCATAATACAGTCTTGGAAAAAGTTTGGGATATTTGACATTGTGCTGCCTTTTTTGCTAGTGTTTTCAATTATTTACGGAGTTCTTGGAAGGACCAAGGTTTTTGGGGAAAAAGGTCCTGCAGTGAATGCAATAATTGCGTTTACAATTGCAATGACAAGCGTTTTGACAGGGTGGTTCATAAGTTTTATTACAGGGTTTTTGCCATGGGTTTCAATAATAAGCATTGTGATTGTGTGCGGCTTGATGCTTGTTGCAATGTTTGCAAAAGACATTGAGTCTTGGTTTGAGGGCCCAATGGGCGCCATGACGCTGAAGATAGGTGCAGGGATTGTAGTTATAAGTCTTGGAGGAGTATTGGTGTGGATGCTGATACAGGGAACAGGGATAAGCGTGGAGATGCTGAGTCCTGAAAGGATTTTGGCAAGCGTTGGCTTGTCAATTGTAGACTTTTGGGGCATAGTGTTCTTTTTGGCGTTCATAGTTGTGATATATTATATAAGCAAGGCGCCTTCTGAGAAAAAAGGCGGAGGCTAGCAAATGAGCGTTAATGCAATAGCAAGCACAATTGAGACTGTTAATAAAGCGCTTGAGCCTTTGACACCGCCAGGAGTTTCTGGCATGGAGTTTGTAACTGTTTTTTTAGTTATTTATGCTATTGTGTTTTTGGTTTTGGAAAGGATTAAGTTTTTAAAAGACAATAGGGGGGCAAGGCTTATGCTTGCTTTGGCAGTTGCGTATTTTACAGCTTCAAGCGCCTTTGCAACGATTTTAATAAGCAAGCTGTTTCCTCATTTAGGAATGGTTACTGTTGCTTTGCTTATGTTCTTGATTATTGGGGGCGTGCTTTCAAAAGACGAGGAAGGGTTTTATAATGTGGGCGGGTGGCTTAGATTGCTAATTGCGCTCGGCGCAATAGGCGCTGTCATAATATTCACTTGGATAAGTGTTGCTGGAGAGATATCTTTAAAAGGGCTTGCAATTCCAGAAATAACTGGGATTGACTGGGGGTCTTTGATTATGTTTGGAATATTTATATTTGTGATAATATTGATATTTGTAAGCGGGCCTAAGGAGAAAAAGGGAAAAGAAAGCTTTTTAAAAAAGCTTGGAGAACTTTTTATGAAGGCAGGTGAGAAGTACTGATGGCAGTCGGGTATCCGGAAACAGCAATGCCTGTAGACATATTTAAGCAGCTTGGGATAACTGATTATGTGATTCCATTCTTGCTTGTGTTTACAGCCATGTACGGCATACTTACAAAGTTAAAGATAGTAAGCGACAGGGCAGACATTAATGGGTTGCTTTCTTTTGCTGTTGCGTTTGTTGTTGTCATGGCAGGAGCAGGCTTTTGGATAAATGCAATAATTCCTTTGCTTATCATGGTTTTTCTGCTTTTTTTCATAGGGTATCTGCTTTTTTTGTTTTTAGGCACGCCGCAAGAGACAATATTAAATGCTGTGAAAAACCCAATAACAATATTGTTTATTGGAGGACTTATTACTTTGTTTTCAATAATTGCAGTCCAGGATTGGCTGATATATCAGGACAGGATTCCTGCTTGGATGGTTAATGAAAGCGGGGATTTAATAGTTGAGGATACTTATCAAGGGGCTTATCCAGAGAACATAAGCAGCGTGGAGGGAAAGCCGAGCACAATAGTTGTAAACGGCGTTGAGTATCAGTTGATAAACGGGATTTATTATAAGGGGGGTTATCAGGGCGTTGCGTATGCTTTAGGCACGCCAGAAGTTATTGGCGCAATATTGATATTTATAATTCTTGCAGTAGTTACAATGGTTATTACATTGCCAAGGGGAGAATAAAAAAATTAGATTTCTTCAATTGTTTTCGTGGTCCCGCGAAGGCCTGAAACGATTTCTTTTAGTTCTTTTACTTGTTCTGCCATGCTTGGAACAAGCTTTTGCATTACTTTTTCTAAGGCCTTGATTTCAACGTCAACGTCTTTCATTGTTTTGTCATATTCTTCAACTTTGCTTATGAGCATGTTGCTTAGGTTGTCCATGCGCTTTGTTAGGTCTGAGATTTTGTTTTCTAGTTCTGCTATTTTTGCTTCAAGTTTTGTTTTTATTTCTTCAAGGGTTTTAAAGCGCGAGGTTACGTCTTTCCAGCGTTCGTCAACGATTTCTTCGAGTATGCGTTCCATTTCTTCTATTTTGGCTTCTCTGATTTTAGGAGCTTCTGCGCCAAATACTGGAGATGGTGTTGGTGCAGCTGAAGGTGCTGGAGCTTCTTCTCCTGGGAGTGGTGGAGGAGCAAGCTCTTCTCCAGGAAGCGGAGGCGGTGTTATTTCTTTAGGAGTAGGTTCTTTTGGAGGTTCTGGCGCTTCTGTTTTTGGCATGACTGCTGCGCTTTTGACTTCTGCTTGCGCAAGCGCGTCCCTAATGCTTTGCAATGTGTATCCTTGGCTTTTTAGTTGATTAATTATTTGTTCGTTTGTAAGGCCCCGCTCGCGCATGCTCAAGACTGCTTGAACAGGGACTTCGCTTTTTGGTTCAGGTGCAGGTTCCTTCTTTTTTCCAAGTAGAGGCATTATTTAACACTCCTTGTTTTTAATACTTTGTTAATTATTTTTATAACGTCTTTTTCAGTTAAATATGTTGTGGGGTCAAAAAGGTCTAATACTTTTTCAATAACAGCAAGGTCTGAGATTTTTGCAGTTTCTGCAAGGGTTTTTAGCATTCTTTGAAGGGTTGTTTTTATTTCTTCTACTTTTTTTGAAAGGTCAAGTACGCGCAAGTTTAGGTCGCGCGTTGAGGACTTTAAGTCATTGATTTTTATGACCATGTTTTCGTCAACAACCCTTATTTTTTCTCTGTTTTGGTGCACGCGCTCTTCGATTATTCTTAGGCGGTCATTGATTTTTGTGACTTTGTTAATTAGGTCTCTTATTAGTTCCAGCTCCTGCTCTTTTGTTGTTTTTTTTGCAGGAGGTTTTGCAGGTTGCGCGCCATTTGGAATAATAATTCACCCAAAAAGGTTTTATCCTATTAATGAATAAAAGAGATTAGGCATTAATTAAATATAAGAGTTTTGGAGAGGGATGATGCAACTTGGCCGAGGAGTCTGAAAAAGATTATGTAATTGAGAGAGAGGGCACTGAAGTTAATTTGATAATTAAATGGAAGGACCCTACAAGCTATCCTAGTTTGGAGAACAATCCTGTTGCAATGGAAAACACTGTGAACAAGATAATAGAGGCTGGGTCTGTAACTTCTGTGATATTTGAGGCAGAAAGAAATTACATATATCCTTTGGCGCAGGCGCAGTTGCTTAACGAGCTTGCAGCTTTGTTTATAAAGTTGGTGAAAGAAAAAAGGGTGCTTTCTATTGATGTTTTAAGCGAAAAATGCAGGAAAGTTGTTCCAGAATATCTTGTGAAAATAAGAGAAATAGTGGGCATGTTAAAAAGCGATCCAATAGGCGCGTATTTGACTGGGTTAAGGCATTTTAGGACTGTAAGATCAAGGCTTAAAATGGCAAAAGAAGGGCAGAAAAAATGCTTGGCAGAGTATGCAGCAATAATAGAAGGCATAGTGAATGACATTGGAAATTTGAAAATGATTAAGCTTGTAAAAGACAAGCTTCCTGGGTACAAGGTTGGGGACAGGGAGCTGTATACAGTCATATTTGAGCCGATAATAAAGCCGAATTTCATGTATACAAGGCTTATTAGCGAGCCTCCAATGAGGGCGGAAATAATTGATTCTTACAGGGTTGGGGAAAACGACATTGCAATATACGAGCTACCTAATAAAATAAGGTATTTGTATCATATAATTCCGCCTGAGTATAAGCTTGATGAGGTTGATTATGCTTTGCTTGATGAGGCAAGGCAGATTATGGTTAAGTTTAAGCCAAGGAGAGAGGAGTTCATAAATCCGCAGAGAATGAGGGAGGTTTTCTTTAATATTGGAAAGGACTTGATAGAAGAGCTTGCGAGAAACAAGGATATTAAGATGTCTTACAAAAAGGTTGAAAAGCTTGCAAAGATTTTGATGCGCTTGACTGTAGGTTTTGGGTTGATAGAGGTCTTGCTTGAAGACGAAAAAGTAGAGGACATATATGTAAATGCTCCTGTCGGGGCTTCGCCAATAATATTTAAGCATGCAATACATGGGGAGTGCGAGACAAACATTTATCCGAATTTGAAAGAGGCGCGCGCATGGGCATCCAGATTTAGAATGCTTTCAGGCAGGCCTTTGGACGAGGCAAACCCAGTGCTTGACACAGAGCTTGAGACAAAGAAAGTAAGGGCGCGCGTTGCAGTCATACAAGAGCCGTTAAGCCCTAAAGGGCTTGCATTTGCATTTAGAAGGCACAGGGAAAGGCCCTGGACCCTTCCTTTGTTTATGAAAGTCAAGATGTTCCCTGCGCTTGCAGCAGGGCTTTTAAGCTTCTTAGTTGACGGTGCAAGGACGATGCTTGTCGCAGGCACGAGGGGGTCAGGAAAAACATCTGTTTTGCAGTCATTGCTTATAGAGATAATGAGGCGCTACAGGATAATCACTATTGAAGACACATTAGAGCTTCCTGTGAATTACATGAGAAATATAGGATACAACGTAGTTTCAATGAAAGTGAGGAGCGCTATTGTAGGGTCTAGAAGCGAGCTTAGCGCTGCAGACGGAATAAGGACATCTTTAAGGCTTGGAGACTCAAGCCTTATTGTTGGAGAAATAAGGAGCGAAGAAGCAAAGGCATTGTATGAGGCAATGAGAATAGGGGCGCTTGCAAACGTTGTGGCAGGCACCATACACGGAGAGAGCGCATACGGCGTTTTTGACAGGGTAGTGAATGACTTAGGCGTGCCAAGAACAAGCTTTAAGGCAAGCGATATAATAATGATAGCTAACAAGTTAAGGGACCCTTCTGGATTAAGAGAGGTAAGAAGGCTTACTGAGATTACAGAAATTAGAAAGGATTGGGAAGAAGACCCTTTAAGAGAGCACGGGTTTGTCACTTTGATGACTTATGACTCAAAAAAAGGAGAGCTTGTGCCTACAAGAAGCCTGCTTGACGGAGAAAGCGAGGTCTTAAAAAGCGTTGCTGGAAGAGTTAAGGAATGGGCTGGGAACTGGGACGCTGTTTGGGATAACATTAATTTAAGGGCAAGGGTGAAGAAGATGATAGTTGATTATGCTGAGAAGACTGGGATTGACGAGCTTTATGAGGCAGACTTTGTTGTTGAGGCAAATGACGCTTTTCATAAGATATTTAGCAAGCTTACTAGCGAAGTTGGATATCCTGAATCAAGCGATGTTTTAAGGCTTTATGAAGACTGGCTTAAGCAAAGGATAAGGGAGTTTAGAAAGGAGATGAGCTAATGCCTAAAAAGACAAGGGCGCAAATAGAAAAAGAGCTTAGGGAAAAGTATTTTGAGTCTGCAAAAAAACGAGAGGAAGAAGAGATTGTCGGCGCAGGCATAAAAACAAGAGAGTTTAAGATTTTTGAGAAAAAAGAGGCGGGAGGGGAGTGGTTTGAAAAGCTTGTGAAATGGTCAAGAGGCTTTGGGATAAAGTTTGCGCTTGACAGAAAGACGAAAGAAGAGCTTGAAGTAAAGTTAAGGCTTTTAGGGCTTGATGTTGAGCCAGAGGATATTTACTCGCTTGGGATTCTTTCAATAATGCTGTTTTTAGTGATTGGAGTTTTTGCGTTTTTGTTTGTTGGTCCAGGAGGACTATTAATATCTATTGCAGGATTTGGGGCTTTTTTATATTTGAAGTCTTATCCTGACAGATTGCTTGAGATAAGGCGCGCGAAGGCTTCAAGCGAGCTTATACTTTCAATTTTGTACATGGTTATATTTATGAGAACAACAAGCAATTTAGAGGCAGCAGTGAAATTTGTAGCTGATAATTTGGAGACTGCGCTTGGCAATGATTTTAAGAAACTGCTTTGGGACGTGCAGTCAAGAAAGTATGCGAGCATGAAAGAAGCGCTTGACAATTATGTAGTTGGCTGGAAAGATACAGCGCCAATATTTGTGGATGCAATACATTTGATAGAGGCAAGCCTTTATCAAGGAAGCGAAGAGGCGCGCATAAAAATGCTTGACAAGGCGCTTGAGCTGTCTTTAGAAGGCACGTTTGAACAGATGGTAAGATATGCTAATGCGCTAAGGACGCCTATAAATTTGCTTTACATGATGGGAATCATGCTGCCTGTTCTTGGGCTTGTCATGTTTCCAATAATGGGCGCTTTCTTAAGCGACATAATAAATCCTGCAGCTTTAATAGTGCTTTATGATGTGATTCTTCCAATAGGTGTTTATGTATTTGCAAAATATTCTCTTGCAAAAAGACCTGCAGGCTTTCCAATTCCTGATATAAGCATGCATCCTGACGTGCCTCCTCCTGGTAAGTTTTTTGTTGGCAAGGGGAAGTATAGAAGGGCGTATTCTGCTTGGATTCCTGCAGCAATAGTCGGCTTTCTTCTTTTGCTTCCTATGTTTTTTTATCTGCCTATGTACGCGTCTGTAAAGCCGCAAGAGCAGGACATTTATGCAACGCTTTTAATTGTTGCGTCGCCTGCAGCTGCAATTATAGTGTATGGCAGACTGCTTGCTGCTTCAAGAATGAAAATAAGAAAAGAGCTGCAGGAAATAGAGCGCGAGTTTGCTGATGCGACTTTCCAGCTTGGAAATAGGATTAGTGAGGGGTATCCTCTAGAGATTGCGCTTACAAAAGTTGCAAATGTTATGGGCGAGTCAGCAACTGCAAGATTGTTTAGAGAAATATCAAAGAACATTCATGATTTGGGCATGGATGTTGAGTCAGCAATATTTGATCCAAAGCTTGGCGCCATAAGATTTTATCCATCAGCAATTGTTAAAAGCATTCTTAAAGTTGCAATAATGAGTTCTAAGAAAAGTCTTGATGTTGCAGCTGTTAGTCTCGTGAACATGAGCAATTATTTAAGAGACCTTCATAGGATTGACGAGAAAGTGCAGGATATACTTTCTGAGACGCTTTCAAGCATGAAATTTCAGTCGTCGTTTCTTGCGCCTGTTATTTCAGGCCTTGTTGTCGGGCTGACTGCTATGATTTTGATAATTCTTGACATACTTGGGGAGCAAGTAACTTCAATGCTTACACAAGAAGGAACCCAAGGACTTGGAGGTCTTGGTGCAGGAACATGGATATTGGGAATTTTTCAAGTAAGCAAGGCAATCCCTTTGTTTATTTTCCAGCCAGTTGTAGGCATATATGTTGTTGAAATAGTGATACTCTTGTCTCTAATTGACGGGGACATAGAGCTTGGGGGAGACCCTCTTTTTAAGTTTGACTTGCTTTCAAAGCAGCTGCCAATTGCTTTGGCAATATACGCGATAGTGACTTTTGCAGTAACTACGATTTTCACTGGCATTGCAAGAGTGGCAGTTCAAGCAGGATTGGTGTTTGGATAATGGCAACCCTTGACATAAAGTGGAGCTCAGCAATTGGATTAATTCTTTTAGCAATCGCAATATTTATAATTGTGATGATATTTTTCACTGTGTTTTCGCGCCAAGCTGAAACGCAACTAAACATTCCATATGTACTATAAATTATTTATTTGGCTAAGTCCTCAAGTATTTGCGTGAGAAAAGGGGCTTTTGAGCTTGGTTTTAAAGAGATAGTTATTGCAACTCTCGCAATTGTAATATTGTTGATAATTGTGATATTATTCATAATGATTTCAAAACCTGCTGTTGAGATTGGAAACATATGGGGCAGGAGGGCTGCTGGATGAGTAAAAAAGGGGGTGTGGATTTAGGATTTGCTTCAATAGCAATAGCAATACTTTTTCTTATTGCAGCCTTCATAGTTATTTTGCTTGTATATAATTATTTTCCTGTTCTTCAGCAAGGGCTTGAAACCTCGGTCTGCAAAATGAATGTGTTTTTTAGGGCATCTACTATAGGAAATCCTGTCATACAATCTGTTATTACAACCACTACAAAGTTAATAGGGGGGTTTGGAGGAGTCACTGTAAGTTTGATAAACATACCTCTTGCCTGCAAACAAGGCGCTGACATAGATTATGAGGATTATGTCACTTTAGATGTTTTGACAAAAAAAGTGATGGACGAGTCTGTGCGGTGCTGGGACATGTTTGGCGAAGGCAGATACGATGTCCTAGTCATGTATCAAGGAGGAAATCAGTTCACGTGCTATGAGCAGACCCTTACTGTAAAATGCGATTCAAATCCAGATTGCAGCGAGGACAATAAAGACGCATGTCCAGAATGGATTAAAAGAATGTACCCTATGACTTATTGGCAAAGATATAACGAGCTTACGAAAATTGATGGAGAAATAGTTGTTGACCAAGCATTCTTTAGCAAGTATGCAAACACGCATTATTTTAAAGTAGGGGATGTTGAAAGAAGTTATAGTGAGGCTTTGGGGCATTTAAATCCTTATTTAGGGTCGAGAGGCGAGGGTTATAAAATATTATGCGATGGTAAAAAACACAAATTCATAGTTGGTTTGTATTTTGTTGACAAGTTTTTTAGCCAGGCTGTTGCAACGCCTACCGAAACTTTATGTTATACTGTTCCTGCTTCGCAGGCAAGCGACATGCTTGTTTTGTGCACTTATGAAATAGTTAGCGCGGAGGTGACAAAAAGTGGAATTTAGAACAGTTGCAATCGCAGTGATAACAGTTATAGTGCTTCTTGTTTTGATATTGCTTGCAATAACTATATCAGGAACCCTTCAGTCAGGGGTAAATGAGTCAATCGGATTTTTGAGGTTTTAGCCTTGAAATTTCCTTTTGTAGCCCTCATAAAAATTGTAATTGTTGCAATTGTAATAGTTATGGTTGCTTCCATAGTGACAAACATGGCAGCGCCTATGACAACAGAAAGCGTTAGAAGGGTCGCTGCAGCTGTCCCAAAGTTTTCGCCTGTTGAAACCCCTTGCGGATATTTCTGCTTAAGCGAAATTAATGATGAAGAATTTGCAATAATAAATTACGGAGTTTCTGACATAAGTTGTACAAAAGATGATGACTGCTGTTCTAAGTACTGCGAAAAAAACTGCGCTCCTGAAATCTGCGAAGGTTGTTATGAGGTTGTGCTTCCAGAAAAGCAATGCAGTGTTAATGCGGATTGCAAAGGTGGTTTTGGTTTTTGCGGTGAAGGGGTCTGCCGTAAGCACAAAGATTCTCCTGAATGCTCTGAAGCAGGATGCGGAAATTACTTGCCAAGGCCTGCATGCGAAGAGTGCAGCGTAAGCGAGCTTAGCGCATGCCCTTATTCATGCAATAAGAATAGGGGAACATGCCAAAGAAAAGAGGCGCTTGATTTTTCAAATTTAAATTATCTGCCCACATTTTTTTCATGCAATTATGTGTTTCTTGACTTTGTTCAGCTTGCATTAGAGTTTGGAAAATATGAGTGGAACCCTGATGTTGGAGGGTTTGTTTACAGAAACATAAATACAGAAGACCCTTGGAGGGTTCCTTTAATCGGCGGAGGATATGTTGAATATGATGATACTGCTTCAATATCTTTTTTAGGCAGATACGGAAACGCAACAAAGCTCCTATATGATTTATTTACAGGAAACATTGATTCGTATCCAAATATAACTAAGTACACAATGTATGAATTTTGCGTCATTAATCCCACGCTTTCGTCTTACGGATATATAAATTGCGGGCCTCCTTTAGGCATGAAACCAATAAGTGAAAGATTTGATCCAAGGGATTTTACAATAGACCCTGCCAGATGGAATGCTACAGACTCATTTAGTCTTGCTTGTCATGGCAGCGGACCTTATGACGCATGCAATTATGAGGCAGAAAAGTATGGAGTTGTTGGACTTGGGGAAGATAAGGATCCAAACTGCCAGCCTGCCTGGGAGACTTTTTTAAAGAAAAAAGGCTCGTGCAATGATTTGGCAGTTATGGAATACACTATTTTCAGGACTCTTGGAATTCCAGGCGAAGATTCCCAAGAGCCAATTAATGTTTCGCTTGAATTAGGGGTGTGCGACCTGCCTTGCCCTTGCAAGGCATTGGCAGAAAAGTGCGGGTATTCTTATGAAATTGAGTCTTGCAACCCTTTAAGCAGGATTACAGTGGAACCTAAAGAGCTTTACGGCTCTTATGCCCCATGCGATTATCTTTTACAAGATGCAAAGCCAGAAGTTTATGACGGCGCAGCGATTCTTGATGTTGGAGCCTTTTCTTATAGAATTACTACTTATGATCCAAAGAGACCTAATGCTTATTGTATGTACACTATGAAAAAGACATTCAATAATATTGATGACGAAGATATAGAAACAGTGTGTTTTGTAAATGGGCAGACATATGCAGCATCTCATCCTTCAAAGCCATGCGCAGGCTTGTGGAGCAACATAGACAATTCTCAATTAGCAAGCGACTGCGCAGAATTTTTAGATGATCCTAATGTAAAAACTCAATTTTTAGCAGACATTTCAAGTACGGGGTGTTTAAATGTTAATGTTTGAAAAATTGTTCAAGCTTCTTGGGGCGATGATTGCAATGATGATAGTTGCTCTAATAATTCTTACTTACGCTCTTCCAATGCCTGTGGAAACTGCACGCGTGATTGAAGAGGCAGATGTTCCAGGGCTTGCACCTAAAGATGTGCCATGCCTTCTTACGTGTTACACTACTTTAGAAGGGGATGAAAAAGTGATTTTTAAAGATGCTTCATTTCTTAAAGTTGAGAACATGAGCGATTTAATAACATATTTTCCGTGCAATGAGCACATAACTTTTGCTGCTGCGCTTGCGATTGAGAACGGACGCTGGAAAAATCCTTTGTATCCTTGGGGCAATTGTCCAAAAGACACATTGTTAGGTTTTGGCAAAAGAATTGGACTTCAATGGGGCTACAAAGACGTAAAAGATACTGATGGGGACGGCTTTTGCGAGTTAATTCCTTCTGATGACGAGGCAGAAAAGCAGGAGTCTCAGCAAGATAGGGCTTTTAGAGCTATGTATGATTGCATAACTGGAGATGTAAAATGCGAGTTAATTTGGGGCAGATACAGCATGTCTGATTTTTGCGAAGTTGACGATTATCTGAAAGGGTTTCCAACAATCCCTTGCTGGAGCACTATGAAATTGGGCGATTTAGTTGACCCTCATAATTTTGCATATAAATACAGGAGCGGAAAAGATATCGCAAACAATTTTAGATGCACAAGGACTACATATTCTCTTTGCACAAAATCAATGCAATACAGCGATGACTGCCAGCCTGCTTGGGCGCTTCTTGACAAACTTGATCCTTCTTTTGGAGGGGATACAGAGCCTCCTGCCACAGGGAGATGCGAGGACTTTACAATATTGCATTATGCATTATTTAGGGCAGTTGGCACGTCTCCTTCAGAGCTTCCTATGAAAGTGCAGTACTGCGACCTTCCCTGCCCTTGCAAAAGACTTTTTGAAAGATGCCCTGTTTTTAATGTTACGCTACAGTATTGCTACACCCAGTCTTTTATAAATCCTAAAGGCAAAGGATGGATTCCTGGGTGCATGAAAGGAGTCACTAGGGATATGCCAAAAGAATTCTATGGGAGCTATCTTATCGAAAGTCTAAATGAAACTCATGAAACATATTTTCAAATAAAACAGTCGCAAGACCCTGAAAGCGCGCAATATTCTGCCTTTAATTACAGTCTCACTTTTGACGGAGTGGATAATGAAATTAAAAGCACGTGTTTTTTTGATTACGACGGCACTTTGAAAAACTACAGATCAAAAGAAAATCCATGCTTTGGATACGGAGACGATTACACTTTAAGCGAACTTGCGCTTGCATGCGAAAGATATCTGGCAACTGATATAAATATCAAACCTGTTGGATACGAGTTAGAAAAAGCAGGGTTTTATCCAAGCATCGTCATGCTTTTGACTTTTGACGAAGGAGAAGGCAACGAAGTATATGATTATTCTGGCCATGCAAACAGCGGACTTGTGTATGGAGACGCTCTTTGGGAAAAAGGAATTAAAAACACCGCGCTTTCATTTGACGGCTCTGATGATTCTGTTCTTGTTTATGATTCAGATTGCCTGCATATGACAGACGCTGTCACTGTGTCTGCCTGGGTGAATTATGATTCTAATTCAGAAGGGTATGTTTTCATAAAAGGTGCAAATGCTTACGGACTTAATGTGACTTCAGGCAAGCTTGTCTTTTTTGTAAAAGACTCTGGCGGAACAATACACAGCCTTCAAACGCAAACATCTTATGATGACAACAAGTGGCACCACGTTCTTGGCACATACAATAAGAGCGCAGGAATGAAGTTATTTGTAGACAGCGTTCTTGCAAGCTCAAATGCAGACAGTTTTGATGCGTACAATGACGAATACAGCGCTTCTATTGGTTCTGGAGGCATAATTCCTGACAGATTCTTTAGCGGTTTAATAGATGAGGTTGCAGTTCTTAATATTTCTCTTTCAGAAGATGAGGCATCGTATCTTTATAAAAGTCAAAGCCTTGGCGCAGGCACTTGGGATTCTTTAGCAGACTTTGTGGACTCCTTGAAAGACGCAGGACTATGCGAGTAAAAATTTATAAGTGTGCTGTTCTTTCTAATTTACATTACCGCGCTTGCGCTTTTAGTCCTCGTAGTTGTCGGCGCATTCTTCATTTCAGGATTCGGCTCTGCAGGAGCAAGCGTGCAAATTGTAAACGCAACTCAAGCAGAGTGCCAGCAAATGTGCCAGGCATTGACAACAATGGCATACAATTACGATGTCTGCGGAGATGATTATGGTGAACAATATAATACTGTACAAGCATGCACCAATACTCTAAAACCAGGCTTAAGATACACTTCAAAAGCATGCGAATACCACGTGCGTTGCGCTCCTCAATTTGGCACATGCACAGTCACTTTAAGCAACGGCGCTACATGCAGGATTTCTCCATATGTGGAAACTACCACTACTTAGTGATGTCTTATGAAAGCGCAGGGACTTCCCATTAACATGATTGTCATTACCGCGCTTGCGCTTTTAGTCCTCGTAGTTGTCGGCGCATTCTTCATTTCAGGATTCGGCTCTGCAGGAGCAAGCGTCATTACCGCGCTTGCGCTTTTAGTCCTCGTAGTTGTCGGCGCATTCTTCATTTCAGGATTCGGCTCTGCAGGAGCAAGCGTGCAAATTGTAAACGCAACTCAAGCAGAGTGCCAAAGCGTATGCCAAGGCCTTGCAACTGCAGCATTTAATTATGACACTTGCACAGAACTTGAAGATAACCCTCAAGCGCAGAATTACATAAATAACCCTCCTGATGGCATGGGTTGCGCATCTCAATACGGCGCCTGCACTGTCACTATTCGCGGCGGCGTAAAATGCACATGCGACACTGGCGGTTGCTCTTAAAGTCTTATGAATGAATTTCCTGTAAAAAAGGCAGTAATTGTCTCCATAAGCGTTCTCGCATTTTTTTTGCTCACTTTTTTCTTTTTAGTGAGTTTTACAAGAGCTGAGACTGATGTTAGAAGCTCTGGCGCAAATTTCACATTGACGCATACAGAGTGTCAAGTTGCATGCCAAGAATTTCTTGGTATGGCTTACAATTATGATTCTTGCGAGGACTTTAAAAAACAGCCTGCAGTCCAAGGGTACATTAAAGGGTGCTTAAGCGTTACAGGACCCTGCAGCGTATCAACCCGCGAAGGCGTTTGCATTATTCAATAAAATTATAAACAATTACTGTTTTAAGAATATTGATGAACAAACGGGCGCAAGGCATGCCGATACAAACGATTGGCATTATAGTTCTTGTAGTAATAGTGATTGTTGCTGTTGCAGTGTTCTTTTTTTCAGGCTTAGGCGAGCAGGGGGGGATTATCAGCTCTTCTAGCAAACATATTACAGGAAACATAAGCCAGGCTATAGATTACAGCGCCCTGCCTGGATGGAAAGGTGATTCTTAATGGAACTTAGCGTTTCTACTTTGGGCGTGCTTGTCCTTTTAGTCATTGTAGCTATTGCAATCATAATCTTCTTGATTTCAGGAGTTGGCTCTCAAACACAAGCGTTTAACGAGACACATAATATAATTATAGGCAATCTTTCAGGTATAATCGAGTAAAACAAAATTTAATAATGCGAACATCGTAGAATTTTATTAGGATGCGCAGAGGGATAATTGGCACTGTTCTTAATGTGATTGTCACGCTTTTAGCTATTGGAGTTGTGTTTTCAGCAGCATTTTACGTGTACAACAGCTTTATTGCAAATATGCAGAAATCAGAGGCTGTTCTTGCTTTTGAGAAATTTGTTGAACCAATATCCAAAGCGTGCAATGGCGAGGAAAGGCCTCTTGGTTTCAACATACGCTTGCCTACAACAGACCCTAATTATGTGTACGGGATTTTTCAAACAAGGCTTAGTTCTGATAAAGCATATTACCAAAATGAAAAGTATAAGATTCCTCAAATAATGCTTGAGAAATGCACGGACTCTTACTGCCTCTGCCTTTTTCAAATGCGCAGGAAATTGTGGAGCTCTTGGATGTACAAGGACGAGAACGGCAAGCAAGTCTTCTCAGAAAGCGACGCAGCGCCTTTATGGCATTTCAACACCCCAGGCATGGTTGCTTTAAGAAAGCTTATGCCCTTAATATTATATAAATTCTTTACAAGAGTAGCAATATCTATTATCATATATGTGGGTGTTCCAATTTTAATTTCTTTACTTTCGGCCTGCACTCCTGAAACACCTCATGTTCTTATTACTTGCCCTCTAGCATATGGTGTTCTATACGCAATATCAGGCTTTTTTCTAGAGTTCTTTACGCAACTTAAGTATCAAACTATGGAGCCTATGGTATTTTATAATTTTCCGCAAAATTTAATGACCCAAAGCAACAAAGACAATCTTGAATGGAAAAGAAACAGCGGAAGATACGATTGCGATTATTATATGAAGCAGGAGTGGTTTCAAGTACTTATTGATGTTGTAGGTGACGCATTTTCTGCAGCGACCTCTTATGCAATTAATAAATTTTTTGATGGTCTTTTAAGGGGTGTGGGCAAAGGCTTTAAGGCAAAAAGCAAGGCAATGGATGCCTCGGATGAATTTTTAGAGCTTGCAAAATTACCAGAAATTGAAGCTACAGCGAAACTAGGTTTTGGCTCTCAGGTAGGAAGTGCTATGGCAAAGCAATTAACATACGCTGCCAAATATTCTTCTAAAGTATACAAAATTACAAAATACGCCTTTAAGGCTGCTATTAGATTTGCCAGCATTTCAAAATACCCTTTAAAAAGGCAAATTGCACAATTTATTCTTAAGACTCCAACACCTCTTGAATTAAGCCCGCAATGCAAAACTGCAGAAGTTCTTGCAAAAAGGCAGATTGTTGATTTAGATTGTTTTACAGGGCCTAGCGACCCTTTAGAATGGATTAAAAAAGGCAACTTAGAAGAATGCGAAGGCAAGTATGGGAGAATGGTTGCGCCTGTCCAGACTTATGACAAAAAAGTTTATGACATGTATCCTGGAGATTTGTCAATAATTACTTGCGTTAGTATTGACGAGCTTGGTCCTGAATGCGGAAAAGATGATGCAGTAAAATTAATAACAGACTCTGATTATTTTTTGCTTTACAGGCTTACTGACCCTGTAAACCAGCCCTATCAAGCCATTTATTGTGGATATGCAGAAAGCGAAGAAGATTATGAATTTAATGTGTTTAAAATGGCTTTATGCCTTGGCCAGCCTGACTGTACATGGCCTGCACCTTGGGACACTTTACAAGTTACTTTAAATTGGATTCTTGACATTGTTGTCGGGGATATTCTTTTAGCAGGGCAACATAGCGCTAAGGGATTGTTTATAGATTGCGTCATTCCGCAAGTAGTAGACCAATGGGATGCAGACTATTTTCAGTATTGGGTGCCTTACCCTGATGTTTCAAACATTTACGGCAGTGATGGCCAGATATTTATGATGGTCGCCAGCAAGACACCTCAAAGGGACTACGCAGATATCTTAAATTGCAAATGGGACGTTTTAGACGAGATGGCGAAATGTATAAGGAGGGATGACATATATAGGGCTTGTGTTAAAAGATGCGAAGAAGAAAGCGGATGCGAAGAAAAGTATAAAGAATGCACGTCTCCAGCAGGCTTTGAATGCTTTGCTATATGCGATACTAATAAAAATAAATGTATGAACGATTGTGACATTTTTGATATAGATTGTAAGATTTCATGTATTAGTGAATTGTCTAAGTGTTTGGGCGAATGCGATATAAATGTGCAGGAAGGGACTTGCGAAGACAAATTTTCTAAATGCAATAATAATTGTTGGGACAAGTATCCTTTATTAGAAGAAGTATTTTCAGAAGATAGACAAAAATGCCTTTCAAAATGCGCTCGCGAAAAAACGCTATGTGTTTCAGAATGCGAAGATGAAAAAGAAGACTGCCTGGACGACTATGTCGAACAGTGCATTGCAGAAGACGCAAACTGCTACGATCCTTCAAGCGATATATCTGGGACTGACTTGGAAGACAAGTCGCTCGAATATTATCATGACAGGGCAAACATGTCCAGTTATTGGGCGCCTGACAATCATAATTTTACAAAAGGTCCTGATTCTGGAGAGACCTGCTTTGACGCGTATATTAATGATTATCTTGAATGCGAGCCAGGACTGTACATAGAGCTGCTAGGTGTGCTTAAATGAGCAGGAAAGCAAGCATTACGACTTTGCTGATTGAAGTTGTTTCGCTCTTAATATTTGGCACAGTCATGCTTACTTGGTTTGGGGGCCTTGAGTCTTTAATAGGAGGGGCTTCAGAAAGCATTGCAGTAAGAAATTTTAGGCAGTTTTTGGCCCCTATTGAAGCTGTGTGCAGAAATCAGACGCAGGAGGCAAGTGCATTAGGTCTTTCTATTACTGCTTTTGGAAAAACAAACATAATTACTCAGTTGATAGTTCCTTCGTCATTTCTTAATAATCCAGAAGACGCAGGGATGCTTCCTCCGCAATTAAGAAAATGCGTAGGCGCTACATGTTTATGTCTTTTTCAATTAAATGAGTGGGCAGGAAACTGGAAATGCACTACTGGAGATTGGGATGTAACTTCTTTAGTTGACGGCGTGGCTCCTGGATGCCCTTTTTGGTATTACAACTCTCCAGCGCTTACAGAACAGCTTGTTGCTAATGCTCTAGCAATACTCAGCTTGGGCACAACCTTGTTTGAAAATGAAATTATAGAGGCGATAGAAGGCGCAGAGCGGAACATATATTATTACCCTGCTCCTGAATATTGGGGAGGGTGCGTATTTGCGAATAAAAATAATTTATATATTTCAAGCTTTAGCGGGGACGCTGCTGAATTTGATTGTTCGTATGTTGTTGATATGGATATTTATAAATTTATGGATATCGATAAAAGCAGGATTAAAAATGATGTGACTTCTAAAATCATAGTGGATGACAACGGCTTGCAAGATATAATTGACACTGAATTTACTGATTATCTTGCAGGGAAAGCAAACAACACTATTTTAGACGCTCTTATTAATGCAAGTCCTGAAACTTTTAAGGAAAACATGAAAAGCTCTACAGACAGCATTATGAAGTCTGCATTAAAAGAGGGATACAAATCTCTTAAAGATGATTTTGAAGTGCTTTTAAGAAAAGTGGTGTTTTCTGATTTGAGCGCTTATCCCCTTTCGCTAATATATAACTGGCCTGGTTGCGCAGAAGTTGATGGAAGCACGCCTTGCACCCAAGACGATCCTAACTGGCCTTTATGCGCGCTTGAAAACTGTAGGATAAAGGACGATGTTTTGGATCATGTCATAAATGATTTAAGCGAGGAGATGGCAAGCGTTGCAGACAATGTTACAGACTTTAGCGATTCTGCAACAAGGCTTTTTTTCAAAGCAATGTTTGACAAGCTTGTGGAAGACAAATTTGATGCAAGCACTTATTTCAGCGCTCCCGGGATTGCAGAATATTTGCATAACAATTTGATTAACAACGCAAGCGCGCTTTTTAACAGCACGCTTGATTCAATTGCAAGCAAAAACATATACGCTTCTTATGGAACTGATTATTGTTTTGAAGAGTACTCTCCTATCAGGGATATTGCCCTGCTAAAAGCCAACATAACACAAAATTTGTACAATAATTTCAGTTTGGGAACAGAAAGTGCGGCTGATATAGGGAATATTAAGAATTATCTCTTAATACAAAGCCTTAGCGGCAATGATGTTATAAATCATTTTAAGGAATTTGGAAGGGAATATTATTCTGGCGGATTATACGATCATGCTAAAAACTCTGCTTTAAATGACTATGGGTATTTTGCTTCTGATGCTGCAGACATAATTTCAAGTGATGCAGGAAGCGACATTAAAGACGAACTTTTAGATGCTTTAATTGCATACAGCAGACTGTTTATTGACAACATGAGCAATGCGTACATGGATTATTATAATATGTTGTTTTATGATTACTGCGATTTGTCTTCAACATGTTACGACAATGCATGCGTTTCTAATGATTGCATAAAAACGCAAGGATGCGGCGATGATGAAGGATGCAAAAATTGCGTTGACGCTTGCATAAATGATGTTGAATGCGTAAAAAATTGCGGAGTTTCTGAAGATGTTCTTGAAAATTGCAAAAGCTCGCAACAATGCCAGCCAGGAATTTTAGATGCTGTGAAAAATGGAGTTGACTCTTATTTTAGTGAACATCCTTTTACTTCTGAGTTTAATAATAATCAAGATTTCATTGCTAATTTTAAAGCTAAGTTGGATGAAGACTTAAATAAAATATACCGCGATGCTGTTGACAATGTGCGTGACAAAGCAATCAATATAGGGTATTTGGGACCCCCTTATAATAATTTTTACACTCTAATTAAAAGTGTGACAACAGATTTAATGAATAGGTTCAGCGAAGCAATTTACAATAGAAAAAAGCACGCGTACAAACACATCGAAGGAGGCCTTCAGGAGACTTACTGTTGGCCAGGGCCTCCTGGACTTCATGTAGATACTGATAAAGATTATAAAGACTGGTTTATAGGATATAGCACTATAAATGACCTTCTTGCATTAAATAGATATACAAGCACTGATAGGATTGTTCCTCAAGCCCTTGGGTACATAATTACAAAAGGAGGAGATATTATTCCTTACAAACCTTATAAAATTGCAAATTACGCGTTTAGAGCTTTATTTTTAGGAGATGAAATATACACATGGAGATATGGAAGAAGCGACGTAGAACCTGTTAAAATCACTCCTTCTGCAGTGCTCAGTGTGACTGGCGCGCTTTCACTTAAAAAAGTCTTTAAGACTATTTTTAAAAAGTTAGGAGAACACGTGCTTGAGTTGGAGATTAAAAATTTTTTAAAACATGTTGCCATAATGTTTGTAGTCGCCGCAATTATAAATGTGATGCCCTATACAATATACACTCGTTTTTATGATGAAAGTCATATGACAGGAGAAATACTTTACTCTGATGGAGGAATAAGAACATTTAGTCCTACAAAGATGACTCCTTTATCCTGCGTTAGGCTTGACGAGCTTGGATGCAATAAAGACGAAATATTATGGGTTAATGAAACCAAATACTGCTATACTACTATTGTTTTAAGAGAGCTTGGAGATCTTAGGACATGGCTTAACGCGCTTGGGAGCAAGTTTGGCGTTGCCGAAGAAAATTGGTATTGTAATAATATGGAGGAAAAATTAGGTCCTCTTGCTCAGCTTGGAACAAGTTTTACTAATATTTGTTCTGAAGAAGAAATGATTGGGGGCGCTTGCTACAAAAACACTTTAACTGCATGCTACTCGTACACTTGCATTGATGTATGCAAGGAAAAAATAATATATGGAAGTTGCACTACAGACGATGATTGCAAAAAGAATGATATATGTAAAGACGGAAAATGTGTCCATAAATTTTCTCACTTCGGTAATGTATATTGCGAGCAAAAGCAAATGAAAGCGTTTCAATATTGGGTAGGCACAAATGCAGACCCTGCAGGGTTTGGGGGACCTTTTGTTAATTATATCAGAGAGCTTAAAGTTAAAAGAGCTAATAAGTCGGATTATCCTTGGAGCAATGGTATAATACTTGAAGCCCGAGGTGTTTATCCTGTTTTCGACTAAAGCGCAGGAGTCAACAGGGTTTTTAGTGGCGCAAATAGCTGTGATTATAATTGCTGTGATTGGGCCCATGATGATACTTGCTGGTATTGGAAGCTACATTCAAGAGCAAGTGAAAGTTATTGTCAGCGTGAAACTTACTGCAAACTTAATAACGCTTGCGCAAAATTCATTATACTCGATGCCAGCAGGCATAACTGAAGTTGAATCAACTCTTCCGCGCGGGTGCAGAGTAGAATGTCTCGACTGCAAAACTTCAATGCCAATTCTTCCAGGCATAAGTCTTGGAACATTTACGCCCATATTTCTTGTCTCCTGCAACTGCGATAATTTTGATGAAAATGGATACCCTTTTAAAGAGGAGCCTTTGCAAATATTAAATGTTGAGGCAAATCAGAAAGGCCTTGTGTGCGACGGCATGTGGGTTGACGAGATTTTTATTCAGCCAGTTCTTGTATTTAGGGAGCCTGACCCTAAAACAGCAGGTTCGTACGGCATAAGATTTAGATTAAAGCCACATCCTAAATATGATTTTTACTGGACCTCTGTGATAGACCCTTTTAGCGGCAGGGCGTTTTTTAGGGGCGAGAGGACTTATACAACTTTTTCAGAGCTTTATCTTAATTTGTATGACTATGAAGCCGTAAAGCGCGCGCTTTCGCCTTGGGATATTAAAATGCCCAACCCATTTAAAATCGAAGACACTTCTATTGATATTTATTCAAGCAGTTATTGGAATCATGGCTCTGTTACAAAATACAAAGACTTAGGCGAAGGTTTAAAAGGCATTCTTGACAAGATATTTTTGACATGCACAAATCATTTGACAGGCGTAAACGCTTATTCAGTTACAATCCCTCCTGGACACAGGATTGTCAAACTAGGCGCTGATACGCTTTGCGAGCAATACTGCCCAGGCCTGCATACTCTTTCAAGCGCAACAGAATGCAAAGAAGGATGGGTTACAGAGATTTGCTACAATTTAAGCCTTGTGTCAAGTGTTAACTGCAATAATGACTCCCCTTGCTGCGCAGATTACAAATATGTTATAGAAGACTTGTGCGCAGGCAACGCATGCACAGGCGTTGCAGACGTATCTTCTATTGATGAATTCTACATGCTTTATAACAGACTTAATCCTGAGAAGGATTTTTTAATATTATTTAATGGTTCATATTATAATAAAATGGAAGACGAATATGTGACACTGCCTTCAAATGATTTTTATGTTTCAGTTACTGGAGAATCTTTTTTTGCAAAATATTACACTGATAGAGGCGGATATTGCGTGGACCCTGCGTGCTCTGAAATACATTATTTTCCTTGGGTCGAGCGTTTATGGGGGCCTTCTAAAGACTGCGTAATTAATTTTTTCTGCACAAAAGACAATAAATTTGGCATTTACATTTCTGAACCTGATAGGCTTAGGCCTTGCGACATGGCGACAGGGGATTCCAAATATTTCATAGGTCCTAAAGGCGTAAACATTACTTTTCACGACAGGGACAGCTCTGCGTTTGCAGAGCTTTTAAAACAAGATTTTCCTACAGAACAAACATATTATTTCAAATACGAATACCCTCCTTACTTTAACCCTGCAGTCAACACGTCTCCTTTTGAAGGTTGCAGGAACTCAAGAATTGTCGGCGTGCCTGTGGAGTACGCATCTTCAATGGCAGGCATTGCAAGCAAAAGCATTGACACTCCTTTTGCACTTGTACTTAACGCTTCGCCTGACACTATTAACATTAAACTGGAGGCAAGCCAATGAAAAAAGCGCAGTCTTCTGCAATGGTCTTATTATTTGTTTCAATAGCAATGGTTATTGCCACTGCAATGATTGCAATAATTATAATTGACAGCGTTGACAGGTCTCTTATTACAACAAGCAGGGAAAAATGGACTACAGAAGCCCTTCTTTTAATAAACAGGATAGTAAACAGCGAAGACTGCCTTGCATACACGAAAAAAGGCGTTTATTATGATGTTCTAGAAGATGGAAGCGACTATGTATTCATAGGGAAAACATCTCTTCCAAATACAATTGATGTTCACAAAATCAGCATGGAGCGCTTAAAATCCTGCACTTCTTTGTTTACAAAAGAATATTCAATTCTCTTTAAAATAGAGATATCAAACAAAACAGGATATAAAATTGAATACCTGCTAGGCGGTCCAGAAGCTCCTGCGTACAATCTAGACCCTGATTATTATTTTAACCCAAGCACTGCTGTTGAAGTTTCCCTGCCAGTGAAAATTATTTATGATGACAGGGTGTCTTATGGTACTGTAAAACTCATGGTAAGCGCATCTGCGAAATTATTCAAATCAAGAGTTGTTTAATATGAATAGGAAAGGAGGCATGGAAGGACTGATATTTGAAATCATATTTATAATATTAACTACCATCATTGTGATACTCATGCAGTCATTTTACACAAACAATTTGTTCCTTGCAGGCGTCATTAAATTAAAAGATGACGCGTATAAGCATCAGTGCAGCACAATTCTTCCTTTGCTTGTAGGCAAAGAATACATAAAAACATCTTCAACAGAAGTTACAGGCGCAGTCAAACTTCTTTACGAGCAACTTGGCATAAAAGATGTAAAAACATACCCAAGCGTAGACTATTTGAATGACCGCGTGAAAGACTACTGGGGAGAAAGATTTGCTTCAAGAGCCTCTTTTAAAGTTGTTGCAGGAGACGTTGTTGAGGGTGAGCTTGCTAACTATCCCGGAGACACTATCTGCACTTTCCCACTTCACGGCGTTGACACTACAGGCCTTGTCACTGCAGAAATGAATTTTAGGGGGTATATATGAAGCGAATTTTGCTTTTACTCATGTTTGCAATCCTTTTGGCAGTGCCAGCTTTTGCACGAGAGATTGTTGAAACTTCTTGGGATAGTGATGACGATGATTCTTCTGATTGGCGTGATGAAGGCGGGCTTTGCAAAAAAGTATCATGCAACAAGTACTGTGCAAAACACAATTGGTATTCTATAAGAACCTGCGATGCTGCGGGGGATGATGGGCATGGGGGCACAGTGCCTACATGCTACCCTATAGGAGCAAAT
Organism: Candidatus Parvarchaeota archaeon; assembly: GCA_017608505.1. Classification (GTDB taxonomy): domain Archaea; phylum Nanobdellota; class Nanobdellia; order WJKC01; family WJKC01; genus JAFCFT01. The sequence goes on along the minus strand of JAFCFT010000018.1, from coordinate 4,595 downwards.
TGCATTGGTAACTGTGATAAAGGCTGTACTTCAAATTGCTTATCTTGCGAATATTATTGCGCTAGAGGTAGATGCCTTGATTATGATTACCATTGCACAAGATACATACAAGCAACGCCTTCAAATTTCGGAGAATTGGATATCTACAACCCTTCTGCGCTTGGAAGCGTTTATAAGTATGATGGAGGCACATGGATAAGTGCAAGAACTCCCCTCACATTAAATAATCTTTATTTAATTACTAGGGATTCTGGAGACGTCTCAGAAGAAGCATACTGCTTTAAGCTTGATTGCTACCCAGAAGATGATGCTTCTTTATATGCTTCTTCTTCCTCTGTGAAGTTGTCTAGCGTATTTTGCCCTTTTGGAACCCACTATTACAGCGACAAAGATTCAAAAATATATTACTGCGAAGACAGCAGCACTGCAGGGCGTACTTGCCATTGGGGCATTACCTGCACTAAAAAAGGATGGGCTGAAGAAGGCGAAGAATCGATGTCTACTTTTCTTGGAGAAAATGGAGGAGGCATTTCTGTTAAAGGCTCTCTTGTCAATGAAGATAGACTCTTAGAATTAGGGAGAGATGATGATTACTGTTACTTTGGAGTCCGCTGCACAGATGGCGGATACAAATTTACAAAAAGAAGCAATGTTATCACTATTCTAAAAGAAGATGGTACAACGTATGAAAAAACATGCGGGGGCGATTTTGATTGTTATAAAGTTTCTCTTGTAAAGGGTTACGACGGAAAAGACTACTGCATAACAAAAATATCATGCATTGACTGCGATTCGAACCTTGCAGACATGAGGAATTTGTACAGTTATGACCCTTATTCTTATTGCACGCGGCTTGGCTCTGATTATGGGGGCTGGGCTGGCACAGAAGAGTACTGTCCTGCACCCGGAACTGTTGAAGACAAAGGGTATTACTCTATTTGTTATTATTTAGATGAAGGCGAGCGGTGCACTGATTCTGGATGCAACATAAAAAGGGATTTTATGTTTGGGGATGACTGGAAATGCGACCCTGAAAAAGGGGCGATTCTTAAAGTGCCTTGCCCTTCTTGCGTCACTGAATCAAAACTTCAAGCAATACCTTCAAAGTTTGATTTCGCAATACAAAATGTGACTGCTCATGTGGCATTCCAAAGACCTGTAGTTTCCTCATGCTCCTGCGAAGCGCAGCTTGAGGCGCGGGATGTAAACAGCTTGTCTTATTGCGATACAAGTCTTGTCATAAATTGCACATTAGGGCTAAACTGCCCTGCAGGAAGCGAATATCACAATTATACAGACATATATGACCATTGGCACAGCGCGCCTTTATGCAATTGCACGCATCCGAACAGGACCTTGTTTTTAGCAAGAAACTGGAGCGATGGGAGTCCAGACACAGGCTTTAATATATACAATCCATCATCCCGCGCTATTGACAGGTGCATGAGGCTTTTTGGAAAAGAAGATTGCTATTGGGGAGGCGCTCTTGGCAAAAAGCTTGAAGACTTTGGCTATCATTTAAGCGCAAACAGCGGGCCAAACCTTGTTGATGACGATGTTTGGTGCGAAACTTATGATGACAAAGGCAAGTTCTGCAAGTTCAATGCAAACAGCATTACAAGAGCGCGCTTTAAAATTAAGACCTTGCTTGATTTAGTGATTTATGAATACAGGGATGACAATTTTGTTCCAGCGTATTTGACTTTATTTAAAAGAGGGATGCAGTATTCTGATGACGACGGATTTGCAGAATCTTATTTTTCTTTGAAAAAAGACGACATTCTTTCTTTAAGGCTTTCGATACGCGACAACCTTACTTTAAGGAACTTTAGATATTTCCTTGTAGGCGCAAACTGCTTTTCTGATGACGAATCCGGCTTTAAAGTCTCGCTTGCAGGGACAGACCTTGGCACTATCTCATGCAACCCTAATCCTTCATGGGCTAATTTAACTTTTGATCCAGTAGAGCTTGGCTTAAACATTGGGGAAGGCAGTTATGTCTTAACGCTTGCTGCAACAGGGGACGTGAACTTAGGTGTTGACACAGACAATTCATACACTATTGACAAATACACGTACGTTCTTAACGGGCTTCCTTGCACTTTTAGCGACTTTAGCATAAGCGAAACCAAGCTTGCTTTTCCTCAAAACGTAAAATTCTTTAAATTCCTAAACATAAATGGTCTTGGAAACGAGCTTTTTTACGTTCTTGACGACGGCGTTTATGATTCAGACAACAACAAGCTTTTTGACTCAAACAGCGTTCTTGACATATCAGCGCTTCACATAAGCAACGGGGATTACTTGCTTGTTTTAGACAGCGCAGGCGTTTACGCAATGCAGTATTATTCAGGCACTTTCCAAAATCCTAAATCCCTTACAGTGCCTGATTCGTACAGTCTTGTGCTCGGCGCTGACGTGTACACAGACTTTTTTGGCCAGTCAGCAGGAGACGAGCTTGTGCTTGCAAACGACACCGGCATTACAATCTTTACTTATGACGGGTTTAACTTAAACAAAAAAGCTGTAATCCCTGCAAGCAACGAAGTCATGCAACTTGCCTATTCTGGCGGCACTTTATTTTACAGAGTAAAAGACGACAGCGTCTATTATTTAGACAAAGACTTGAATCCTAAGAAAATTTTTGACACTGACAAGGATTTTTTAGTCTTTGATTATGACAAGGACAACGACCCAGACGTTTTTGGAATAAGCAACAACGAGCTTAATGTTTACAGAAACTATTTAGTTTCCGGCTTCATCCCATTAAAAATTGCAAATACAAGCCCTTATCTTGCGTCCCCTCAGTTTGCAAGCGGAGACTTGAATCTTAACAGCGCCCCTGATTTTGTATTTAGCAATGACAGCTCTCACTTTTATTTTGCAGAATGGCTTGGCGACAGATTCAGACTCCGCGACATGAATGCAGACCCTCTTTCATTAAGCAATGTTTATGCAAACAGCACAAGCATCCTTGCCCTTAAAAACGGCGAAATATACAAACTTTCAGGCTTTGTCATTCCTTACACGTGCGAGTCTGGAGGCAGCAGTACAGGCGCACCACTAATCCACATAGAATACGGGGACCCTGCTCCTGTAACTGTGCTTGACCAGCTTTTTCCAAACATAGTTGCCCCTTCAGACTCTTTAAGAGTAAGCAGGTCTTATGACGCCTTAAATCCTGAAGACACCAAATCTTACTTTGGCGTGCCTGTGCTTTGCGGAAAAAACTATTGGTTTAACATAACTCTTGTTCAAAAAGAAACGCGCTTTGAGCCTTACAAGTCTGCAAACATAACTTTAAGAATTGACAACATGCCAATATACTGCACAAACACTACAAACCTTATATTTGACGGAAGTTCTGCGCAGACCGAGCTTTTGTGCCACATTCCAGACTGCAGGCACGGAATGCCAAGAGCGTACCCTTTCAGCGTCTGCGTAAGCGCAGGGCCAATAGAATATGAAAACTGCTATGCCTTGGACACTGTAATCCCTCTTGCAGGCGAGCCGGACATAAGGCTTGACACCCCTACGCAACTTATACTTGCTCCTTCTCCTGACGGCAGTTTCAATGTCTACACATGCGGAAAAATCATTGCAACAAGCGGAGGAGTCCAATTCCCTTGCGAGCTTGACACTGACAATGACGGCATAGTGATCTGCAACACATCCCCAACCACCCAAGAAAATTGCAACTATAATCCTATAAAAAACGAAATCACATGCCCAAACAGCTATCCAGACACAACTTTCCGCGCTTTATCCTGCGACCAGCAGTACTACCTTCCTTATGACAACGAAGGGTTATACACTTCTGTCCTTGGCTTTAGAGTTAATGACACAGTGTCTGGCAAACCTATCTGCTCAAGCGATTCCACAAAGTTTGTTCCTTTAAATACTCCTGGTACAGAAATTCTACATCGCTGCACAAGCACAGACTACTGCGAGTGGGGCGCAGCCAAAGAACTTTGGGCCTTCCTTGGCGACTACTATGACGCAAAACTTACAGACTTTTCAGACAACAAAATTAAATGGGTTTCTTACGAATATGACTGCGAAGACGGCATTGACAACGACTGCGACGATTTGATTGACTGCAATGACCCTGACTGCAGCGAAAACGAAGCCTGCAAACTTGTCTGCACAGACGAATGCACCAAGGAAGGATATTATGGCATTAATAAGATTGACAATACAAATTATTATGAAGGGTTTTATAAATGTGGTCATTTCGATGAAGATTCTTGTTTAGATATGGAAGAATATACTTGTTCATCTACAACTTCATGGACTACAGGAGACACTGTTTGTAGAGTCCATTGCGGAGACGGAAGGTGTGATGCGAGTGAGAAACAATGTGTTCTTGGAGGATCTATTTGTGCTAAATCTGGCTGTACAGATGATTGTAGTTGGAGTTGTACAAAGAGTAATGGTAGGTGTGTAGTAAGTTAACATAATGGTTGTTAAGTATAGTCTCTACTATACAATTCTTTAAAAACCCCTATTGCAAGCAAATCTTTATGGCAATCAAAAAATCCAAAGCAATCTGGAACGGCACAGGAGCTACTGCAGGAGTTATTGCAGGATTATAC
>JAFCFT010000017.1 GCA_017608505.1 Candidatus Parvarchaeota archaeon | reverse complement strand
ATTTTATAATAAAGTGTATGAGACACTAGAGAATAAAGCAGTGGCTGAGAGGGGTGATTCGGTATACGCTTTATGCTCGCATAATGGGAAACTATACGACGGAGGATATTATAATAAAGTGTATGAAACACTAGAGAATAAAGTAGTGGCTGAGAGGAGTGATTCGGTATGCGCTTTATGCTCGCATAATGGGAAACTATACGACGGAGGAGATTATAAGAAAGTGTATGAGACACTAGAGAATAAAGCAGTGGCTGAGAGGAGTGATTGGGTAGAGGCTTTATGCTCGCATAATGGGAAACTATACGACGGAGGAGGTTATAATAAAGTGTATGAGACACTAGAGAATAAAGTAGTGGCTGAGAGGAGTAGTTCGGTAGTGGCTTTGTGCTCGCATAATGGGAAACTATACGACGGAGGAGATTATAAGAAAGTGTATGAGACACTAGAGAATAAAATAGTTGCTGAGAGGGGCAATTGGGTACTGGCTTTGTGCTCGCATAATGGGAAACTATACGACGCAGGAAGTTATGAGAAAGTGTATGAGACACTAACTAATAAATTGCTAGCGGACAAATACATCACTGCAATGTGCTCAGTAGACAAGGAAATAGTGAGTAAGATCTTGGAGGCAGGGAAATGAAGCCCGTGCCTAGAGAGTTGGTGGAGCATTTGATACCTAAGAACTCAGATACAGGATTAAAGCCTAGAAGAGTGGATGAAGAAGCAAACATGAGTGGCGGGCTTGTCTATGCTACAGTAGAAAATGAATGTGCTGCTAAAATCTACTTGTATGTGGAAGACGGAGAAGACATCCAATTAGCCAAGAGGAGTGATTGGGTATACGCTTTGTGCTCGCATAATGGGAAACTATACGACGGAGGAAGTTATGATAAAGTGTATGAGACACTAGAGAATAAAGTAGTAGCTAAGAGGAGTGGTTGGGTAGAGGCTTTGTGCTCGCATAATGGGAAACTATACGACGGAGGATATAATAAAGTGTATGAGACACTAGAGAATAAAGTAGTAGCCAAGAGGAGTGGTTGGGTAAAGGCTTTGTGCTCGCATAATGGGAAACTATACGACGGAGGAAGTTATGATAAAGTGTATGAAACGCTGAGCAGTAAATTGCTAGTGGAGAAATACATCACTGCAATGTGCTCAGTAGACAAGGAAATAGTGAGTAAGATCTTGGAGGCGGGGAAATGAGAAACCTTCATGAATTATTAAGTAAAGCTGAAAGAGAATGGCGCGAGTACTTATACAAGAACGCACCAATATGGCACGACATATCAGTAATAAAAGAGGATGGAGTAATAAGCGAGGACTGGAAGTTCTACACCAATCTAAAAGAGATATACGCAATAATAAACAATGAAAAAGCATTAAAAGAGAAATTTAACAAAACAGGAAAATACTGGCATAAAAATCCGGAATTAAACGCTAAAGACACATTTGTTTATTTGTTATTCCACGAATTATATCACTTAATAGAAGCGCCGAGAAGCGTAAAAGGCAAAAATAACGACCTTAAACTCATACACCAAGCAATAAGGAGGGGGATACTAAAAGCAGAACCCGGACTAAGTCCGCTTGAACAAATATTAAAAATAAAAGCAGCATCCAATGGAGTAACAGACTTCATAGTGGACAATAGATTCTACGTTGACAACAAAGAAAAAAAATATGTACTAGACAGCATAATAACTCTATTTGACTACTTTGAATTAAAAGATAAAAACACTAGCACTGACTTCTTCACAATAACAAGATATATGTATTCTTACTTGTATGGCCCAAAAGAACTAAAAGAATATTTCAAAGAAAAAGCAGGAAAAAAAGGTGAAGAAATAGCAATGAAAGCATTAAAAGCTTTACTTAAAAAAGATATTAAAAAAATAAACGAAAAAGAATGTGCAAGAAAAATAAGGAACATTTTTGCAAGCGAAGATAGGTATGAAGGAATAGTCCGCCTCATGTCTGTACTAGGACCTTATATAAAAAATGACACTTCACAAAGAGGCAGAACAGACATAAAATGCAACACTAATCCAAACAACATATTGCAAGACATATTAGACGGAATGAATAATGAAGAACAAACGCAGTTCTTAAATGACCTAATAAAAGAATTCAATGAAGGCATATCCGATAGCATCAGAGATATAATAAAATCAAATGAAGATTTTAATAATCTTGATTTATACGCTATACATGAGTTCTATAAAAAAAATCACACGCACGTAGAAGTAAAGGGAGGAAAAAAGTCTGGCGAAAAAATTGATGTTGGAAAAAGAATGATTTGGAAATTAAAAAATAGAAAAATAATAACTAGGGATGAACTTACAACATTAAATCTTAAAAAAATAGCTGATTTTCAAAAAAGAACAGGCCTTCCAATGTTAGTACAATTAAATGAACATTACTACATACTAAATGACTATGAATTAAAAGAATCTCTCATAAAAGACGTAATATACAAGGATGATAGATTAAAAGTGCCAGACATTGTGGAGTTATACTTAGACAGTTCAGGCTCCATGTATAATGGAACGACAAAAAATGGATTTAATGATGGGTCAAGATGGGACATGTTAAGTCATGTTTTATATGGGTTCGTAGACGCATTAATACAAGCAGAAGAAGAATTAAACAAGAAGTGCTACATTAGAATACATAATTTTGCAGATCAACAATTAGATTCAAAGATGATAAGCGTGCGTGACTTCTGGAAAGGAGATCAAAAAGTGCTTAAGATATTATTCAAGCCAGAAAACGGATACAGCGTAGAAAATTTAAATATAAAAAATTTTAATGACGGCAAAGAAAGAGTGTATGTTGTTGTAACAGATGGCAATTTAGTTATTAGTGGCAGAACTGAAAGAGAATCAAAGAAAATGAAGGAAATTGCTAAGAAAAAATCAAACAGCGTAGTATTATTTGAGATAGGAGGCACGTATAGTCTTGGAAACGCAATAAAGAATGACAAAAATATAGAATATGTTAAAGTGCATAACAAAGAAGACATGCTTAAAAAGGGCCTAGAAGTCTTAATATACAGAGAGGGCCGGTAGTTCAGCAGTAGAACGCTTCCCTCGCACGGAAGAGGTCCCGGGTGCGATTCCCGGCCGGTCCATTTTTTCTAAAAGATTCTTAGAAGAGGGGGTGGGTAGGGCCTAGGGAGGGGGAGTCTTCCCCCTCTCTGGCTTCCCGGCCGGTCCATTTTTTAAAAAAAGCTTTTATTCTCTAGTTTCCTATAAAGCTCTTCTACTATCCGGGAGCTAATGTATCCTTTGTGTGGGCGCAAGCCCCCTCTAAAAGACTTAGGTATGTGAAGCAATTCATGAATCAACAGCTTTTTCTTTTGTTCAAGAGTTAGCGAGTCATATTTTTCGCTAATAACTTCAATAACATAGTGGGGCTTAACGCCAAGCGCTTTTTGCCAAATTCTTGGAAGCGACCAGCAACGGGCATGCACATGAGGGGACTTTGTACCGTAACTCCTAAAGCAAATTACTTGGTCAGGATTTATGTAATTAAAATTTAGACCCTCAATTATCTCGCGCACTAAAGAATGAACGTCAGGCGCTTGCTTAAATTTTAACAAATTTGCTCACCTTGCCAGTTAGCCCGTTAATTAATAGCTCTCTCTCTTTTTCGCCTCTCTTTAAGATTATTTCATAAAATGGGAAATATAAAGTTTTAGCTTCTGCGACCTCTGCTTCCTGATTAATTGCTTTGATGATATTGTTTAAAGAGGACATTTCAAAACTAGAGTTTTTAATGTTTTTAGGGACGCAAGAAGGAACAAGCCTGTTTTGAGCCATGCTTTTTATATATGGTATTTCAATTTTCATTAAAACATCATAAGTGTTAACATGTCCTCTTTTGCTTACATTTGCCACCAAGTTCTTATTTTCTAATTTAATTATTGTGTTGCGCACTTGTTCTTCAGTTAGGTCAGTGTTGCGAACAATTGATTTTATAGTCTTTAGTCCTCGCCCGTACAATAATTGTATTAACACTTGAACTTCTTTGTAAGATAAGTCTTTTAGAGGGCTTAAATCATACATTGGCTCGTAATAGGCATTAATTGAAATATAATTATTAAAATATAAATAATAATCAACGTATGTGCGCTTGCCTAAAAGTGAGTTTTTCGGCAGGCGGACTTTAAGTTCTATCATGGGTTTGTATATGAGATCTACTTTTGAGACGCTCTCTTTTTCTCCAAAAAGCAAGTACTTTCTATGTGAAAGCTTACTTGCTAATTTTCTTACATCGTCAAAAGTTATGTGCGGCTCTATTCCAAGACCTTGTGCTTTAAGAGCATTAACTATCTCTTTAATTTTGCGCCTTTCCCGCTTTATAATGCGTGGCGCAGAGCTTTTATGAGGCGTCATTCTTTTTTTGAATTTAAAAAGCACGTCGTTCCCAAGACCGCTTAATACAAACTCTCCAGGACCAAGATCTGGCAAACTGTGAAGCAGATTTCTGTCATTTATAAAAGTTTTAACAGCATCTATGTCATTGCTAATTGAAAGCTTGCCAATTATTTGAATGTTGCATTGGGAAAGTATTGCTTTGTTAATTAAGGCAGGCCTTTGGCTTGCAACAAGAAGACCTAATCCCCTTTTTCTGCCTCTTCTGCTTATTTCCTCTAATTCGGGCAGACACTCTCCTCTTTGCGGACAAAATTTATCAGCTTCTTCAACTATTAGCAAATGCGGAATTCTTAAAGCTTCAGCTTCTTTGTATAGAGTTCTGCAAAATTTTGCAACTTCTTTTTTTGGGTCGTCTGCTTCAGAAACATCAAAAATCAAAGGCACATTGTTTTTAATTACTTGGCGAGCTAATTTAGAAAAATCAATACTGCGCAAGTCTACATCCCCATCATTTGAATAAGTTGCCCAAAGCACATCAAAGGATTCTCTTAGCCCAAAATATTCGCCTTCAGTATCTATAATTGTGAAGCCCAAATTAGCTTTGCACAAGGATTCGCAAAGAACTGCAATGGCGTAGCTTTTTCCAGAGCCTGTTTGTCCAATGATGCACGAGCGTCCTGTAAGCAAGTCTTGCTCATCTATTGAAATCTTGTTTTCAGCGTCAAGATAAAGCATAATAATTACTAGCAATTCTTAATTAAAAAGATTTATAAGTGCAACAAAAAGACATAATTAGGCATGAAGCTTAGCAAGTGGCAGTCAAAATACAAAAAACTGTCTAAAAAAATTTGCGGGAAGTGCAAGCCAGGAGAATCGCACTGTTGCTATCCAGGCATGCCTTTCCCAAGATTCTTGCTTGAGAAAATAAACGCAAAATCTGCGCTTGAAGCAAATGAAGAAGGAAGGTGTCCTGCATACAATCCGCATTATCGCACTTGCATAATATACAATTACAGACCAGAAGCATGTCGCTCATATTTTTGCAAAAATTGGGAAAGTGTGTTTGCTGACAAAAAGAAAAGGGAAATTGTGATAAAAGGAAATTTCAAAGAGATAGACAAAGATAAATTAATAAAACACATTAAACACATTTATCCAAAATTATATGTAAACTACTTAATCGTTTCTGAAAACCCGCACGAACTTGCTGTAAAAATAGCAGAGCATACAGGTCTTGAAAAAATATTTTTTGAAGAAGATGCATCATTTGAACAGATTAGTCCATTTGAAGATATGCTTGACAACTATCAAATGATAATAACAAACACATCCCTAGACAATTTCATGAAAAATGAGAAAGACAAATATGAACTCGCGCATAAAGTGCTAAACAAACATTTGTTCATCGTAAAATAAAAACAGTAAAATTTTTAAATAAATGTGGACATTAACGTCTACTAATGATCTTGCCGATTACAAAATCCAGACTTAAGATTCTTAGACTAATATATTCAACGCAAGGGGTAAAAGTGTCTAGGATGCTTAGAGAACTAGGCATTAGTCAAAGAATTGGTTATGAACACTTAAATGAATTAATAAAATCAGGCGTTATCACAGAATTAAGGGCAGGCTCAATAAGAATCCTAAAGCCAGAACTTAAAACAGAAGCAGGCCAGTTAGTGTACTCTCTAATTGAAAAAGAAAATTATTATGAGTTTCTAAAATTGTATCCAGAACTTAAAAAAGGAATTTTAATGCTTAAAGAAAACTGTGAAAGGCTTGGAATTAAAAGCATTGTCTTTTTTGGACCGTTTGTTAAGAATTATGAAGAAAATGCAAAAATCAATGTTTTGGTCTTAAGTGATAATGCAAACAAAGAAATGCTGATAAATTTCTTAAAGCAGGCATTTAGCGATGTTAAAAATGCGGTTGTTGCAAGGATTATGAATAAAGAAATGTTTTTGAAATTTAAAAATACAAAGCAAGATTTGTATAACAAAATGTTTGAAGACCACATAGTAATACATAATCCTTTGCTTTTTGTCAATCTAGCTGCTTGATTAACCTGCTCATGAGCTCTTTGCCAAGCAAGTCTTTTATTGATCCTTTAGCGCATTCTTTTTCAGTGAATCTTGAAATATTGTCTGGCTCGTTGCTTGTTATTAATAAAGGCACTGGATGGCTTGAATGGCTTCCATAAACTGCAGGTGTGGAGTGGTCGCATGTCACGCAGAGCACATGTTTTTTAGGATTATATTCTTTAAGAAGAATGCTCATAAATTCGTTGTCAATTTTTTCAATTGCCTTTTTTTTGCCAACAGCGTCTCCTAAATGCCCATATTTATCAGGTCCTTTAATGTGAACATAAAGACCGCTAAGCCCTTCAATTTCTTTTAATACTTGCTTTGCCATCTGCTCATAACTTTTTTTTGGCTTTATTACTTCAAGTTTCAGCAATCGTGCAATTCCTAGTTCAACAGGCATTTCTGCAATTAATCCAAAAAAAAGTCTGTACTTGTCATAAAAGCTCTCAAGTGCAGGCAAGTAATTTCCAGCATCCCTGCATAAAATGTAGTTGATTGGATTTCCCTTCGGGTCTTTAATGCATGCTTTTTCAAGGACTTTTCGCGCTTGGTTTGAAAAGTCATTTATAAGCTCAGCAGAATACTCTGCAGCAGGGTCTTTTATTAAAGGTCTTGCCTCTTTAATCTCCAAGGATTTGCTTAAGTGCTTTGCAACGCTCATGAGCTCCCCGCCAATGCGCTCTCTTACATACCCTGGATGGGTGTTGCTCACATCGCTTGACAAATTTTTGCCATGAAGAATCAACACGCCCCTGTACCCAATTGTAAATTTAAATGTAAAAGGCACGTCAAGGTTAACGTTCTCATTAATTAATTTTTCAATTCTTTTTCCAGTAAAGTGGTGCAGGTTTGAAATCCTAACTTTTACTATTTTGCCATCTTCTACATACGCGAAATTGCATCTTAAGGCCAGTTCTCCATTTTTAAAATCCAAACCAGCGCCTAAAGCTTCAGTAACTCCTCGCGCAGGAATCTTAAAAGGGTCGTAGCCAAGCAATGCGTAAGCTGCAGCATCGCTTTGCGGGGCAATTCCTTTGCCTATGACATACATAAGCCCTGCTTTTGAGATGCTAGCAATTTTGTCAAGATTTGGAGTGCGCGCAGCTTCTAGCGGAGTTTTTTTGCCCAAACTTTTTGCAGGCAGGCCAGATGCGCCGTCAAGAATTATCATTAGAAGCTTTTTTTTCATAATAAATTTAATAAAGCAAATTGTTTATTTAAACTAATTGCTCCCGTAGTTTAGCCTGGATAGAATGAGCCCCTGCGGAGGGCTTGACCCGCGTTCAAATCGCGGCGGGAGCATTTTAAAATCCAAAAGATTTTTGGGAAAGAAGGTGAAAAGGGTTACTTTACATAGTCGCCTTTCATCTTCTTTTCAGCGGTTTTTAAAAAATCTTTTAATTCCTTGCCTAATTTTTCAAGAGGATTTTGAGATTGTTGTCCTTTAGGCTTTAGCGCTTTTTTTTGCAAAAAAAGGCGCTTGGTCATAATAACCGCGCATTTCTTTTTTGGCTCGGCTTAAAAAATTGCTAAGCTCCATACCCAAGTCCTGTGGAGCATCAAGCTCTTTTTTTGATATTTTGGGTTTTACAACAGAAGGAACTTTGACAATGCCGCCAACACTGCCAGAAGTACTCTTTTTAAGTTTTGGTCTTTTAATTTTTTTAATATTGCCCTTTTTAAGAATTTTAAGGAGTCTTTCTTTTTCAGCCAGAATAAAGCTTAAAGTTCTCAATGGCGTTTTCAAGACTGTTTGTTAGGCCATCTATATCCTCGCATTTTATTTCTTTTAGCCAAAGCCAATCATTGTCTTTTGCAAATCCGATATAAAAAGAATTATTATTATAAATAATCCAAAAATTATCATATAAGAGCTGGCTTAAATACTTACTAAAGTCAGAACTTTTAAATTTTTTCAACTTATTTGCAATAGATTTTAAATCCTTTATGTCTAATTTATAGGTATCTTCAAGATTTGAAACACCTAAAATAAATTTGCCAGCAGATGTGGGTTCAACATACAAGTCATCATACAACATGTATGTTCGCTTATCACCCATACAAATAAAATTAATGCAAATTCTTATAAAAATTAATAGACACTATTATCTATACTCCATTACTTACAACCATAAAGTATATAAAGAAGTATATAGATAACTAACAGCATGGAAAATATAAATGCGCCAAAAAAATTATTGCATTTTTTCTTAAGACGAAAGCCTGTAATGATGCTTGTAAAGCTTGACAATGACGAAAAGCCAAGATACGCGAGCTTGCTTGCAAAAGAAGTTGACTGCACATACAGCCACACAGTAAGAATACTTCAGATATTAGAAAAGAATAACTTGATAGAATTTGACAAAAGAGGCAGGCTAAAAATCATAAGACTAACGCCTCTTGGAAAAGAAGTGGCAAACCACATGGAACAGCTGATAAGATTGTTTAACAAAGCAGAGTCTGCAAGCAGAAAATAATCATTTAAGGTTGTCAAGGGCTTTTGCATACTCTTTAATACGTTCAAGAGTTGGCTGAATTTTAAATCTTGCAAATTCATCAATCAATTCGCTAAGTGAGAGCCACTCCCTAATTCTGTATCCATTCCCTGTTTTTTCAACAAAACCTATGTCTTTTAAACGCAGCAAGTTTCTGCGGATGTTTGACTGGGCGCACCCTCCTTTTTTTAATTCAAGCATGTATTTGTAAATTTCTTCTACTGTCAAATATCTTTTGACTTTTCCTGCTTTGAAAAAAAGCGTCAGCAAATCAACAATAGAGTCTCTAGAGTCTCCAGGCTGAAGCAACCCGACACTAATGCAGAATCTTCTCATCAGCATGTTAAATGACGGATTTGCCGGCTTCTCAAATTTTCTAATGCTTACGTCAAGCACAGGAGTATCTTTAAAAACTCTGCGAGACATTCAATATTATTTATTGAAAACTAATATAAAAAACAAGCGATTATGAAAAACTAATGCCTGATGAAAAAGAAATTCCTGCATACAAAGTCTTGATAGCAGGGACAATAGTATTCATTGTTGGGTTGTTTATATTTTCAGTAATATTTCAGGCATTTATGGTGTTTCAAGAAGTAAGACAAGAGCTTGTAGTCCTTGGAAATTATTCAGAAACGCATCCAACAATAGTCATACTTTCATTAATTCCATGGGGTCTTGGAATTTTTTACATAGGTCTTGTTGGAACAGTTATATATTTCCTGCTTAAAGGCGCAAAAGAAAGGCCACCTCCAATTTACTGGCGATAAAAATGATTGACGACATTATATTTGTGCTTAAGGACTTGCTTGGAATTGACCCTCCAAATTTATTAAGAAGAATGCTTTTTGGAGGGCTTGTAATATTGATTTCTGGATTTTTATCATTTGGAGCAATATTTTACTCATTCTTTTATGCAATAAATTCTGCAACAGTCCTTTGCGTACTGCCTGAAGAAACAACAAACATAATATCAAGCTTTTTTATGTTTCCAATATTAATAGTGGCGCTGTATATGTCTCTTGTTGCAGCAGTAATTTACTATGTCAACCCTTGGGAAAAGCTAAAAAGTTAAATACAAAGATTGCGTATTAGAATGCATGAAGAAGATTACTTTAACTTTAATTAAAGCAGACATAGGAGGGTATGTAGGGCATTCTGCAAGCCACCCAGAAATAATAGCCCTTGCGAGAGAAGAATTGTTAAGAAGCAATTTATTAATTGACTCTTATGTCACTGCTTGCGGCGACGACCTCCAATTAATCATGACCCACTGGGAAGGCGTTGGCAATGAAGATATTCACAAACTTGCGTGGGACGTGTTTCTAAAATGCGCTGAAAAAGCTCGTGAAATGAAGCTATACGGCGCAGGGCAGGATCTCTTAAAGACTTCATTTTCAGGCAATCTTAGGGGAATGGGTCCAGGGGTTGCTGAAATGAGTTTTGAAGAGCGCAAAAGCGAGCCAGTGTTGATATTCATGGCTGACAAAACAGAGCCAGGCGCGTGGAATCTTCCATTATACAAAATATTTGCAGACCCATTCAACACGCCAGGACTAATTATTGATCCAAAAATGCATGAGGGGTTCGCATTTGAAGTGCTTGATGTCATGGAAGACAAAAGTGCAATGCTCAAATGCCCAGAACACTTATATGACCTGCTTGTATTAATTGGAAGTCCAGGAAGATACGTGATAAAAAATGTTTACAAAAACAAGCCAAAAATGATTGCAGCAACATCCACAACAAGCAGACTTTCATTAATTGCAGGGCGCTATGTTGGAAAGGACGATCCTGCACTGATAGTAAGGGCTCAGCACGGCCTGCCAGCAGTTGGCGAAATATTAGAAGCGTTTTCATTCCCTCATCTTGTAGAAGGCTGGATGAGAGGAAGCCACAACGGACCATTAATGCCTGTAAGAGTCAAAGACGCGCATCCTGCAAGATTTGACGGGCCTCCAAGAGTAATGTGCCTTGGGTTCCAAATAAGAAACGGCAAACTTGGAGTGCCAAGAGACATGTTCGACGACCCTAGCTTTGATTTGGCAAGACAAAAAGCAAATGAAGTTGCAGAATTTTTAAGGCGACATGGACCATTTGAACCTCACAGACTCTCAAGCGATGTGATGGAATACACGACATTGCCGCAAATCCTAAAAGAACTGGAACATAAATTCAAAGCATCCGAACATAAAAGAATCAAGCAAAAATTAAAAAGGCTTGAGCTTGAAAAGAAAGTGAAAAAATCACATGCTTTCAAATAAGCCTTTAATGACTTTTCTTGGATTTTTTGACTTTACTATGCCTGAAGCAACAAGCACTCCCTTTGCACCAAGTTCTACAGCTTTTTTTGCATCTTCGCAAGTTTTAACGCCAGCGCCGACAAGCAATGGGATTTTTTCGCATGCCTTAACGCATTTTGTTATCACGCTTGGCTTTGCGCTTGTCACGCTTACAGAACCTCCAATAAGGGCAGGCGGCTCGTAAGCAATCAAATCAGGCTTTAATTTAACTATTTTTTTAACCCAAGAAAGATTTTGAGCGCACACAAGACTTGTCAAACCATAAGTTCTGCAAAGTTCTATTAATGACTTAATAGTGTTTAAGCTTACTTTATTTTCAGAGTGATTGATAAGCGCCCCGGATGCGCCAGCTTTTTTCGCAGCAAAGCAAGTGTTGCTTCCAGTGTGGGCGCCAGGCAATGCAGGGTCGACTGACTGCGCAAAAACAGGATTTTTAACTGCCTTTGCAATTGCATTAAGATCAAAAGCTTGGGGGCACAAGACAATTTTTTTGCTTATCTTCTCTGCAACCTTTGCGATTCTTAATGCTTTTCTGCCAGTGCCTTCTTCATATGCTTTAAAATTAATCACAAGCGCTGGAAATTTTATCATTTAAATTGATAAGATTCTTATAGTTTAAAAGATTTAAGATTTCTAATGAATATCAAATGGGTTAAAGAACATAAAGAAAGCGTTCTCATTGCGTTATTAATCATTACTGTATTAATAATATTTGCAATGCCCATAACAACAATAAATTATGTGGAAGCATATGGAAAGATAACACTTGAAAATGGAACATACATAATGCAAACAGAAAGCATTAATTGCGAATTAAACAGGGGCACATACAAGTTAGTAGGCGCTGATTTTGAAAAATATGTTGGTAAAAACGTGTTAGTGCAGGGCAGACTCTACAATGACACGATAAAAGTGTCAAAAATAATAGAAAACTACGACTTGTTAAAAGAATGCGGAGAGCAACACAAAAGAGACATAGTGTTAAACATAAAGCAAAGATATTATGTAAATGCAGATGCAAAAACAGAAATAAATTATACAATCAAGAACAAACAAGACCAAAAAATATTCTATGAATGCACGCTTATTCTTTCAAACTGCACGATTGAGAGAAACTATGTCACAGGATATCTTGAACCCTATGAGAGCATTCTTGCAACGTTCTTAGTCACGTGTCCTAAAGGAGAACTTGAAGGCGCAATTAAAACAATCTTTGTTGACGAATTGGGCGGAAGAAACACTCAAGAAGACAAAATAAGAATCACATCTTCTTAAGCTCGTTTTCAAAACCATGCATTAAATCAATTACTTGTGTAAATCTGTTTTTAAACCGCTCGCTCTTGCAATAATAACCTTCTTTTTTCTCAATAAAGCCCAAAGCCTTTAATTTGTTTAAAATAGAATAATAGCTTGCAACAGCCCTGTTCCATTCATTAACCTTTTTTAAAACACTTAGTTCGTCTTCGCTTAATTTAATGGCGCCTGCCTTGCTTTTATTCATTAGTTCTTGGTATGCTTTCTTGCCCCTTAGTTTGTTTTTGCTTGCATTAATATCCATTCTGTGAAATCCCAAGTGCTTTAAACAAATTTCATCAAGAACTCTTTCATCAGTGCTTGTGCATTCACTTACGTTAAACAACTTGCTTACAAGCTTTTTCCAGTCAGAAGACTTAAACGGCTCAGCATATGCAATTTTTAGCAACTCAAGGGCTTTTTCAGCCAAGACACCAGTCTCATCCTTATAAAAAACGTCTTGCAGAAAAGCCTTAAGACCTGAGTATGGAGTTTTTCTAATTCTTATTAAAGCCATTGTCTTATTCTTAATGGGCATTTAAAGCACCCTTGGCTTTCTCTTATAATCCTTCATTATCAGCCTTTCAAGATCTGTCAGCGCATCGTCAAACACGTCTCTTAAATCATATCCTATTTTTTTGACTCTTTGAACTCCTCCACCTTTCTGATAAATTGTAACGCTTAATTCATGCTTTCTTACGCCCCCGCCCTCGTGAACAGGCTTAATATAAACTTTAACTTCTGTTAATCCTGTTGCCAAGTATTGAACCCTTAACAAGTGGTCTCTTAAGACTTTAGTTAAAAGCTGATTTGTTGGATAGTCAAGCTTTAAACCTGAAAATGTGAGAAACACTCCCTTGGGCCCCATTTTTTTGTATAAATACTTAATCAACTTTTTTCTCTCTAAGACTCCTATTGGAACTTTAGAATCATTGACAACTATCAAAGTGTTGACATCGCGCCTTAGCATGATTTTAAGCGCTTTGCTCACTTTGTCATGCGGCTTTATAGTCTCGTACACTTTAGACATGGCTTCGCTTATAGGACTTGACAAAGGATTAATTTTTATCCCCTTGCCGCTTGCAAGATTTTCAGCAGTTTTTGCACCTGACTTTTCTCTTGGCTTGTAAAACATGTTAAGAATGCAGTAATCATCAATCACGCCAGCAAGAATGCCCTTACTGCCCACTACAGGAAGAGTTGTTAATTTATGATAATCCATTAATCTTGTTGCTTTTCCAACAGGGTCATCCATTTTAAGCAAAGGCACATTGTCCTTCATTAAATGAGAAACAAAAACATCTTCAAATTCCTTTTTCATTACTTTAAGCACATCATGGTCGCTTACAATGCCAACTAACTCTGAATCTTCAATAACAGGTATTGCAGTAACGCCAGTCTCCGTTATTTTCCTAATCACTTCTAATATGTCATCATCTTTTGAAAGTGTTGGCGGCTTAAACATTATTCGCGAAACCTTAACATCTGTCCCATATCTTGGCTGGCTTAGGATGTCCTTCATTGTTATCATTCCTGCAAGCATGCCGTCGCTAACTACAGGAATATTAATTAAATTGTGTTTTTTCATCAATCCAAATGCCTTGCTTACAAGCTCGTCTTTGTCAACAGTCTTGACTTTCTTAGTCATTATGTCAGAAACCTTCATAGAATTATTTTGAAGCACTACTTCTATATTAAATTTATCAGAGAGGCTTAACCATGTAGTCGCCGACTAATTCGTAGCCAAACTTTCTATAATAGCCCCTTACGCCAACACCGCTTAGAACTTTTAATTCCTTGATGCCGAGTTTTCTTGCAATTTCTTCAGCTTTGCATAAAAGCTGCCTTCCATAGCCCTTGTGCTGAAAACCTTCTCCTCTTGCACCAACAGGTATAGTCTTTCCATAAACATGCAGTTCGCGGACATATGCTTTTGAATTAACAATCCTTAATCTTAAAAAACCAATTAAAGAGTCGTTTTCCCCTTCATAACTTAAAAAATACTCTGTTCCGCCTGATGCATCGTATTTTCTCAATTTAAAACCCGCATTGCCTTTAAGACCGCGTCTTCCAACTTCTCTGCATCTTATGCACATACATGGCTTGCGCATTAGCTTCCAAGCGCGCTCGCGTATGTTGCCCCAAGTAGGACCTGCGCTTATGCACTTTGCAGGAATGTCCCGCATAACCCTTTTTACACGCACGTAGTACGGCACGCGTTCAAGTATTTTTGCAACTTTTTTAAGGGCCTCTTCATTGCTCAAAGGCTTGTACAATCCCTTATTCCAGTCCTCGTACAAATCAGTGCCTTTTATGACAAGTGTTGGATAAATTTTTAATCCGTCTGGGCGCCAATCAGGATTGCGCCATAACTCATTAAAATCTTTTAATTCATCCTGGCCAGGAAGTCCAAGCATCATGTGCAAATCAACTTTAAATCCTGCATTTTTTAGTCTCTTAATCGCCATTTTAGTGACTTTTGTATTGTGCCCCCGCCTAATCCTTCTTAACACATCATCACTTGTGCTTTGAGCACCTAACTCTACGCGCGTGCATCCGTATCGCAGCATTTCCTTAATTTCTTTTGCACCGCAGATATCAGGTCTTGTCTCAATAACCATTGCAACGCATCTATGAAGCGCCTCCTCATTGTCTTTCTTCAATTCTTCTAAATCTCTTTTTCTAGAATTATTAAGCGCCTGATAAATGCCCTTTATAAATTTTTCCTTGTAATCTTTACTCATGCTTAAAAAAGTGCCGCCCATTATCACTATCTCTATTTTGCTTGTATCATGCCCTGTCTCCTCATACTGCCTTAGTCTTTGCAAAACCTGTTTTTTTGGGTCATAATTGCAATAGCGCGCCCTTAAAGCTGCAGGCTCTTCTCCTGTGTAACTTTGAGGAGCATATTCTCCCTTTGGACAGTACCTGCACTTTCCTGGGCACTCGTGCGGCTTGCACATCACAGCTATTACTGTCACGCCTGAAAGCGAACGAGTCGGCTTGCGTTTAATCATTTTAAAAATATATAAGGCTCTTCCTTATTTAAAATTACAATGGTTGAATATTCTATCACACTGCCTGATGAAGAATTGCTTCCCAGCCCAGCGCCTCTGCTTAAAAGAAGCATAGCATTCCTCATTGACTTGCTTGTCTTTAACTTCATAATATATTCGCTTTTTATGGCAGTATTTAAGCACGTCTCTGGCTTAAGCGAAGAGCTGCTAACTTTAGAATACGTGTCTTTAAATCCTTCAATTCTTGGCGCTTTTACTGGCGCAGTAGGGGCAAGCCTTGTGCTTTTGCTTGCATACTTTGCACTTTTCGAATACGTATTTGGAATGACAATTGGCAAGCAATTTTTAGGCCTTAAAATAACTGCCAAAAATCCAAACATATCAACATTTATTGCGCGAAATATATTCAAATCCTTATTGCTTCCTTTGCTTCCAATCGACCTGCTTGGATATGCATTCACAAGCGACAAGCAAAGATTCATTGACAAAGCGCTGGGCGTTAGGGTTTTAAGTCTCAGCCACATACAATTAGTTAGGGGTGTCTTATGAACCTATACAAGTTGCTTTGGGTGTTTTCATCACTGCTCATATTTGCAGTGCTTTTAGGATATTTCTTAGGCCTTGCATTCAGCACTCCAACAGGCAACATTGCAGTAATTAAAATCTACGGAACCATTGCCTCAGCAGAATCCTCCTCAATGCTTGAAGGCTCAAAAGCAAATGCAGAAAGCATTATTAAAAACTTAAAGCTTGCTGACGCAAACCCTTTAATTGAAGGCATCTTATTAGACATTAACTCTCCTGGCGGCAGCGCTGTCCCTTCTGCTTTAATAATGAATGCTGTCTTAAACTTAAGCAAGCCTTGCGTTGCATACATCAGAGATGCTGGCGCAAGCGGAGCATATTTAATTGCAAGCGCAGCTGACAAAATTGTTGCGCACAATTACTCTATTGTCGGCGCAATTGGCGCAGCAATAAATCCCTATATTGAGTTTTCAGGCTTAATGCGCGACTACAATGTCACATATGTAAATCTTACATACCCTGAACACAAAGACATGGGCTCCCCTTACAGAAAAATGACAGAACTAGAATACAACTGGAGCATAGACAAACTAAAAACAATTTACGAGTCTTTGCTTTCAACAATTGCAAACAATCGCAATATGAGTGTTGACGCATTACGCCCAATTGCAAACGGCTCGTATTACTTAGGCGTCGAAGGCTTAAAGTACGGACTTATTGACAAAATAGGCACATTTGACGACGCAAAAAACCTGCTTGCAGACCTCGCAGACATTAAAAACCCTCAACTTGCAACTTACGAAGAAAAAACTTCGTATCTTGACTTGCTCAGCAAGCTAGAAACAGAGCAAGACCCTATAAGAATGATCGAAAATGTGATTGTTAGGAGTTAATTAAAGGTTTAATCTTCTCTTTTATAGAACCATAAATGTCATAATATAACTCTGGTTTTTTAATTATTCTCATAACGTCATTTAGAATCTCCCTAAACTTATTATCATCTTTGAAATCTTTATATACGATAATTAATAATGTTTTATTATCATCCTTGTACCACCCACATGTTAGATCTACATAATGCATTATAACCATATTGCGTTCTTCTGCTTTTATTGCCTCTCTTCCGAATCCACTTAACGCTGTTGGAAGGTCTAAAACTGTTCGCTTTTCATCTAAATCCGTGCCTTCATAATGCTCTTCTTTGTCAAAAGTGTGACTCCATACAATACCATTATTCTCAAGTAAAAACATTTTAACTTTTGTCATAATATCACTTTATAATTTCTCTATTATAAAATTTTTTGGGCAAATTCAATTTACTTAATTTAGCTAATTCTTTCTTTTGAATGTCCCAATCAATATCTCTGGCCCCATTATTAGCGCAAGGCCAGTCAGAGCCGAAAACAAGATTATCCTCTAAATCGTTGTAAAGCCATTTTTTAATACTTTTAACTGAAACCGAAGATGTATCAACAAAAGCTCCATAATCCTTAACTAGGCTCATTAATTCGCTTGATTTGTAACAGCCATGACAAAGCATTAATTTTAAATCATTTGAACAGCACAATTTAAAAAGAGGCACAACGCATTCGTATTCGCGCGGAGTATGCGTTAACACAAGTTCAAAATCGTAATCTTTTGCCTTTTTAATAATTGAATTAAAATCACATAATTCAGTTGTGTACAACTTTAAAATCTTAACATCTTGTTCTTTGCTTTTTTTAAGCACGTAGTCATAAACCTCAGGTTTTCTAAGAATGTATTCTGGGCTAAAATAAACTGCTGGTTCTCCTCCTAATTCTTTAACTAAACTAAGACCTTTTCCATCCTCGTCAAATAATAAATCAACATTAATTGATAATGCTTCATCAAAATTTTTAGGCATTTTATAGAACGTCCCGCTTGAGATTATTCCAATAAAACGATCTACACGATTTTCTTTTAAAGAGGTTCTTAATTTTTCTCCAACATTAACAATGTTTTCAATCACATTTGAGTAATAATTACAAAAAAGGCTTCCAGTCACGTGCACGTGATGATCAAAAACCATATATGTCACCACACATAGAATCTATAATGTGTATTTATAAAAATTATGGTTTAACGCGATTTGTTTAAAAATTGATTTCACAACAAAGCTTTTAAACAAGAACTGGCAATTCAAGCAATATGAATAAAAAAAAATTAAGAGCTTGCTTAATTGAAATTTATTGTAGCTTGTTCTCTGAAAAAAGAACAAGCAAAGTTTCTGAAATGTATGACGAATTAGAAAAACTATGCAAGCGCATAGGCATTGACATGTATAAAAAAAATGCATTTCAATACGAAAAGTGGAAAATAGAAGGTTTAGAATTTAACTCTCTTTTGAAATTAACAGGCGCAAGCCTGCTTGAAGCAGGCATGCTTAACAAAGATGCTGAGATTGAAGCGCTAGGAGCAATACTTCTAGAGATTGCAGAGCAATATCAAAACCCATATAAAAAACCTGATGTTAATTATTTTATATGAATGCTAAAGAAACATTTGAAAAGGAAATAAAAAGCATTGAAAAACTTGAAAAAGCTCTTGAAAATCAAAAAGAATATATCATAAACATGATTGAAGCTTTAGAAAGCGACATTAGAAATAAAACAGTTAATGAATCACAGATTGAATTAAGAAAAAAAGCTATAAGTAGGGATATGAAATCTTATGCTCAAAATTTACGTAATTTAGCTGAAAAAACCTCAAACATAATTAACTTGGCAGAGTCATACAAGCAAATTAGGATTAAAGAAGAGCTTAAAAAAGATAATCAATTGGTAAAAGATAATATAAAAGACATAATGAACCAATGGGAAGAACTCTTTAAAAAGGCGCAATTAGAAAGGCTCAATGAAATATTTGAAAGAATTAAAAAAATCACTGATAATGTGCATTTATAATGCTAAAAGACAAAGTGGCTTCTCTAAAAAAGGAGTATGACAGAATTAAGTCAAAAAAGTCAGAAGGAGAGCTCGAGCTTAAAGATATGAAAGAGCTTGTTGCATTTAAAAGCAAAGTTAAGAAAGCCATAAAATCATTAAATAAAGTGTTGCAGGCGCTTTCTGAAGCTGAAGAATACGGAAGAACTTTTAGCACTGCTCGAGTAAGGATTAAAAGAGAGATTAAAAACTTAGAAGTGCTAAAAGAGACTATTTAAGCTTTCTTTTCCTTTCTTTTGGGCCTTAGCTGGTGGCTTCCGCATTTTCTGCACTTGACGTTTCCTAAAATAACTTTAAGAGGGTTTGCTCTAATTTTGTGCTTGCACTTGCGGCACACAAAGACGTTCTTAAATAACCTTGCTTGTGCTTCAGGGAATTTGGTTGCCATCAGGGTTTTGAAAGTTAGAAGTTATTATAAAGTTTTCTAAAATGTGGTTAAGTGACTTTTTCCGTGTTATAATTCCTTACCCACTGCCTTATAAAACTCTCTGCTCCTTTTCTGCTTTGAAACCCTCCAAACCATTTCAGTCTTCGTTTCAGCTCCCT
>JAFCFT010000003.1 GCA_017608505.1 Candidatus Parvarchaeota archaeon | reverse complement strand
GTTGCTTTCATGCCTATTAAATCAAGCTCAACATTGCTTGCACCAAACTTGCGTCCCGCTTCAATGTATTCTCTTGCAGTCGCTCCTCCTCCGCAGATAAGTACAAACTCATGCTTTGACTTTGCAAGCACTTTTTTTAATTCTTTTAAAAATTCAACATTTATTTTTTCAGATTTTATTAATGAGCCTCCGAGACTAATTACGTATTTCATTTGGCAACCTCTTGATATTTGTTCTTTTTTCATTTCCTGTTATAAGATTTCTAATAGTGACCTTGCCTTCTTTTAGGTCCCTTTCTCCTACAATAACTATATACTTCATTCCTTTTTTTGCAGCGTATTCAATGTTCTTTGTCAAGCTTCTATTTTTTAAGTCAACTTCTACATTTAGTCCCGCTTTTCTTAATTTTGAAGCAATATTCAAGGACTTAATTAATTGTTTGTCACTGACTGGCGCCACAAACACTAAAGTCCTGCTTTTCTTCAGTTCTTTCTTTTTAACTAAGACTTGAAATATTGGTTCAATTCCAAAGCTGATTCCTACTGCAGGGATTTCTACTCCAGCAAATTTTTTAATCATTTCATCATATCTTCCTCCGCCAGCAAACGACACATTCAGGCCTTCAGCATTTACTTCAAAAATATTTCCCGTATAGTATTCTAAGCCTCTTACAAGACTCAAATCTATTAAGTATTTGTCTTTAAAACCCATTGCTTTTAAGTATCTAATTAGTTCCTCTAGTTCTTTTATTCCTAGGTTCCCTGGAACCCACTCTGACACTTTTTTTAAAATTTCATTTGGTTTCCCTTTGACCTTAATGATGCTTAACAAGTTCTTTATAACTTCTTTTCTAATTCCTCTTTTTTCCAATTCCTTCCGCACGCCTTTTATCCCTATTTTGTCTAATTTGTCAATAGCCCTGTAAGCATCCAATGTTCTGTCTGGCCTGACTCCAGCATAATTCAGCAAACCTTGCAGCAATTTCCTGTTATTAATTCTTACATAATAGTCTTTAAAGCCAAGTTCTTTAAAGCACTCAATGGCAACGCCAACGCATTCAGCATCAGCCACCAAAGAATTAGTTCCATAAATGTCTATGTCAAGCTGATAAAATTCTCTTGTTCTTCCAGGCTTTACTTCTTGATATCTAAACACTTTCCCGTATTGATATCTCTTAAATGGCATTGGCATTTTCGGGTTCATAGCCAGAACCCTTGCGCTCGGAACTGTTAAGTCAAATCTTAGTCCAATCCTTCTTCCGCTTTGGTCTTTAAAATTATACGTTTCTTTTGCAATTTCTTCGCCTCCCCCGCTTTTAATTGTCAGCGTCTCCCATTTTTCAAGTACAGGCGTGTCCATTGGGCCAAATCCGTATCTATTAAAAATTTTGATGCAAGTATTCACTATTTCTTCTCTTAGCATCATTTCGGGAGGCAGATAGTCTACAGTGCCCCTTACTCGCTCTAATGTCATACGTTCTATGAGTCATTACTTTTATTTATTATTTTAGAAAGGGCCTGGGCGGGGATTTCCGACCAAAGCGCCATTTTGCGCAAGGGTTTTGAACCCCGGTCAGAGGATCCACAGTCCTCTATACTAGACCAGACTATACGACCCAGGCCACTATTGAATTAAATACCTTAAAGAACTTATAAAGATTTTCTAAAAAAATAAATCATCTTTTCAATGAATCCTGTGTTTTCTAATTCCCTGTACTCTTGCCCCACTATTTTTGCTGCTGCTTTTTTAAATCCTATGCTTGCCTTTGAATTCGGGCTGTAATCAACAACAGCGCTGTTTTTTGCCTGACTAATTCTAACTTGTTCATCATCAGGCACTACTGCCAATAAAGGCACTCCAAGGAACTCTTCAACATTGCTAGGAGACAATTCATATTTTTTGCCTCTGTACATGTTGAGAATAAAGCCCATTGTCGGAACTCCAAGGCTTTTTCCAAGTTCTATTGTCTTAAGCGCGTCCGTGATGCTTGACAAGTTAGGATTTGCGATTATTAACAATTCATCGCTTGCTTCAATTGCAGGTTTTGCTTCTTTTATGCCTGCGCTGCAGTCAAGAAGAATAATATCGCACACGCCATTAAGCTTTGCTAACTCATTACTTAATTTTTTATTAAATCTTCTATTTAACTCCCACATGCTCATTCCTGCAGGAACAATTTTAACACCGTTTGGATGGACATACACTGCTTCATATATGCTTTTATTAGTGGCTAAAATATCATGAAGTGTAACGCTTACTTTTGGCATTCCAAGCTGCAATGCAAGATTTGGCGTTCCCATGTTGGCATCAATTATTATAGTGTCATATCCAAATTTGTTTAAAGCATACCCTAGATTGACAACTGAAGTGGTTTTTCCAACTCCGCCTTTTCCAGAAGCAACGCAAATAACGCGGACCATACTATTTCTTATTCAGAGTTATTATTTATAAGTTTTTATGCGCGTGCTGTAAAACATTAGTCCTGCTCCTATAAGTATTCCAATTCTTGCCAAAAATCCATATATGAATTCAGAAAAGATTGCATCTAGCGCAGTAAAAAGCCCTACAATTATTAATCCATGTCCTAAAAATTTGTATTTTTTATTTTTTGTTTTTGCGCCTGTTATTAAGAATATAATCCCCACGCTAACAGATATTATCATTACAATATTGAAAGTTATTAACTGCATTTGTGTAAAAATAACTTCATTTAGAAGCAATGTGGGATTCTCATTATACATTGCAAATCCATTTATTCCTGCAATAGCAATTCCTGTTATAACTAAAATCTTTTTATATTTTGGAGCAAGCACTGAGAGCATTAAGGCTATGCTAATAACTGAAGAGAGCCCAATAAACATTGCAGTTTGAAATATAAAAGTTGCAATGCTTTTGTTAAAAAGGAATTCAAATAACGACACTCCCATTATTAAAAATCCGCTCCCAGAAAGAATAAAGAACAATGCGATATAAAGCCTTATTTTAATTTTTTCTTCTTCGTACTTTAAAATGATTTTAATTCCAAGCCCTATTGCCAGGATTGAAACTAGTATGTAAGGCGTTGTGCCTGTAATAACATCAAATATTTGCCACTTATAATATTAGAGCATATTTGCTTTTAGTCTTTTTGATGGGGCGGGTGGGATTTGAACCCACGACTTCATGGTCTTCAGCTTTGCAGGAAAAAACAGCTTTGTTTTTTCCACATGCACTCTCCCAGGCTGAGTTACCGCCCCACTGTTTAGAAAGAGCGAGACGCTATTTATAAGAATTGCTATTCATTTTTTCCATACGTAATTCCGCAGTTATACTCCTTTTGTTCCATTACACCTAAAATGCAAAATTATTAAAAAATGGCAAAGTGAGTGTTAAGATGCATAGACAAAAAAACCTCAATTTTTCAGCTTAAGAATCGCATTTTACAGCACATTATTTTTTATTTTTTCTTAGTTTTTAGCAGATTCTTCTTTTCTGCCAAAAGCCACTTTTGAAATTTCTTAATAGTTCCAGTGTATGATTCGCTTAGGAATTCCGTTAGTTTTTCATTGCAAGCTATTTGGAACTCGTAGTCCCCTGTTAAATTATTTTTAATTATAAGTTCCTTTGCTTTGGCCCTAATCTTAATACTTCTTAATGCGTCGCTAATTGAGATGCCTTTAAGTTCTGAAATCTTGTTTAATATTTCAGATTTTCTTATGTTTTTATTTAATTTGAGAGTTCTGTCTCTTCCAAATGAGCAAAGTTCAAATAATCCGTTTTCTTTAAATGGGTCTTTAGTCCAATTTTTTCTAATTTCAGTGATTCCTACGAGCTTTCTAATTCTTCTTGTACTTTCGCCTATTCTTAGATTAGCGCACGTTAAAATTATGTCTGCAGCTTTAAAGCTTGTTCTTGGAACTTTAAGGTCATTTACAATTCTATCATACGTATCATAAGGGGAGGAACCATGTATTGTTCCTAAAACTACGTTGCCTGACGCTCCCACTCTCATTGCTTCGAATAAAGCTTTTGCTTCAGGACCTCTTACTTCTCCAATAATCAGTACAGACTCGCCAAGTCTTAAGGCAGTTCTTAATGCTTGCTCAGGAGACAACTCAAAATCATCTGTTTCATCTTTTATGAACGGCTTAACTCTTAAGTGCTCTATTTTAAAACCTGCGTTCTTTAGCGTTTTTATTGGAAGTTCTGGAGTATCTTCAATAACAATTATTCTTTGGTTCTTTGGAATTTCTGATATAAGCGCTGATAAAAGAGATGTCTTGCCTGCTCCTCTTGGACCTGTTATTAATATTGAAACCTGCCCGTCAACCAAGTAACTTATTAAACCTGCTGCATCCAAGCTTATCATGCCATTCAGCACAAAATCAGTCAGAGTCCATGGCACTGTTCTGTGCTTTCTAAATGCAAATCCTATGCCTTCATATGTTAAAGGCTCGCGGATGCCGCACACCCTAACTTGTTTATTTTTCAAATTATAGTGTATAACAGGAAAGCCTTCATCAAAAGGTCTTCCAGACAAAGCTCTTATTCTTGTTATTATTGAATTTAAATTAGACTTGCTTAGCACTAAATTTGTTACGCATTCCCCGTATTTTGTATGTATAATATGTATTGGGTCTTTGCTTGGCGAATCCACAAACACGTCTTGGATAAAATCGTCCATAAACAATATGTCAAGCAAACCAAAACCATAACTGTATCGCGCTACAATTTCTTTTAATTTCGAGTCAATTTTTAATTCATTAATAAATGAAGAAATTTTAAAATCCATATTGTCAAAATTGTCTAATCTTTTGCTAATTGTATTTAAAGCATTTATTATTTTTTTGACTTCCTCATAAGTGAGATTAAATTCTACTGGAACAACTTCATAAATATATTTCAGCCCTTTTTTGTAAATGTTAATCCTAGAATATGTCACTTCATAGCTCTCAATTAGTTTGTATCCAAACGGAACTTTTAATACTTCGCTATTTGCAAATCCAGGCATCACTTTAACAGGGAACAATTTATGATATATTTTAGATATTTCCTTTTCTTCGCACGCACTTGCAAGCTTTATTAATTTGGTTTTAGATAGATCTTTATTTCCTTCTACATATTCTTTTATTGGGTTTAAGACATTCAGCTTTTTAAATTCGTAAAGCAAGTCAATGTTGCTATACGCTTTTTTAAACTCATTTTTTATAAAAACTGCTTCTTTTGTTTTAGAATTCATATTTTTGATTATTGTTTTAATGCAATTTTCATTGCCTATTGAAGCATTATTGATGCAATTATTGCAGTCAATTATTATTCTATCATCAATAATCTTAACTTTGCAGTTCATTCAATAATTTTGTTGTTTTTTTATTTAATAAGTATTATTATCGTAAGGAATAAAAATAAATTCAAGCATTTATATAAAGATGCAAAGAAAAGGATTTCTGCTTTCACCCGCAATAATTCTTTTGATACTGTTGATAAGCCTTTTAATATATAATGGGTTATTGGAGATAGACTCCTTTTCAATAAAAGGAACTGTTTCTGCGCCTTTAATTGCCAAGGCATTATTTGACTACGAATTTAACAAATTAGCTTACTCTGGCAACATTACTAATAAAGGATATGCAATTGCAGCAAATTCAAAAAGTTTAGACGATTTTGAATCCAAAATGAGTCTTTTAGGCGTTGCAAAATTTGAGTATTTAGAAGACGGCATTAATATTTCAATGAATTATGAATATGATAAAACATACGATTATCTTAATTTAAGCTTTAAAACAGAACTTTATAAAATATTAAAATACCCTTTACTTGAGTTCCTAAACTTTACCTTTGACCCTGAAACAATGAGCAATTGTTTAAACACACACTGCTATGAATTAGACAGTTATTTTGACCATTGTCTTGAAATTTACAATGAGGAACTAGTTCCGATTAAGGCGCTAAATTCTTCTGTTCCGATTTATGTAATGGGCAATGTTATTGTTTCATTTTATCTAATACATGCAGATTTTAACATGAGTTATTTGTTTCCTTACAATTATGGTGCTGTTAGCATCCCATGTCAATAAATCTTATATAGGACCTGTTCCTTTTATTTATTTAATGATAAAAAAATTGCTTGGAATTAAAAAAATAGAAAAGAAAATGGATGCTTTTACAGACTCTTTAGTTAGATCTTGGGAATGGATCAAACACCTAAACAACATAACGGAACAATACGAGGAACGCCTTAAAAGATTGGAAGAAAGCAACATGAAGTTAATAGAACTTGCAAATCAGCTAATAAATAGGTTTGAAGGGGAAATATACGAAGAGGAGGAAGCAGAAGAAGTAATTGAACAAGGCGCGAGAGTTCCTAATCAAAAATTAGACTTGCCTGATAAGGATATGCTTTTAATACAAATTTTGTACCAATATGCTGCTTTTGACAAAGAAAATTCAATTTCAACCCAAGAAATCTTTGATAACTTGACATATAAAATAACAGATAGAGGCTTAAGAAAAAAGCTAATGAACCTGTCTAAATCCGGATTAATTAATAGCATTAAGAAAGGAAACACGAGATATTGGTTTATTAATGCTGGAAATTTAGCTAAAATTAAAAAGGCAATAAAGGAAAAAGCGGAATAGTTCCTTTTGTACTGTTCCTGTTCTAAGGAATCTGATTATCAGTTCCCTTCAGTTCCTCACAGTTCCTTATAAATTGTTTTATTCATATAATATTCTACTTTTCTTTTATTAAATCCGGAATTTACAAGTATGTTCATTATTTCAGCGTTTTTAAGTCCTTTGTTCTTTAAATTCCTTAAAAGCCCTGCTATTAAGACATCATCAGTAATTTCTGGCGCATTAACCTTTTCAATTATTTTTTTACTTAGAAACCCAAATCCTGTTGTCAGTCCCTTTGTAAGCAGTATTGTGCATAGCCCTAAAAAGAAATTTAATCCTATTATTAAAAAATAGTTAATTTCTTTTAAATAAATGAAATTAAGGAGGCAAATTAATAACACTACAAATAACATTACATCAATTAAATTTGCATACCATTTGTTGCTGATTCCAAATGTTCTGATGGCAATTGATTCTCCTATTATTATTCCAAAAATTAAGCTAGTTGTTATAATGATTTGCATTATTAGTTCTATCATCTATGTATTTTTTTACTAAAGTACTATTTAAATATTATTTATCCAAAGGATTTAAAAAAGAGCAACGCTATTTTAAATTTGACAGGCCTGTGGTGTAGCGGCCAAGCATGTCGGGCTCTGGACCCGAAGACCCAGGTTCGAATCCTGGCAGGCCTATCCAATAATTATTTAAATATTAGTGAGATTAAAGAAACTTGAGGTGAAATAAATGCCTGTAATTAATATCCAATTAAAAGGAATAGATGTGAACAGAGACGACTTTAAAGAAACTACGCGTCTAAAAAACATTAACAATAATGTTTTAGTTAAAGACATTAGGGAACAAAAAATAAATATAGGGGGGCCGCGCAACAGTTTAGTATTTACTTTCGTGTTTAAGAGTGATTATTTTTTAGAAAAACCCAAAAACAAAAAGTTCGGAACTTTGGAGATTATAGGGGATGTTTTTTACATAGATGACGAAAAAGAAATGAAATCAATAATGCAGGAGTGGAAAAAGAAGAAAAAAATTAAAGAGCCTGTATTAATACAAGTTTTGCAGTCCGCATTTGACGTTGCAAAAATAGAAGCAATATACATGTCACGCAAAGTACTTTTGCCAAGCCCAATAGAGTTGCCTAAAGTGAGGCCTCCAAACCAGAGCCAGGGTTACATAGGCTGATGTCAGCAAAATTTGTTTTTGTAGTATTTGCATTAGCAGCGCTAGTGGTGCTTGGTTCCGTTTTTATCGGAACTGCAGTTCTGAAGGACATAAAACCTGTATACGTTCCTTCGGAACAAATTTTAACTTCTTTTTTGCTTCGGACTGATGGGTCTTGGGAGCTTAAAATTAAAAATGATCATTCTTCAAATATTACTCTTACCAATCTCTTTATAAGCGTAAATGATGTAAAAGTAAATTCCTCACTTTCCCTTGCAGTGCCTTATAGAGGAATTGTTACTGTTTCTTCTAATGATAGTTCAAAAACTTCTGGCGGCGTTGCAGGTTTTAATTATCTTGCCTTTATTAGCATTACTTATTTAGTCAATAATCATACTATTGTGACTACAAGGAGGCACAATGGCTTCTTTTTACGTACTTAAAAAACTCTCACTTTTCCTTTTTACTTTTCTTTTTTCTTTTTCTCCTTGCTTGTTTGGCTTTGAATTCTCACTTTTTGTTTGTATTTTCATATTTCATTATTTTTGCAACATTTACCCTCACTTTTCATTCTTTTTTGCTTTTGGGTTCTTAATTCTCACTTTTTCGTTTCTTGTTCGCAAACCCTCGCTTTTGTTTCAATTTTTGTCTTTTAAGATGCTTTTGCGCACCATAGTCTAAACTCTCACTTTTAGAAAATTTTTAACTTTGTATGTGTTTTTACTCACATTTTTGCACGGTATTGTTTTCTATGATATATATTTTGCATTAAATTTATTACAAACTATATGTTTTATAACATATGTCTAAAGTGTTGGAACATGTGTCGAAATTGTTGGAACACCTGTCGAATGTGTTGGAACATGTGTTGGATGTGTTGGAACAAAATATTTAATAGTTTGCAGCGTTTATTATTAAATAATGGGCTTTTTTGATAAATTCAGGAAGAAAAAGAAGGTTGCAAAAAAGAAAAAGAAAAGTGTTGGAACAACTGTTGAAGTTAAAAAGCCAATTAAGAAAAAACCTGTTGGAACTGTTGGAACAAGTGACGTGCTCATTAAAGACTGGGTTCAGACAATAAAAAAGCTTGAAAAACACCCTTTGTCCCAATTAAGATTGATAAATACTTCAATTTTAGAGCAATTAGCAGGCATTTTGGAAAGCATTAACAGCAAACTTGACAAATTAAGTAAATTAGATGAAATAATTAATCTATTGACTAAAGAAAAGCACAAATTAAAGGAAGCTGGAATGCCAACAGAAACCCTAGATGATGTGATTGCAAAACTAAAAGTCTTAAGCACTAAAGACAAGGAGGCTATTGAAGTGCTAAAAGATGCAGGCCCAATAACAACAGAGCATTTTGCAAAGAAAGTTGGCCTGAGCAGATCAACTGCATCAAGCAGATTAAACAAACTGCACAGCATTGGTCTGCTGAAAAAAACTGCAAATGGCAAAAAAATATTGTTTGAACTTGATAAAAAGTTTTAATCTTTGCTAAAAACTTTAATGCCTACAAATTTTTAGCAAAAACAATAATGTTTAGTTAAATTGTGGCCCCTAAAAGACGATTTTGTTCACAAAAAATATAGCTTCTTTATGAACAAAATTATAGACATTTTTGTATCAAAAACTTATTGTTATACTTTTGGTATAATGGATTGTTATACTCTTTTGTCCAACTAAATTAACCAAGAAATAATATAATACTTTAAGTATAATAATTTTAACTTGTGTGATGCAAGCCAGCTTACGCGTGTAAAGCGTGCAAAAACTATAATTTCAAGCCGTTTTTTCGTAAATTTCCGTTTTTTCGTAAAAAGCATGCAAAAATGCAGATTTTAGAGCACCAATAAAGTGGCAAATAAAACATAGACAAAATAGTCTATATTTACACTTCAATTAACTCATCAAGCATTTTTAGAAGCAACTGCTTTTCGGAGTCTGCAATTTGCCGAGCCTCTATTGCTTTTGCAAAAAGCGTTGGAGCAAACTTGTATCTGTGCAACTTGGTTCCAATGTCAACTCGTTTTACAAGCCCAATCTCTTGCCACATCTTTACTATCTCATGCGACCTGCTGCTTTTTAAAGGCATGTCTTTTGTTGTAAATTCTTTATTAAACAAATTAATGATTATGTGCATGTGCTTGCCAAGCTCTTTGTGCTCATGGCACAGCCATTTTGTAATTAGTAATTGATACATCTTCTTTTCGTATTTTTTTTCAAATTCATTCTTTATTTCTCGCTCTTCTTTGCTAAATTCCATAAGTATTATTAATCCGCGCTTATTTAATAATTTTTAATGGCTGAAGTTCCTACCTTTCCTGAAGGCGAGGAGGTTGTTTTTACTCCAGAGGATTATGCCGAATCTGTTGCCGCAGGCCCTGCTCGCGAGGCTCCAAAGGAACCTGTCATCCCTAAAGAAGAAACTGCAGAAACTGAGCCAAAATCCTGGCTTGAGAACAAAAGAATTGCGCTTATTATAGGAATTGTTGGCTTTATTATAATAGCCATCATATTTGGCTTTTTATTCAGCACCCTTGACTGGGAGCTTATATTAAGCGGCGGGAACGTTACTACGCCTTAAAGATGATTTATTGAATTATATGGATTCTTAAGTTGGTTGAGACGTCTTTTCAACATTCACTGCAATATTCTTATAATTTGGAGTAAAGCTCTCTTCATCAAATCTTAGTGGAACAATTTTGTTTATTGGGAAAAAATGTATATATGCTCCTATTATGCCTTTTGGTATCTTGTTTGAGATGTACGCTTTTGCTTTGATTTTTCCTATTCTGCTTTGGACTTCAATTAATTCGCCTGGCTTTATTTTTAATTTTTTGGCATCAGCAGGGTTTAAGTAAAAGCCAGGTGGCTCCATTGCTTTTTTCAAAGTCTTGCTGTTTTTTGTAACTTCATTTCCTAGGAATGAAAATTTTGATCTAAATGTTGTTAAAATAAAAGGATATTTCTCGTCAACTTGTTCGTCATAGCCTTCAAAGTCTTCTGGAACAAATTTTTGGCATTTTATTTCTTTGTCTGGCCATTCATCACTCCCTTCCCATAGTTTTTTTACATTTATTTTTTTGTATCCAGGGACCTTTCTTTTGATTTCAAGCGTGATTTCTCTTGATGTATTATAATTGAAAAATTCTTGTTTTTTAAAGTGCTTTGACAATTCTTTAAGCACACGCCATGCCTGCGCTTCGCCTTTTAAGACTTTATTTACTTTTCTTATTCTTTTTTCGCCATTAGTAATTGTGCCTTTTGATTCTAATAGTGATGCGATTGGAATTACAACATCTGCCAGTTTTGCTGTTTCGTTCCAGAACGAGCCAAAATATATAATAAATATTTCTTTTAGTTTGTCTCTCACATTTTTTAATTCAGGAAGCGACTTTGCTGGATTAAATTCAAATATGAACGCTGCCTTAACTGGGGAGATTGCAAGCGCTTCAATTATGTTCATGCCTTTTGTAAAGCCTGCTTTTCTTGAAGGAACCTTCATGTCGCCTGCCCCTTGCACATTAATTTCCCCTCTAAGAGACAGTATTCTTCCTTTTTTAAGAAGCACTAAGTTAATAAGCGTATGAACATTTTCAATGCTGTTTACTTGTTGCGTCAGTCCCATCCCATGAAATACTCCAAGAACTTTTGCTTTGCAGATTTTATTGATAATTTCATTTAGTTCTTTTTTGTTAATGCCGCATACTGTGCAGACTAAGTCCTCGTCATATTTTTTTACAGTTTTTTTTAGTGATTCGAAGCCTTCTATTTTGCTTTTGAGGCCCTTTTTTATAAGCGCATTAATTATTCCATTTAGTAGTGCAGTTTCAGAGCCCGGCTTTATTGTCAGGCCATCACTTAAAAATGAATTAACTTTAATGATGTCTATTTTTCTTGACATGAGCTTATTATAAAACACAGGGTATGTTGCTTTTGGGTTTGAACCAATTATTAGCAGGCAGTCAATTTCATCTAAATATTTTAGCCTTGTGATGTTGTCAATTCCAAGGCAGTCCTTCATTGCCATGAGTGTTGCCACATGGCATATTCTCCCGCAGCAAGAGTCAATATTTGAGGTTTCATAGCATTTTTTTGCAAATTTTTGTATTACATAATTGTCTTCATTAGTAATCTTGCCGCTTGTATTAAAGAACACTTCATTTGGGCTTAAATCCTTTGTTTTTTCATACACATACTTTAATGCTTTTTTTAGGCTTACTTCTTTTCCATTTATTAACGGCGCAGTTATCCTATTTTTATTGTAAACTTCGTGTATTGTTAGGCCTTTGATGCAAGGCGCTCCTTCACTTACCTCATCTTCTTCTAATCCTTCAACTTTGATTATCTTGTTCTTATCCACGAAATACTTTAATTTGCACCCAACTCCGCAGTAAATGCATGTTGAGATTATTTCTTTCATTGTTATTATTAAATATTTCTTGCTTTAAATAATCCTCTAAAAAATCTAAAATGTTGCAAATATCGTAATTAGCGAAAGTGAAATCCAATAAATGTTGGCATTTTTATTTTTCATATTAATTTATATATTTTCCAAAAAATATGAGACAGGATTCTATTAGTGATTGCCCCAAAAAATATATTTAATTTTGTTGGGTAATGCTCTGCAAAATTCATTTGCAGTTTAATTAATTTTTTGCGCAATGCGTCATTGGTTCTCATTAATTTTTTGTATTTGTTTATGCCTCTTTCCATACTAATTTCATTGCTTAAAATTTTCTTAATTATGCTTCCGCAAATCAGTCCTGATTCTATGCTTTTTCTAATTCCTTCTCCTGTTAATGGAGTTATTTGCCCCCCTGCTTCTCCCACTAAAAATAAATCATTATGCACAGGAGGCCTCTTATCATATGAAAAAAATCCGCCATGGACTTTGCTGATTTTTACCCCATAATTTTTAACAAATCTTTTAAGTATTGGCAGCAATTTTGTTTCTCCATTATAGCTTGCAACCCCAAATCGCGCTTTGTCCCCGCATGGAAATATCCATCCTACACCATCTTTTATTATTTTGTTGTTGACTATTATTCTTAACGTGTCGTCTTTGTAAGGCGCTTCAGTTTCAAGACCGTAAGATAATTTATTTTGCAAATTTAAGCCCATAAACCTTGCAAGCACTGCTTCCCATCCTGTTGCATCAACTATTATTTTGCCTGAAAACACGCCTTTATTAGTTACTATCTTTTTATTTTTAAGTCCCTTAATGTTTGCTTTAATAAAGTTTATTTCTGCGCGATTTAGCATTATTGAACAGAACTTTTTGTAGTCTATTGTGCAAAAAGGTTCTGGAATTTTAAAATTAAATTCTTTGTTTGTATGTATTGATGCGTACTTTATTGTTTGCATTATTGACTCTTCGCAATTAACCTTCTTAATTATTGAAAGAGTTGTGCAACATGCTGATCTTTGATATTCGCCTGGTTTGTTTTTATCAATTAATAATGCTTTGCAGTCGCTTAATTTAGTTGCTAATGATAATCCTGCGAAACTAGCCCCTCCAATTATTACGTCATACATGATCATGAGTGCGGGGGACGCGATTTTAAAATAATTTAGTGAAGTCAGAGTATGCTTTCTTTCTATGCCCTATGAATAGGATTATTATTTTTTCTTCATTTTTATTTATTTCATAAATCACTTTGTAATCTCCTATCCTTAGGCTCCAAAAACTTGAATACCTCAATGGCTTGCCAATTAATTCAGCATTATCTTCAAGTAGTTTAATTCGCTTTTTTATTCTTTCTTTTAACTTCTTATCAATGGTTCTTAAGAATGCTCCCGCTTTAGGATGCAAAAAAACTTTATATTTCATCTATTGGCACCAGTATTTCAGGTTTATCTTCTGCCTCTCTACTTCTTTTTAGCAGCATTTTATAGAATTCGCGCGTCTTCATACGCTCCTCATAAATGGCAATAATGGTTTTTATTGCGTCACTCCTGCTCTTAAACATGCCTTTTTTAACCCATTCATCAATCTGCGCCACTAATTCATCAGGCATGCGTAACTGAACTTGAACCATGTGTAAACAAATATGTTTACAGCACTTATAAATGTTTTGATGTATGGGAAAAAATGATGCGGGGGACGCGATTTTCACTCGCAGTCCAACACGCACCTCGCCGGGTGGGGGGAGGTAACGCGCTAGGATGGGGGAGGGCACCCCTCCCCCGCCTGCGTTTTGAACGCGCGCAGGCACTAAGCCACTGGATCCTTAGTCCAGCCCGTTTGACCAGGCTCCGGCACCCCCGCATTATACAAAATTATTTTATAAGTATTTTAAAGCTTTTCTAAGCGCGCTTCTTATTGGACTTTTAATGTAGCACATGTATTTTTTAAGCCCAATGCTATTTTCAACAATTTTTCCCTTGCCTTTGAGCAGCTTATTTATCGCATCATCAATTGTTTTGCTGTTGACTTCTGTGATAACGCTTCCAATTTCTTCATAATAATGGGCGTCGCTTCCGCCTATAACAGGGACTTTATTGTTCTTTGAAAATTCAAGCACTTTTGCATTGAATCTGCTAAGTAAGCACCTTCCATTGTATTCTATAAAGTCATAATTATGCAGTTCGTATATGTGTTTGCCTAAGCCCCTTCTTAAAGGATCAAAGACATGCGGAAGGATTGCAATCCCTCCTTGTTTTTTTATCAAGTTAATTGTTTTTTGAGCATCGAGATTGGGTTTTATTTCATTTTTAAGAAATATGCCTATGATTTCTCCTTGTTTTGCCCTTATTTCTTCGCCAGGAATGACTTTAAACTCTTTTGTATTATATTTTAATAGTTTGTTGTGATTTACAATTGCAATTGCATCTAGGCCTTTTTTTTTCGCAACTTTCACAGCAAGCTTTGGCTTCATTACAGAACATGGCGACAAGTTTGTATGAACATGAAAATCTATTTTCATAAGGACTTAGTGCTTCCTCATTCTTCTTTTTCGCTTTCTTTCCTTCATTTTCTTTTTGCGAGTGCTCCACCTGCACCGCAAGTACTTTTTCCAAGTTCTTGAACTACGTTTCATTAGGTTTTTGGAAATTCGCTTGTTTTTTAAATCTTTTTGTTTTTAGCTTTCTAACAGGGGTTCCTGCATACACGCTGTTTGCGTCAAGCTTGGCGCCTTTAGGCACAAAGCTGTGGGCTCCAATTATTGTATTATCTCCAATTTTTGCGCCAGGGCTTATTACAGAATTGCATCCAATAGTGCAGTTTTTTCCAATTTTAACTTTTTTGAATATGATTTTGTTTCTTTCGATAAAATGTGCTGCAATTACGCATTTGTGTCCTATTACTGTTCCGTCTCCAATTTCTATTAAGTGAGGGTCTATTATGTCGCCGTATCCAAATAATTTGAGCTTTCCTATTTTTGCATTAAACGCCCTGCGGAAAAACCACAAAGTTGCTTGCGGCGGGACATTGAGTATTGTTCTAATATAAGAAAACTGGTCAAGAAGCAGCGAATTAGCAAACCATGCCTCTGTATCTTTTGAAGGATACTTGTATTCTCCTTCTTTTGGATACCCATATTTTTTTACTATTATGTGCGCGAAAACGCATCTCATTATTAAGTACGCTATCACATTAATGAGTATGTTTAATGGAAGCAAGAAATAAAATAAGAAATTATTTTGAAATAATAAAAAGTACGCATATAAAAATAGCCCATTAAAAAGAAGCGGAAAAAATGACACAATAAACCCGTAAATAACCCACTTTGTGTATATGTGCATACTTCTTCACTAAATTTTTTAAAATGCTCCTGCCGGGATTTGAACCCGGGTCCCTGGCTCGAAAGGCCAGTATCCTTGACCGAGCTAGACTACAGGAGCGTTTGTTTTAAGGTATTTGTTTTTCTTTTTTAAAACTTTTCATAAGAAAATTATGCTTAAAGATAAAAAATTTATGAGCGCAGGCATGATTATTAAGCTTGGAACAAACTTTTGGTCAATGTCTTTTTTTCTTACTTGCAAGAATGTGAAGATTCCTATAATCGTGCAAGTTATTGTGAAGAATGCTAAAGAATTGCGCAAGTCTTGGCACGTAAATGATGTAAAAAATGCAAATATGGCAAGCAATCCAGTTGTTGTTTGGAATGCTTTATAGTGTCTTACATGTTTGTAACGTTCTTTTTTGTAAATTCCCATAATGAACAAGTAAGCAAAACATATTGAAAGAACGAGCGTTATTGGCATTTTAAATAATGATTCTTGGATGCTTATCCAGCCAAGCATTATTTTAAGTCCTTGCACAAGTCCAAGAATGCACATCGAAGCTAAGAAATGTCTTTTAATTTTAAATGCTGAGTAAATATAATTGATTTGCGTTATTATTAAAGTGGCTGCCAAAAATGTTAAGTTAACTAAAGATGCTGTGATATATCCTAAAACTGCGTTTGCCAAAAATACTTTTTTTGCTGTTTTTACACTTATTCTTCCGCTTGGAAGCGGACGATTTCTTTTAAATTTGGAGTAATGTTTTTTATCCTCTTCAACATCCATTATGTCATTAAACACATAAACGCTTGCGTAAGCAAAAAAAAGAGACAATGCGCCAAGAAGCGCGTTAAAGTTCACTGCATTTAATAATTTAAAAGCAAGCGCCACGCCAAGTCCATAAAGCGATAGCACTCCAAATGAGTGGTCTAGTCTTATTAGTTTTGCATAATCTTTAATGCTTGTCATTTTTCTGCCTCCACAAGTATTGTTGATGCTATTGAGGCTTTTTTGCTTAGGAGCGAATCTGCTTTTGTAAGCATTGTTGCAAATATTTTGTATCCTTTAAGTTCGATTGCATTGTGCTTCACTTTGAAATTTAATCCAATTCCTTTTATTTTTTTAATTTTAAATCCTGCTTCTGAAAGCAGTTTGATAATTGCGTCTTTATTAAACGCCCTTATGTGGCCTAAAGCATTTTTAAAAAAAGGAGTTGCTTGAATATCTTCTTCTGTTGAATCAAGAAAACATGGCATTTTTCCAATTAGCGATAAGAATCTGTTATACCATGCGTTGACATTTGGAACAGACACTATTAATCTGCCACCTTTTTTTAAGATTCTTTTAATTTCTTTTAAAAGAAAAAAATTGTTGTACACGTGCTCTATTATATCGCCGCAAATGACAAGATCAAAGGTGTTATCTTTAAATTTTAATTTTTTTCCGTCCACATTTTGCTTAACTGTTATTAAGCCTCTTTTTTTTGCAGCTTTTAGCGCATTGCTTGAGATGTCTACTCCATAAACTTCAACATCTTTTAATTCGTTTTTTATCAGTTCTCCAAGTTTTCCGTTGCCGCATCCAATATCAAGGATTTTCTTTGATGCGCCAATCATGTCTATTATTGTCTTGTATTTGTATTCCATTAAAGAATCGTAGAATTCTTCTTCTTCGCTAAACACTCTTGCATATATTTTTTCATTGTAATTCATACGCATCAGCAATATTTTAGTGGGCCTGCCGAGATACTCATCCCTTGCGGGTTTTGAACTCGGGACCTCTGGTTGTCCTAGAGCGGGATCATATAAGACCAGCGCTCTACCAAGCTGAGCTACAGGCCCACTTTGAATATTTGAAAAAAGCAGTAATTTTTTAAGACTTTCTGTTTCTAGTGTCAAACACCATGTATTCGTTGTCGCTGTATATTGCTTTAAATTCTTCTTCTAAGAACTTTTTTTCTTGGCTCATGTTTGATATTATGCAGTTTGCGCAGTAAATGACATAGCTTATATTGTATTTCTTAAGCATATCTAGATATTTTGTCTTGTTGAAAATCAAATTTTCTTGCTCATGAAAGTACTGCGATGTAGATAACACAAGGCCTTGTTTTGGAAGCTGATAGACCCCAATTATGTTTATATCAACAAGTCTGGCAGTTCCATTGCTGTCTGGATGTATAGGTAATTTATCAAAGTTATACTCAGTAAATTCTGTGTTTGACATCATTGGGAAAACTATCATACATATTGCAATTCCTGTTGTTGCGCCTATTTTGTATGCTTTGTTTAATTTGCCAGGTCTTCTAACTTTAATAAGGCTTGGCTTAAGCTTAATCCATTCAGTGAATACATATGGATATGCTACTGCAAGCAGTCTAAACCAGAAAATGCCAAAAATCATAAGCCCCGCATATCCTCCGCCAAGCCTTAAGATTAGTATCATGCTTAGTTGAATTGCCAATATTATTATTTGAGCATTGAAAAAATTCTTTCTTTTTCTTGAGACAAACAGCAGGTTTATCATTGAAAAGTAAACATGATTAATGCCGGCAAGAAGCTGAAGCGCTGATTTAAGTTTTCCCTTTTTTGTAAAACCAATGAAAAACAATGTAAATGACAATAAATACACGTATGCTCCTGTGAATGGAAGGATAAAATATGTTAAGAGCCACCACACAACCAGCTTCTTTTCGTCTTTTATTATCTTTGTTGAATAGAATAAAAATACAGCAAATATTGCTGCTTCAGCTATGTTTAGCGAGAATTCTGAAAATGCAAACCAAAGGACAGCCACAATGAAGTTCGCTGGCACGCCATAGCTCCACAAAAATTGATGGCCTCCACCAGTGTAAGGGTCAAATATATGGAACTGCCCTGTTTTTAGCATCTTGTTAAACACCCATCCGTTATGCAAATGAGTTGGGTGATCTGGAGCTATGTAAAAGAGTATTGATGCGCACAGCAAAGTCCCAACAACTATTAATTTTTTATTCAAGATTTCACCTCGTACAATATATATCTATCATTTTTTATTAATTTATTAAAGTTTTTCTCAAGCAGTTTGTGCTCATAAGAGCCAAATATATTTTTATCTAAAATTACATAAGAAACATTTTTTTCAGACAAGAATCTAAGATAATCTTCCTCTGATTTAAAGTGGTGAGTTTGTTCATGGTACGTGAGTGGCGTTGATAATGTTACGTTTTTTAATTGCATTTCGTACAATCCGCTCCATTCACTATATGAAGCAAATCTTGCTGTCCCATTTAAATGTGGCAAATCATAGTAATTTTCATTAATTATATTAATTGCATACACAAACACTCCTGGAAGGTTTATCAACAAATAAAAGAAAGTAAAACAAGCGCTTGCAAAATACACAAGTTTCTTTTTGCTGGTCTTTACTCCAAGCAATGCATTAAGGGACGCTCTTGCTCCAAGCACTCCTGCATTTAGCCACAAAGCTTCGTCTCCTGGTTGCGTATGGAGCCATATGTTGATTACTTGAATAGCAAATATTATTGCTGTTAATGCAAGCAATTTCTTATTTTTTCTAAAATAATAAAAATTAAACAGAGTGAAGAACACGTGATTCAGTCCTGCTATTATTTTAGTTATTATGCTTGTTTTTTTATTGCGACTGTAATATCCTAAAATAAAGACAGTCATGCTAAAAAGATACAAATACGCGCCAGTGTATGGCAATATTATGTACGCGCACAACAAAAAGAAGGTTAGTCTTAGTTTGTTTCTTATATGCTTATTTGCAACAAAGACAACTATTGTAAACAGCACTATTTCTAAAATTTTTACAGTAAATTTTCCAAAAACAAAGTAAAAAAGCCCTGAAATTAAATTTGCAAATATTCCGTAAGCCCACACATATTGTTTTCCGCTATTAAAATTAGGATTGTATAATGTGAATCCATGCGCAATCATGTAATTAAAGTAATGGGCGTTTGTTATGTGAACTGCATAGTCAACTCCAAAATGCATTATCAGCAGAAAGTATATAATCCCTAGCGTTACCTTCATTAAGCTATTATTATTAAATTTAAAAGACATATCAACATCGCCATTAAATATTGTGCTTTTATATAAGACGCATTTGCTCCCTTTTTTTTGTCATATGCATATACAAAAATTGATACTAAAACTGCAATGCTTAATGCAAGAAGCATCTTAAAAGATAATTCGCCTTTTGATATAATCAAAGGCATTAAAGACAAGAAAAATAGTAATAGCAGTATTTTTTGATTTTTTGAATAATTTTTTCTTTTCATCAGCGGTTTTTTGTAAACTAACATGTAATATCCATAAACAATGCTTGGCGGAATGAACAACATCCAAGGAAACATATTAATGCTTTCACAAATTAAACTCCATCCGCATACGAATTTTACATATGTGTTTATTGTATGCCAGTAAGGAATCATGTTCGGATGTTTTTTATTTTCATATGTGTAAAAGACATTTAGTGTTAAAAGCAAGGCAAGTGTTATTGCAAACATGTGATTAACAAGTATCG
Source organism: Candidatus Parvarchaeota archaeon (assembly GCA_017608505.1). GTDB lineage: Archaea > Nanobdellota > Nanobdellia > WJKC01 > WJKC01 > JAFCFT01. Next base: position 50,304 of record JAFCFT010000003.1, on the reverse strand, counting down.
AAGCCGTCATTCCTCCAACAATTAACAAAAAAGCCACTATCTTTGCCTGCTTTTTTGTTATTGTTCCTTTTACTAAGGGCGCATTTCTTTTGCGCAATATGTTGTGTTTTTTGTCATACTCTAAGTCATGCAGATCATTGATTATATATGCGGCGCTATATGCAAATACAAAGATTAAAAGCCCAAAAATGAATTTAAATAATCCAAACTCTTTATTGAGCGCGTAAGAAACTGCAGAGCCTGCTGCAAGCAATGCAGCGTTATGCGGGGCCATTCTCAATAGTCTTATGATATCTTTCATACCTCTTCTGAGTCGATGTATATCACTTCAAGATTTTTGAATTTTTTCTTGATTTGCCTTGCAAGCTCTTTTACGCCTAAATGCTCTGTTCCATAGTGTCCTGCATCAATGCATAAAATTCCTGAATCGATTGCTTGCCTGATTACTGCATCTTTTGCGTCTCCGCTTATAAAAGCCTGCACTCCATAATCAATGCATGTCTCTATGTTTTCATGATTAAATCCTGAACCATTTGCAAATCCTATTCTTTTAATTATTCCTTCTTTTATGCCATAGGGCCTCACATTTTTGACTTTAAATTTTTCTTTTATCTGCATGAGCAACTCATTAAAGTCAACTGGCGTTATGTCCCCAATAACTAAACCGCATTTCTTGAAAATTTCTTTGATTCCAAGAAGTTTTGAGTACGTATCTCTTATGCCGCCATTTGCGCAGTCCCAACACGTGTGGTAGCTTGCTACTACAATATCATTGTTTACAAGGAGCCTTATATTTTCATAATCGCTTTGCGTTATTTTATCTAAAGGCCTTATTTTTGGAAGAAACAAAGGGTGATGTGTAACAAGCATGTTTACTTCTGATTTGACTGCTTTTTTAATTGTGTAATTGTCTGCGTGAAAGCACACGCCTAATCTTCCAACTCCATTGTTTGAATTTCCCAGTTGCAGACCGCTATTATCCCAAAAGGATTCCTCTTCGTAATTCATGATTGTGTCAAGAAAATCAAGTATTGCTTTTGCTTTTATCATACAGACTTTTATTATAATTCTTATTAAAGCTTTTTCTGTATTAAAAGTGATATTTAAGCGTAAAAATTTAAAAACGCAAGCAGTCATTTTTATATTGATGAACGAGAAATTAAAAGCTTTGAAGGATGAAATAATTTCATTACTGCGCAACGACTTAGTTTCAATGATTGTTTTTGGAAGCGTAAGCAGGGGAGACTGGCAGCCTGACAGCGACATTGATTTAATAGTTGTTGTTAAAAACAAGACAAAAGAAATCATAAGATTAATGGAAGAAGTAGAAGATTCACTCGTAGAGTCTTCTCACAATTTTATTGAAAAAAAATTCTCTCAATTTTTGGACAACGTTGGATACAAAAGAAACATTTTTTTATTTAGCTTAAATGAGTGGCGCAAAAAGAAATTTAACTTTTGCAAACATGGCGTGCTTTCAAAATTAATGATTCCAAAAGGTATTATATGGAGGGACATAAAAAACCAAGGAAAAGTTCTTTATGGAAAGAACTTACTTAATCATTTAGAACCTAAAGTCACTATATGGGACCGCATCAAAGCGCCACTTCCAGGAGTTTTTGCTTGCTTGTTTGCAGGCCTATTATTCTTTTTTGCACGCGATAAGGCAATATCTGTTGCAAAAACTGGTGTCAAATGGACATATCAAAATGTAATTGGAGTTATGCGCAGAAGCGAATTCACAAGCATTTGGAAAAATTTCTTAGAAGTGTTAAAAATTACTTTTGGAAAAACAAACTAAACACTATTGCGCCGATAATTAAAATTGTAAGTTCTCCAAAAAACCATTTTGGCCTGTGAAACCAATTTCTTATTGCTATTATTGGGGTGTCTTCTTTAAACCCTTTTGAGTATATAGAGTCAAATATATAATATTTTTTGTTGCTGAACGGATAAAATATTCTTAATCCAGGATACCATATGAAATCAACTATCAAGTGAGACAATATTCCAAAAAACAAAGGGATCATTATGTTTGGAACCCCTGCAAATGGTAATGGCGCAAGCAGAAATAACAGCGAGTGCGTTAGTTTTCTGTGAAATTTATACCAGTGTTTTCCTGTTAAAAACATTAAAGCATCAAGGTCTGGAATCACTGCCCCAATCAATGTTATTATAGGGTCTAATTTTAGGAGCCCTGCTATTATTAGCGCAACTCCTATATGCCCGCAAAAGATCATCATGCTTTTTGAAGGAAATCTTGTTTATTTTTAAAGTTACTTATGAATTATAATTCAAAACATTTATAAAGGAATTATGAATAATAATTCATAAAAGGAGGTGATAATATGCCTTTCGGAGATGGTACAGGCCCTCTTGGTCTAGGTCCTGGAACTGGGTGGGGCAGAGGTCCGTGCGGCATGGGATTTAGAAGATGGTTTAGATTCCGCCCATATTTGATGTTGAGCAAAGAAGAGGAAATACGCATGCTTGAAGCATACAAACAAGAAATAGAAAAAAGATTAAAAGAACTTAAAAGCGAAAAAGAAGAAAAATGAATTTTTATTCAAAACCTTTTTAAATTTTTATTTCTTTTTTTATCCCATGCCTAGACCTTTAAGATGCAGAAGAATTTTATTTAATCCAAGCGTGACATATTACAAACCTGCAGGCATACCTATAAGAGCCCTTGAAGAGGTTGAATTAAGAATGGATGAAGTTGAAGCATTAAGATTGTGCGATCTGCTTGGCTTAAAGCAGGACGAAGCTGCAGAAAAAATGAAAATTTCCCAACCAACATTTAACAGGATTTTAAGCAATGCAAGAAAAAAAATTGCTGACGCAATAATTAATGGCAAAGCAATTAAAATTTTAAAGGAGTGAGTTGCCTTGAAAAAATCATTATTTTTGTTTTTAGCATTTAGCATATTTAACGCAGCATGCGCGCAGTCTATTGTCTATTTTACAGGCATTGGATGCCCTCACTGCGCTAAAACAGACCCTATTGTTTTCAACTTGTTTAATAAATACCCAAATCTTACTGTTATTGAATACGAAATTTATCAAGAAAACATTAATGCGCCTTTGCTTAGCAAATACTGCGACCTGCTCGGCCTTGCGCGATGCGGAATACCTCTTGTAATCTTTTCGAACACAAGTTATCTTATAGGCGACCTGCCAATAATACAAAGCATTGAAACATATATGGATGCTAATTCTGACAACGAATTTCTGCTTTTAAATGGGTCGCAAAGTCTTTTAGAACTTAACATAAGTTCGCTTCCTGGAAAGCCTAAAATCTGGTTTAAAAACGGCGTTTTGTTTAAAGAAAATGATTTATGGACGCTTGAATGGAACGGCAACGAATCATTTTACAAAATAGTTCCTCCCGAGCTTTTATCTGAAATTGGAGATGAATATTCGCTTGCAGAACCTGAAGACCTCCCTATTTCTGGAGGTTCGATTTCATTCGAAAACGCAGTTAAAGTTCAAATTGCAGGTTCAGGAAACTACCAAGCAAGCGACTTGACTTTGTTTAAGATAATTACATTGGCTCTTGTTGATGCAGTAAATCCTTGCGCTTTGGCAGTGCTGGCTCTTGTGCTTATTTCAATCGTGACATACAACCCCAAAAAGAAAAGAAATGTTCTTTTAGCAGGATTTAATTTTTCACTTGCTGTTTTTATCATGTATTTTTTTTATGGCTTAGTTTTAATTAGATTTTTTCAATTAGTGCAGGCATTGACAAGCATTAGACTTTTTCTTTATAAAGCGCTTGGCTTTGTTGCTTTAATTCTTGGCTTTTTCCAAATAAAGGATTATTTTTATTACAAACCTGGAGGCTTTGCAACTGAAATGCCTATGCGTTTAAGGCCTTTTGCAAAAAAATTAATAAACAAAGTTACATCCCCAAAAGGAGCATTTATAATTGGATTATTCATAACTGTGTTCTTGCTTCCATGCACTATAGGGCCTTATGTCATTACTAGCGGACTTTTAAGCGCTTTTGAGCTTTTAAGTTCAATTCCTTACTTAATAATATACAATATGTTATTCATAAGCCCTATGGTGGGAATAACTTTTGCAGTTTATTTTGGCCTTTCAAAAGCCAAAGATGTTAAAAAATGGAAAGACAAGAATGTCAAGCATCTTCATTTAACTGCAGGGCTTATAATAACTTTCCTTGGCCTTGGCATGCTCTTAGGATGGTTTTAATGCTGCAATAAAAAAGATCACAGCGTTTGAAATTATTATCATGGGGCCTGCAGGAAGGCCTGTTGCATAGTTCATCAGTATGCCTGCAACGCAGGCAAGAGCTCCAAAAAATGCTGATGTGTAAACATAGCTTTTTAATGTTCTACTTACTATTCTGCTTGCTACTGCAGGTATTGCAACTATCGCTGCTGTCATAAGCCCTCCTACAATTCTTACGCCTATCGCGACTGTTACTGCAACGCAAGCAAGATACAAGAGATTGTATTTGTCTACATTTATGCCTTCGCTTATTGCAAGGTCTCTTGAAATGTTTATTAATGTCATCTTAAGAAGGTATCTTTTAACAATTAAAAAAATTGCAATTGACGCAAATGCAGTTGCAATCACAACATCTATTGTTAGTTTTGATACGTCGCCAATAAGGGCTGGAACAACCTGCTCTTGTTTAAGAAAAAGAAATGCCACTGCAACTGAGGAAGCAAAAACAACTGCAGTTAAGGCCTCCATTGGTTGCTTTGTTTTCTTTTCAAAAAACCATATTAATGTTATTCCAAGTATTAAGAATGCTAAGGCGCCTAAAGTGACATCAAATCCGTAAATCAATGCCAATGTAATCCCTGGAAGAGTCAAGTGGCCCAGCGCCCCTCCTGCAAGGGCCATTCTTTTAGTAAGCATTAATGAGCCCATGTATCCTGCAAGCCATCCTGTAAATCCTCCTATTATTAAAGCATACATTAATTCAATCATTTTTTCACCTTGTGTTTGTAAAATTTTATTCCAACGCCATAAAGTTCTTTTAATCTTTTTGGCGCAAGCACTTTTTCAGGAGGCCCGTAGCACAAGCCTCTTTTATTTAAACACAAAACATTTGTGGCATGCTCCCACACAATATTTAAATCGTGCGTTACCATAAGTATTGTAATTCCCCATTTTTCCCAAAATTTATGCAACAAAGAATATATTGTTTCTTCTCCACCAATATCTATTCCGCTTGCAGGCTCGTCAAGAAGCAACACTTCAGGCTTGTTAATCAGCGCCCATGCTATAAGCATCCTTTGAAATTGGCCTGTTGATAAATTATAAAACTCTTTATTTAATATGCTTTTGTCAAGCCCGACCATATTTATTATTTCTTTAATTCTTTTTAAAGAATCATTTTTTATTTTAAAAAATTCCAGCACGCTTAAAGGGGGCATATTTTTTCTTTGCACAAATTCCTGGGGCGGAAGGTAACTTATGTTTTTAGTGCGCCAGATGATTTCTCCTGTATGCGGAACAATGCCTAAAAGTGTTCTTAAAAGGGTTGTTTTTCCTGCGCCGTTTGGACCTAAAATCACCAGCACTTCGCTTTTTTTGACATCAAAGCTTAAGTCCTTAATAACTGCTTCATTATTAAAAGACACATTCAAATTTTTAACTTCTAAAACAATATCCACTATTATTCTTAAGGCACAGTAAATTTTAAAAGTTATTTTTTACATCTAAAAATCTATGGCAGAAATTAAGGAGCTGCCCGAGTCTATAAAGGACTGGGAGCGCGTAAGCGCCCATTCTCACATCACAGGATTAGGTCTTAAAGGTCTTAAAGCCAAAAAGAAAGCAGACGGCTTAGTCGGGCAAGAAAAAGCAAGAGAGGCAGCGGGCATAGTTGTAGAGCTTGTAAAAAGCGGCAAATTTGCAGGAAGAGCAGTGCTTATTGCGGGCCCTCCAGGAACTGGCAAAACTGCAGTTGCCCTTGGCATGGCAAAAGAATTAGGCAGAGACGTGCCATTTGTTCCGATAACAGCAAGTGAAATTTACAGCGCTGAGATTAAAAAAACCGAGTTTCTTACCCAAGCTCTAAGAAAGGCTATTGGCGTAAGAATTAAAGAGATGAGAAAAATCTATGAGGGCGTTGTTGAAAAGCTTGACATAGAAAAGGAAGCGCATCCTTACAATCCTTATCAGCAGATTCCAGTCAGCGCGACTGTTAAGCTTTGCACTACTGAAGAATGCAAGAGCTTAAGCATGGACCAGGCTTTTGCACTTCAATTTCTTCAGCAAGGCGTAAGCGAAGGCGATGTTATTCAAATCGATGCAGACGGCAACAAAGTAGTAAAATTAGGAAAATCCAGCAAATATGCTAAAGATAAAAAACTAGACTTAAGCGCTGAAGAATTATTGCCTGTGCCTTCTGGAACTGTTTTAAAAAACAAAGAATTTGTTTACACTTTAACTCTTCATCAAATGGATGTATTAAATGCGCGCGCTGCAAGGAGCGACTTTTTCAGCGTTTTATTTGGCGGGTCAAGCAAAGAAGTTGACAGCGAACTAAGGTCTGAAATAAACAGCACAGTTAAATCTTGGGTTGAAAGCGGAAAAGCAGAAATAATTCCTGGTGTTCTTTTTATAGACGAATGCAGCATGCTTGACATAGAATCTTTTGCTTTTCTTAACAGGGCTATGGAAGGCGAACTTGCACCTATTATAATTTTCGCGACAAACAGAGGAATGAGCGAAATCAGAGGCACAAGCATCAAAGCGCCTCACGGCATGCCCCTTGACTTAATAGACCGCCTATTAATAATCAATACTTCAGATTACTCTGCTAGCGAAATTAAGGAAATATTAAAAATAAGAAGCAAAGTTGAAGGCATTGAACTCTCTCCAGAAGCTTTGGATTATTTAACAAGCATTGGCGACAAGACCAGCTTAAGGCATGCTGTGCATCTCCTTGCTCCTGCAAGCATTGTTGCAGGCAACAGCGCTGTTAAAAAAGAGCATGTAGAAGAAGTGGAAAAACTCTTTGCAGACGTAAACACATCTATCAATTATTTAAAAAAATACGAAAAAAGAATGCTTGAATAGTCACACTATATATTCTGGATTTATGTCAAAATAAATTTTTACTCCGTATTTTTCTTCCAAGTTCATTGCTTTCATTATTGTTTCAGCTTTCACTTTTGGATTTGGAACATCAGGCCAGCCTCTAAGCCAAAATTGGCAGTTTTTAATCCTGTTTTCTTTTGCAAATTTTAAAACACAATTCCAATCTTCTTCATGTATCTCCGGACTAATGCTATACAAAGCGCTTCCCAGCATTCTAATGTGTTTTTTAATTTCTTCATCTATTTTTCCTTTCGGCTTCTTTTTATATGTAGGAAGTTCAAAAACATTCATTCCAATAAACTGCTCTCTACTCGTTCCAGACATCTTAATTATTGCATTATTGACAAACTCGATAATGCCATTTTCATTTACAATGTATATCCTAAAAGACGCTTTTTTAATAATCTCCTGATTTAATTTTGCTATATTTTTTAAATGTTCTTCTTCTGTGACATCTTTAATTATCATTAAAAAGCCGTCACTATCTTCTTCACTTTGATTTTTGCAATCTTCTCTTTAAACTTTTGTATCCCGCCTCTTTTTTTAATTCCAAGCACTGTGTATTTTTTTCCAATTATTTCTTTTTTACTTAATCCAAATATGTTTTTGACATTTTTATTAGCGTCTATCACCTGCCCTTTCTTGTCAGTCAAAAGAACTGCTTCATCAATACTGTCGAGCACTGTTTTTAAATCCATTAAAATTATTATCATTTATCCTATAAATATTTGTATGGAAATTTGCATTCAATGCGGAAGATGCTGCAAATACTATTGCGGTCTTATCACTATAAGCAGAGAAGAAGTCAAAAAATACGCCCAAATGGGGCGTTTTGATATCATTAAATTTCTTAAATGGAATGGCAGACACTTCCTTGCTTGGTTTGACTCTGATGGGAAAAAACTTCCAAAATGCCCATTTTTAAGCAAGGACAATAAATGCACAATTCATGATATTAAGCCTTTTATGTGCAAAAAATTCAATTGCTGGGAGTGGCCTGGGTTTTTAATCAACGAAGCTTTAAACGAATAGTTTTTAAAAAAGAAACATTTTATTCTTGATAAATGAATATTGTCAAATTAAGAGGCGCAATTTCATTATTGCTGTTGCTTTTCTTTATCATTGTGTTCTTTAGTGGCCTTGGATTGCATTTTGCTCCTAGCAGTCGAATAGCTCGTGAAACTGGCTGGACCTTTTTTGGCTTTGACAAAGGCACACTTCAATCTGTCCACACACTTCCTAGCTTTTTAATGAGCTTTTTAATTGCAATACACTTTGCTCTTAATTACAAAATGTTGCTGTGCGAGTTGAAATTATTATTTAAAAGAAAGTAATGCGCCCAAAATAACGACCTCAACTATTTTAATATTTTTAAGGCTTCAAAAAAGAAAAATCATAAAAACAAACATTAGAAAATTAAATAAATATTCTAACTTATTTTTAAATTAATGTCTTTTTATGATTTAGGCAGGAATCTAGCAAGAGCATACCATAAGAACATATTGCATACGTTAAAAACGTATAGACTTGGTGGCAAACCATTAATAGAACAAGAAGACGAAATTGGAGCCGTTTCTGATTTAATGATTAAAAGTATAAACTTCTTTGAAAGAAACACGTTTTGGGACGAGCTTCAAGGCTATGCTACCGAACTATTTAACTACTTAGATAGTAAAGATAAAAAAGAATATGAAGGAACATACATAGATGAGAAAGAGCCACTTATGCGTCTCGGCATCCTTGATGGATTATTTATTGAATCTGTTCGCAATCAAGAAGGATGCACTTCATTTGTCCTATGCAAGAAGGTTGCTGGAGGCAATGTAGACCTTAAGTCAAGAGCGCTACAATACACCATCTTAAGGAGTAATCACCCTCCAGGCTTTCACAAATCCTTATCAGTTACTCTAACACCGCTGATTGGCTCTATAGCAGGTGTTAATGAGAAGAGCATAGGAGTATTTCTCAACACGCTAAGACCTAAAAATGGTCTTGAAAGAGACTACAAAAAAATCTTAAAAGATTATGGCACAATAAAGGATGAAGATGAAAAGGAGTCTTTTCTTAGAAGTCATGCTGGCCTGCCACCATCACTGGTTGTCCAGAAAATACTTAACGAGGCATCAAGTTTGAATAAAGCAAAGGAGATTGCAGAGAATACGCCATGCATTAGCGGCTATAACTTACTCCTTTTTAACAAGGACAAAGCAATTGTTGTTGAAAAACTATCTTCTAAGGATGGAGTGGCGTGCAAATGTAGAGAGTCTGACAACTACATTATATCAACTAATCATTCAATTAAGAAAATTCCTAATGCTAAGACTGAAAGGGATTACACCGACTCAATGCACAGGTACGTCACTGTCGATGTAATTGCAAAAACACTGATTAATTATCCTTTAAACAATGACTTGATTGGAAGAGTAATAGGGCTACTTAGGTCACACTTTAGACATGCAGGGACAGGCATTTGCGGACACGACAGTGGCGTAATAACTGTCGCCTCATTAATCTTTAATCTAACTAGTAGTGAGTACTTCTATTGTTACGGCAGTCCATGCAAGAACGTGTACAAGCGCTACAGACTATAATGTATCTCCTAGGTACTTAGCCACTGCCTTAAGAGTAGAATATTTAGTCTTATAATCAGGCCTTCCACTAGTAATGACTCCGTTATGGTAATGTAAAATAATCCTGAAGTCTTTTCCACCTTCCTTTTTGTACTTCTCTAACAAGTATTCTAATGCGTCTGGCTTGTAAACCCATTCCTCCTCCCTTAACACAGCGTCAAGCAAGTTAGCATCATCTGGCAAGTCCTTTGAATTCTGCCATAAAGGAATGCTCTGGTAAAGACTTAATACTTCCTCAACATCCTTTAGTTTTGTCTTGCCAACCTCCAAGAGTAAATTGTATAATTTATTCTTCTTACGAACTAACTCATCAGGCTTAAGCTTCTTAGCATACTTAGATTTACTTAAGTACTTGTCAAGCAATTCATCAATAGACGAGCCTGGCGTAATTGTTTTACTCTCCCCAAGCACTCCAGCCTGAACCATAGCGATACCTAATTATTAACATTAATATTTAAATACGTTTACGAATAAATACTTTCTGCAAATTTCAAGGTTTTTAATATCTTTTCATAACATCTGTACTTTTCCCATTTATTATCTTTAAGTCATTGATGATCGCCACTATGTGAGTTGAAATTATTATTTAAAAGAAAGTAATGCGCCCAGGACAGGACTCGAACCTGCGACCATCCGATATCAATCCAACGCCGTAATGTTCTGTTCAGCGTTGGGTAACAGTCGGACGCTCTACCTACTGAGCTACCTGGGCACTTAATAACATAGAAATTTATATTCCACTTAAATGTTTTTTGTTTTCGTCTGAATGCAATATAAACATTATGCTGCCTAAATATTCTATTGCAGTAACTAATGCCTTAATGTTATTCTTTTAGTCTTTAATTTTTTCCAAAGCACGCGCTATTTTAAATTAAATATGTAAAATTTTATTCAAGCCAGTCTTTATTTTCTATTTTTTGCGGAAGGTATGTGTTTGCTGTGAATTCAAGGCCTTTTTTGCTTAATGCCTCTAATTCAAGTTTTACGCCTTTTTTCATCATGTGCTTGATTTCCTTTTGCCATGATTTTTTCTGAAACCAAGGATATTCAAGAATTTGGCGGCAGCGTGCTATGTCTGTTTTAGTGAGCTTGATTGTGGCATTGTCTGGGATGTCGAATTTTTCTTGGTCAAAGCTTGAGAGGCCTATGAATTTGGCGTCTGTTACTGCCATTCTTTTGCTTTCATATGCTAAGTTAATGCTTCCTTGTTTGTAGACAGAATATATGTAAAATCCCCAAGGGTCATTATCTACAAACACATAAACAGGGAGTTTTAATTCGTGATTTAAGCGCCAGAGCAGCCTGCGCACTCCGCGCGGGGCCATTCCTTGGCCGTGCATTAAAAGGCAGTTGTGTTTTTTCCAGAACTTGTCTTCATTAAGCCTGCGCCACATAGCGTCTTTTTCTACGACCAATACAAATTCTGCTTCTACATTCTTGAATTGGATGACTTCTTCTTCAACAATTGAAGGGATTCCCCATCCTCCAGAACCCATTTTTCTAAGATTAATGGTGTCGCCTGAGTCGACAATTGTGGCATTGCCTACCATTGCGCCCCTTGTGCTTGCAAATAAATGAAGATTTTCTCTTAATGCGTCTATTGTGACTTCTAAGTCTTCTATGATTGCATTGCTTTCTTCTTGGTCTTCAAAAGTGTTTTCTTTGCTTGTGCCTATTGTATGTTTTGTCATGTAGAATAGGTCCCTTATGCTTGTTGTTTTGCCGCTTTTTATTAACTCTTTGCAAGCTGAGGCTATAAGCAGGGTCTGCATGAATTTTTTTGTGTGCGCTGTGTTAAAATAAGTCCTAACTTGCTTTTTATTGCCAAGTTTTAATATTTGTTTATCTTCGTCAAAAATTGTGTTTGAAAGGCTTCGTAGCGGGATTTGAATGTGAGGATTTTCCATTTTTTTGATTTGTTCTAATACTTGTTTTCCAAACTGCGCAAGCTTTTCTAATTCTTCAGTTCTAGTTTTTTTACTCATTTTCTTCACCCTCCTCTTTTATGAATTTGTCAATTTCTTCAAAGTCTTCGTCTTTAGGCGCAGCAGGCTCGCTTATTTGAGGCGCGCCTCCTGTTTTTGCTTCAATTAACTTGTTAAACATCTCTTTAATAACTTCTTCTTTTTCTCCAGTTAATTCAGCAAGCGCTTTTATAGATTCTTCAGAGTATTTGATAAATGTTGAAGTTCTTTGTTGCTGTCTTAATGCTTTGTGTTTTCTTGATAAGTAGCGCCTTAAATCGCGCGCGCAGTCTTGAAGCGCAAGCCTCATTTCTTTCATTATTGCGTCATAATGCGCAATTGCGCTTTTTCCTTCTGACGTGTATGGGATCCATGTTGAAGCCATGTGGACAAGAAATATTGCAGGACCTACTGGAATGCCTCTTCCTCCTGTTTGAGATAGTCCGTAGCGCCTCCAATCAATATTTGATATTGTTTCTGTAATTGCGCAAGCACCTGCGTCGTATTGAAGGGGCATTTTATTTGCGAATCTAATTATTTTTACTTGTTTGTCTGTTGGAAGACTGCCTCCATATGCAATAGCAGCTTCGATTAAGAAAGGGTTTCCTTTATATACGCTAGGGCTTCTGCTTACTGTTGTGACAAATTCTGCGTCAAGCTCTGTTCTTAAGCTTTTGCGAAGAGCGTCTTCTCCAATTGGGCTTAAGCAGTCAAGCGGAGGGGCCATGAATTTCGTGTTTTGCATGATGCGCACAATTTCGACAGCTTGTTCTCTAGTGATTTGAGATGGTTTGTATCTTGGATTTACGCCGACTTTTTCAAGAATTTCTTTTGCGACTTTTGGGCCAACTCTTGAGAAATCATGGGTAAGGAATGTAAGGGCTGTTTTTGCTTTTGTTGTTGCAGCCATTCTTATAAAATCTCCAACTTCGATTCCGTATGGGTGAGGTTTGATGGATTTTGCCTCTTTAGGAACGCTTTCGCTTGTTCTTGGGAAAATTACTTTTTTTCCTTCAGGGTCTATGAATGTGATTCTTACATGAGGGTTTACTATGCTTGTTCTTCTTAAGTATTCGTAAATGCTTTTTTCTCCTTTTGCAAGGTAAGTTCCAAGGATTTCAAGCTCGACTTGGGTTCCATGGTCCCATTTGAATCTTTCAATAACGCCTTCATTTACTATTTCAGGCCTGTTTTTTGAAGTGTCGATTCGCAAATCATAAAAGTAGGCTGGCTTGTCAGGTCCTGTTTTTGAAACAACATGAGTTGCTTTTCCTGTTGTAAGTTGGGAGTAAAGCACTGCTGCAGAGACGCCTATTCCTTGCTGGCCCCTTCCTTGCTTCTTTTTATGGAATTTTGAGCCGTAAAGGAGGCGGGTAAAAACATGTGGTATTTGCTCTTTGACTATTCCTGTGCCGTTATCTATGACTCTTATTGTGTATCTGTCTTCGCCAGCTTTGCTTATTTTTACGTGGATTTCTGGGAGGACGTAGTCTTTTCTTTTTCTTTTGCACTCATATATCATTTCTTCGCAAGCGTCAATGCCGTTGTCAACAATCTCTTTGACGCAGGTAAGCATTGCTTTTATTTTAGAGTCAAATCCTAATAAGTGTCTGTTTCTTTCGAAAAATTCAGCTACGCTAGTTTGTTTCATTTCTTTTGCCAATTCTTCTGCAATAGTCTTTTCAGCCATAAATTAAGGGAATTAACAAGTATTTTTAAAGTTTTTGGAAAAAATAGATATTCTACAATAAATATTTTGCAAAAATAATATTAAAATAAAGAGATTTTTAAAAATTAACTCTTAAATTAGCCCCATTTCTCTTAATTTCATTTCTTTCATCTTTTTTGCGATGTATTTATAGACTGTATGGTGCTGGGCTCCGCTTAAAAGCATTTCAACAGCCCTTTTTGCAATGCCTATTTTATCTTGGGGCCCTATGATGCTCACTGTCTTGCCATAAACGCTTACAAAACACCTTGTTTCTCTTTCAATAAATTTTCTTGACCTGCCTTCTTCTCCAATCACTCTTCCTTTTAGTCTTACTTTGTCTTTTTTTGTATTTCCATAATCCATGATTTCTATTATTTCTAGTTCATAGCCTTCATTTAGAAGCATTAAAGCTTTTGTAGGCTTAAATCCTCTGCCAATTGCTTTTATTATAGATTGCGTGACCCAGCCTTTGTACGAATCTTCGCTTATTATTGTTACTTCTTCTTCTTTGACAATTAATTTTGTGCCAGTTCGCTTTTCTATCATTTTTTTTGTGCTTCCTTTTTCGCCAATAAGGACTGCAACCCTTTCTTTCGGAATTAATACTTTATATTCATAACTCATTTTATCACGCCTTTAAGCCATTTTATTAGGCTTCCGTCATCTGCACCCATTTTTTTAAACCAGTTGCTTATTATTGTAACATCTCTTTTAAGCAATTCCAAGCTTAATGGATGCTCTTTTAAAACAGCCTGACTAATGTCAATTATTACTGGCTCCTCATTAAAATTCATTATGTTGAATTTATTTAAGTCGCCATGCACTAAATTGGCTTTATCCCATAGATCCTGGACCCATTTATAGATTTTTCTGCGCCATGTTGCAGGGTCTTTTGGCGGAAGTTTGTTTGCTGTTGTTGCGGGCATGTCATCTTCTCCTATGAACTCCATTACAAGAGCATTTTTTTCAACAGCTATTGGTTTTGGGACCCTTACGCCTGCCTGCATTGCTCTTTCTAAGTTTTTGTATTCTTTTTTTGCCCACGCAAATATGACATCGCGCATCCTGTTGCGCACATGTTCAAATCTTGGGTCTCCTTGAATGTATTTGTAAATATCTCTGTAAGAACGAGCCACCATTCTATATAATTTTATTGCAACCCTTTCTTCTCCGCGCTCGGCTAAGTATACATCTGCTTCTTTGCCAGTGCTAATGACAAATCGCAGCCTGTCAAAGTATTTTGGATACAGTTTGTAAAGCGCGTCCAGCGTAGTGTTGTCAAATACGCCTTGCTCTACTTTCCATTCTTCTCTTGGTCTTCTCCTAGCCATGAATTATTTTTAGGAAGTCTTTAATTTTCTTATTTTTGGTTTAACTGCAACATCCAAAGAGTCCTTTGTAATTTTTGAAAATGTCGCCCAAAGATTGGTAGCTTGCTTTAGAGCTTTTTGGATAAGGGGTGTTTTTGTATGTGTTAAAGCTTACGTTGTAAGGTCTAAACCTTGTGTTTTGCGTTGCTTTTTTATAAAAATTTGAATATATATCATTCAGCGGCAGCTCCTCAATAATAGTGTTGTTGCGCAATAATTCAATTTCTAGCGGCTTTGATTTTTCTTCGATATGCGCATTGTATGTGTTATTAAGTCTTACTTCTATGCCATTGTCATACTGAAACTGCGTTAGCAAGGCTTTATACAAGTCATTATTTATTATTTTGTTTGACAGTTCTTCATTAAGCCACAATATCTGCTTGCCGTCTTTTGTCACTTCAAACAAATTGTCATATTTCTTTTTAGTCTTTAATTTTTGCATAAAGCCTTAACCTCCGTAATATGCAAGCGCTTTGCAACCTTTGCAAGGATTGTTTAATATTTCTTTTAAGGCATCGCTTTTTTGCGCTTGTTTAAAATTCTTGCCAATAATTTTCTGATAAAAGATGCATGGAACTATTGAGCCGTCAGGATTTACTCCTAAGTACTCTTTGCCAGCAGGACAGTTGTTTGTGCATATGCCTTCATAGAATATTTTGGGTTTGACTTTATTTTGAGCTTTTAAGTATTTGATTAGCAATTTGTTCATTTTTTTAGTGACTACTTTGCTTTTTAATTCTTTTTTATGCGGTATTAATCTTATTAATCTGTAATAGTCAACGCCCAGTGTTTCGCACAATTTTATAGTGTGTGGTATTTCTTTATAAGTATCTTTTGATAATACTGTTGCAACGCAGACTTTAATGCCATGTTTTATGATTTTTTTAAGGCCCAAAAGCGCTTTGTCATAGCTTCTGCTTCTTAATTTGTTATGAGTGTCTTTGGACCCATCTATTGTTACTTGGATTACATCAACTAAGTTCTTAACTTTTTTACAAAAATCATCTGTTATTAGGGTTCCATTAGTATTTAATCTAATTGCGTATTTCAATTCTTTTGCAGTTTTTAAAATCTTTATTAAATCGCGTCTTAATAAAGGCTCGCCGCCTGATACTATTAAGTGCGTAAAGCCGTTTTCAACACCTTGTTTTAGTAATTTGATTATTTTTTTTAAAGACATGTCTTTTAATTTTCTATTTACGTAGCAGTACTCGCAGTTCAGGTTGCACTTGCTTGTTAAATCTAGTGTCAGCGTCTTCATATCGCTAGTATTGTATTTCTCTTTTTAAATTAATTGTTAAGAAACAATAAATAGTGCATCGAAATATCGTCGGTTTTAGAACTCTTCTTCAAGCTTTTGAAGATATCCTTTTTTCCTAAGCCACCCTTCTTGAGTTTTATTGTATTTGTATACTATGTCCCCTTTTGTATTCCCTTCAATTTCCCACGGTTCAACAATAACTAAATTGCCTTCTTTAATCCACAGCCTTCGCCTAAATCTGCCTGGAACTCTGCATCTTCTTGTTTTTCCGTCAACGCATCTAACATCCATTCTGGCAGCTCCAAGCAGTTTGACAACAATGCCTATGACTTCCCTGCCTTTTGGGAGCCTGACTCTAATTAGTTCTTCTCCTTCGCGAAACTCTTGTTCTTCTTCATCCATTAAGAAACTTTAGTTAGTATGCATTTAAAAAAGTTTTACCCATTGCGCGTGAGGAACTCCTTGGATGTATATTGTGCTTGAGATATCTTTAACTTTTTTAAGGGCATTTACTGACTCTTCTCCAAACGCATTTATTATTGTTGCTTTTTTAAGCTCTTGTATTACTTCTTCTTCGCTTGCTTTTTTGTCTCCGTAAAATTGCCTGCTTATTTTAATTTCAACATCTCCTTCTACAAGTGTTTTGCCTAGCAAATTCTCGTCACACACGCACACTAAGTAGTCTTTTCCAGAAACTTTTGCATTTAGTATCATTTTATGCTCCTAACAGGTCTTTTGCTTCCGCATGCCATGCACTTCATGAATGTTAGTCTTCCTTCTTTAATTAACTTTGTGTCTGGTTTGCCGCATTCGCCGCACTTGACAAATTCATTAACATATTTATTGATTTTTTCGTTTAATATTGCGCTTGAGAATTTGCCTGTAAATGTTGCTCTTTGCCCCTCAAGTATGCCTTGGGTTGCAAGCTCTCTTAATAAGAATTTCATAAGATGTTCCGGCTTTCTGGCAATATAATCTGCAATTGCCTTGAAGTTGTTAACAATTGTTCTATTGCCTTGTATCATTCCTTTTACTCGCGGAACTTCAAATCTTTTTTTCTCAAAAACTATTGCTGGCAGCTGACTTCTTGCTCTTTTAAGCAGTTCTTCGTAAGAGTATTTCCAAACCATAGAATTGTGAATGCAATTAATGCTTTTTAAGGCTTGTGTTTCAACAGGTTCTTGATTGTGGTATTTAACTATAATAAAATATTTAAAGTAGAATAATTTTATATAAAATAATGAGTAAAAAAGAAATTAAAGTTTATGAATGCAAATGCGAAAGATGTAATCATAAATGGATAACAAGGACAGAGGATGTCCCTGTTGTATGTCCAAAATGTAAGTCGCCTTATTGGGATAAACCAAAAATGCGAGGAAATAAAAATGACAAGTAAAAAATTAAATATAAATTATATAAAAACTTGTAATTGTAGCCGAAATCATATTAATTGTTTAACTGCAAAAGAATGGCTTAAAAACCAAGTTGCAATTTGGGAATTTTATTACGAAAGCAGAGATATAAGAGATAAAAATATACATCCTGCAGTTTTTCCAATAGCACTTCCTAAAAAATGCATAGAACTTTTTACACACAAAGGAGAATTAGTGTTAGATCCTTTTATGGGTATTGGGACTACCTTAGTTGCAGCAAAGGATACAGGAAGAAATGCAGTTGGGTTTGATTTAAAAAAAGAGTATGTGGATTTTGCTAAAAAGAGGTTGTCTCAACAAACACTATGCGATACTAAACAAATAGCAATATGCGATGACGCTATAAATATTTCAGATTATTTAGAAAAAAACACAGTTTCTTTGTGTGTTACTTCTCCTCCCTACGCCAATATGTTGAATAGGCCTAGATTAAACAAAAGCTTAATGGGAAAAGCAAGATACAATGATCAATATAAAAAAATTCAACAATATTCAAATAATCCGCGAGATTTAGGGACTATGGAACCAAAAAAATATGCTAAAGAGTTGGGGAAAATTTACCAAAAAATCCTGCCTTTATTAAAACCAAAAGCGCATTGCGTTATTAATATAACAGATTTGTGGTGGGAAAATAGAAGAATACCTCTTCATATTTATGTTATTGAAGCCATGACCAACGCAGGTTATGAATTAAGAAATATTATAATATGGGATAGAAGAAATTTAATAAATGGCGCAGGCATATTTGGATGGCCAAGCAACTATATTACGCTAGGAACCACTTTTGAGTATATTTTAGATTTTTGGAAACCCCTTAAATAAAACCTTTTTTAACAAACTTCTTCATGTCTTTGGCAAATTTAGTATTTGATTTAAATCTCGTGTTTTTATATTTGATTAATTTTAAAGTTTTTGGAGGAACATAACAATATCCGCCTGTTTTTTTACAATGTTTGTCTATAATCTCAATGTTAGAGGCAGTAAATTCAGAAGGTTGATTAAAAAAACCTATCATTGTATCACCATCAAAAGCCAAACCTCTTGTTCCCCTTTCTCTTAGTTTGACATTTTTTACTTCAATTCTATGTTTTTTCTTAAAATTCTCTTTTTGAGGATAATAAACTGTGAAATCTGCCCTTTCTGCTCTTTTAACATAATGTACGCCTAATTTTAATCCAGCTTTTTTTAATTCTCTTTCAACACATAATTCTGCTATATTACCAGAAATAACTTGTAGCGTCTGACTAATTCTTCTTGACGCTTCTTCCATAAAATTACTATATTCTTTGTCTTTAACTTTTATTGGTTTTAATAGTTCTCTTTTTATTTTAATTTTTATTTTTTTTGAGAGGCCTGCTAAACTTTTTCTAGAAAGAAAAGCATTAACTTTATTTTTATAATACTCTTTTCTATATTTTTTGATTAATTCAAAAGTTTTTGAATGTATTTCATTTATGTCTGCTTTAGGATTGCTTTTAGCAGCTTCTTCAATGATCTCAAAAGAAGAAGGAATTAGTTTTTTCTTCATATTTCAAATTACAACATTAAACTCTTATAAGTTTATCTAAGGCTTACGTTAATCTAAAACCTTGAATTTTTCTGCTTTTGGTTCAAATACTAAGCCGTCACCCATGAGCTCGCGAATGATTTTTAAGCATTCTTGTTTGTCAAGCTTTGACTTTTCTATGATGCTTTTAAGTTCTGCGCCAGTTCCTTTGTCCAATTTTTTAATTAGCTCGTACATTTCGTCTTTGCCAAATGGATTTTCATTTTCATTCTCTTTTTCCTCTTCTTTTTCTTTAACAACAGGCTTTTTTTTGCTTAATTCAAGCTTTCTTAAGACAAAAAAGTCTGGAGTCGCTTTTTTTATGATTTCAGGAGTCATGTACACTTCATCATTGTATTGTCTTATGCGTCCTATGACTTCTATTAGGTCTCCAATTACTGCATTGTCAATTAATTCAAAGTTGTCTTCCCATGCGCGCACCCTTATTGTTTCTGTTCCGTCGTCAAGAACAAGAAAACCGCTTTTGTTATCAAAAGTCATCTTGTTTACTATTGTTGCTAAAATTCTTGCCCTGGCAACTTGCAAGTCGCCTACTTTGACATAATCAACTTCTCCTTCCCTTTGCACATAAGGGTTGCTCACTATGTCTTTTATTGTTAGTTTATATGCAGTGTGCCTTTGCGTGAACATATTATTTTAAGATTTTTTAGATATTATAAGGATTTGTATACTATTTTGGCAATCTTCTTATAATCCCGTGCTTTGGCTCAAAAATTTCTCCTTCTCTCTTCATTTTCTGAATAATTTCTTCACTTGTTTCTTCATTGACGCCTCTGTTCCTTGCTTCTTCAATTATGTCTGTTATTGGAATGTTTTCTCCGAATTTTTCTGCAAGTTCCTTTATGACTTCTTTAATAATCATTATTTTATTGCGTTTTGATGCTGTGACTCCAGAAACTATTCTGTCAATGTCTATTTCGCCTGTCTCTGGGTCAACGCCGACTTTTGAAAGGCAGAATTTTAAAAGGCTAATTGCGCGTTCAGCATCCTTTTTTGTGACTTTGTTTGAGAGTCTCACCCTTGCGTATGCTTCGCTTAAGCGGACTAGAGCCTCTAATTGCCTGGGGCTTATTGGTATTGGGCGAACTTCGTCTTCTCCCATAACTCTTTTATTTCGCAATGAAACATAGAATTCTTTTAGTTCGTTCATTGCAGAGTCAGTTAATTTTGGGTTAATTTGTTTTGCATACGCTATGTATTTGCGCAAGAATTCTTGATTAAAAATGCCTAAGTTCTTTTTAGGCTCTCTTGCGACATTTAGCATGTGTAACGCGATTTTTTCATCCCTTTCTCTGTCTGGTATGTCTCTCATTGGAAATATTAAGTCAAATCTGTTGATAAGGGTTGCAGGCAAATCAATTTGTTCAGGAACAGGAACATAAGGGTCAAATCTTGAATATTTTGGATTTGCTGCTGCGAGAACGCTTGTCTGCGCATTTAGTGTTGCATGGATATTTGCTTTTGCAATTGTTACTGTTTGGCTTTCAAGCGCTTCATGCATTGCAACGCGGTCGTCATTGCTCATTTTGTCCAGCTCGTCAATAATTGCAATTCCTTTGTTTGCAAGAACTAATGCGCCAGCTTCAAGGCTCCAGCCCCTAACAAACTCATCGCGGACTATTGATGCTGTTAAGCCAACCCCAGAAGCTCCTTTTCCAGACACATAGCGCGCTTTTGGCGCAAGCGTTGAAACATATTTTAGCATCTGGGTTTTTGAGACGCCCGGGTCTCCAACAAGCAATATGTGCAAATCCCCTCTTACAGCAGTGCCGTCTGCCCTCTCTTTTCTAACGCCTCCAAATAGTTGGATTGCAATAGCCTCTTTTATTTTTTCATTGCCAAAAATTGTGGGTGCGACTGAATTAACAAGTTTTTCATAGATTCTTGGATCATTTGCAGTTTTCTTTATTTTAGCAATGTCGTCTTCAGTTAATTCTATTTCAGTAAATTCGTACTCTATTGGTTTTATGGCATTGGCATTTATAAGTATGTCAAATCTTGTGCTTTTAGCCCCAGTTCTTAAATATATAGGCACTTCTTCGACAACTCCAACAACTTGTATTCTTGACCCTGGGCAAGTCTTTAAAACAATTGAAGGGTCGACCAAGTCTTTGCTTAATATGACATTAATTCTTTGGGGTTGCTCTCCTCCTTCCATCATTTCTGGAGCCTCCTCAATGACAATTTTTTGGACATCTTCTAAGACTTTCTCATGCTGTGAAAATCTCCCCCTGCGCCCGCATTGCGGGCATCTTTTGGGCTCTTTGACTCTGTTTGTTGTTTGTTTTTCTTCTATTAATTGACCGCATGCAGGACATTCGAATATTATTGACGAGCTTGCAGGCCTCACTTCAGAAGCTTGTCTTACAAGACCTTCTATTTGAATTAGTTTTCCTAAATGTTTTGTTCTTATGTTTTTTATTTTTACTGTGTTGGATTCTGGTAAATTAATAAATCTTGGCTCCAAATTAAAACCCAAGTCTTCGTACGCTTTTCTTGCCATTTCAAGGAATTCTTTTGGATTGTTAAGAAGTTCGTCAGCAAGCTTTGGCTCTTGAGAGTCAAGCACCTTAAAGTCGATAAAAAAGGATTCTTCTCCTTTTGCTATTGCTTTAGCTATGTCTTTGCCAAAATTATTAGTTATAAAGTCTCTAAATGCTCTTAAATTCTCTTCCAATTTAATCCCCCTAATAATTTTCCCCCTGCTAAAATAAAAACTTATTTGTTTTATAAAATTTAAAAATAGAAAGTTGACCCTGATTTCGCTTGGAAAAAGAATAAAGGGAAAAATTAGTCTTTTTTAATTAATCCTTTTAATTTTATTGCTAGTTTTTTCACGCTTGTTTTGACTTCTTCTTCGTTTTTTGCTCCAGTGCACACTATTTTTCCTGTTCCAAACAGCAGGAATGTTATGTGGCTGTTTGGGACTTTGTATACTAGTCCTGGAAACTGTTCTGGCTCGTATTCAGCGTTTTCTAACTTGAACGCCAATGTGTTTAAATTAAGCGTCATGTGCAAATTGCCTGACGCCACCATGTTTTGTATTGTTATTTCTGGTTTCTTGTTTGTGCTTAGTCCAATTTTTCTTAGTTCTTTTAGTATTTCTTTTACGCCTACTTTTACCATTTCCTCTGATTTGGCTCCAGTGCAGACCATTTTGCCTGAACTGAATACAAGAGCTGTAATTCCTATATGTTTAAGCCTAAGCACAAGTCCTGGAAACTGCTCAGGATTATATTCTGTGTTTGGAAGTGTAGCTGCAAGTTTTTCTAATGGAACATCCATAAATATTGTGACACTTGCAACAACGTTTTCTATTTTTACGTCTTCTGGCATTTAAAAAACCCCCTTTATAAAAGAAAATAGCTACTCATTTATAAATACTAATGGTCGTGGCAATCAAAGAAATACACATGCTCTTTTTCATTTGCAAATGAAATGTTTAGCGTTTTAAAAGCAGTTTTTAGCAGTCTTTCAGCGTCTAAAGACTCTTTTGTTATGCATGGATAATTAAACACAAGCTCTTTTACATCATCTTTTTTTATGCAATTTAAGATTTTAGTTACTTGATTAATTATTTCAGCCACATTAAGGGCTCTTCTTTCTTTTGTTACCAAATTTATAAAGAATTTCCCTTTAAAGTTCATTAATTTTGGCTTGATAATTATTCCATCTTTTGTTTTCATTATAAATGTGACGCCTTCGTTTGTATTCAGCACATCGACAATTTTAACTTCAAATTCCATCATGCCAAATACATGCGTATTCTCACGTTAAATAAATATTCTATGTTTAAAAATTAATAAACTAAATAGTTTAATTAATTATATAAAATAGTTAAGTCTTTGATATTTTAATGGGCCTTAGCTTTTTTATACCATTCTCAGGAAGCAGGCACACTGTTAAGGATTATATTATTACAATTCTCTCGTATGATTGGCCTTTAAGTGTCAAGCAAATTTATAATCAAATTAAGAAAAAGTATTCGTTGGGCATTACATATCAGGCAGTATACAAAACTGTAAAAGAGTTGATTTCTATGGGCGTCTTGGAAAAGAACGCGCCGCATAACTACAAATTAAATTTAAACTGGCTTAAAGACCTCCACGCATATACAGAATTGACAGAATCAAATTATTATACAAAAGATAGGCACAACATGATAATGGGCGTTTTAGATGCTAAAATGAACGGCTCTATGAGTCTGCTTGTGTTTGAAACTTTATTTGACGTTGAAAAGTATCTTTATTATTTGCAAAAGAACTACATGCTAAAGAGCAAAGGGGGTGTGATATGCATTCATCACAGCCATGAGTGGCGCCCCTTATTTTATTTAAGGGCTGAGTATAATTGGGCAAAGAAAGTTAAAGAGCTTGACGGCAACATATACATATTGTGCTCTGGAAAAACGCCGATGGATAAGTGGTGCTCAAAAATTTATAAAAGCATTGGATTAAATATAAAAACTGGGGTAAACTGCGCAGGAATTAGCGAGATAATGGTATTTGGCGACCTTGTGATTCAAATATTTCTTCCAGACGACATAAAAGGCAAGTTGCACAATTATGCTGTAAAAGCAAAAAGTATTGAAGATATTAATCTAATTAATTTTGCGCGAGATGTTTTTGAAGCAAAAACAGAGATTAAAGTGATTATTAACAAAGACAAAAAACTTGCAGAGCAGATAAAAAAGGAAACTATAGGGTATTTTAAATAGTCTTTATATTGATTTTAATCTCTTTGTCTTTTATTTTGTATTCTGTTGCGTCTCCAACTGTTTTTGAAAACGAAACTTCTGAATTAGTCTGCTTAGTTACCCAATCTATGTGCTCTTTTAGCATTTGGGTCAGTTCGCTGTCGCATTCAATGATTGCTCTTATTTTTTGATTTCTTTTTAGTCCAAAGGCTTTGCGCGTTTCTTGAATTCTTCTTATCACTTCGCGAGTAAATCCTTCGCTTATTAATTCGTCATTTAATTCTGTGTCAATATAAACTCTTAGCTTGTCGCCTACTTGCTCGCCAATTATATTTTGAGGCAGTTTTTCAGAAATTACAAACGCATTTTCTGGTATTGCATATTCTTTTGCATCAATTGTTAATTTGACGCACTTTGACTCGACAAGTTTTCTTTTTACGAGTTCCTGGCTTAATTGCGTTAATCTGCTTATGATTTGCGCAACAACACCTGGGAATAACTGATTAAGCATCTTGTAATCTGGCTTGACGTCAAAATCAAGACGGGGGTTTTCAAACTTTAATTCTTTAATGTTTGTTTGTTCTTTTATTACATTTAAAAAGTCCTTTATGCGCTTTTCTTCTTCTGTCACTATATATGCTGTTTTAAGAGGCCATCTTTTGTTTATCTTTGCTTTTTCCCTTAAGTGAAGGATTGCTTGCGACACATTTCTTGCAAGTTCGAATCCTTTGATGAACTTTTCATTGTAAGGTTCTGCTTTAGGCCATTTAAGCATGAATATGCTTTCTTCTTTAAGCCCCAAATAACTTCTTAAGTTTAGATACATTTCTTCAGCAATAAATGGAGTGATGATTGAAAGCAATTTCAGACTTTCTCTTAGTATTTTGTCAATGACTGCAAGCGTGTTTAATTTTTCTTCTTTGCTTCCAAGCACAATCCTGTTTTTTACAAGTTTTAAGTATTCTCTGCTGAAATCTTCAACAAGAAATTGCTTGACAAGGCGCGGGACCAAATATACGTTGTATGATTCCATTGCATCAGTTACTTCTTTAATTAGTTTGTTTAAGCGCCCAACAATCCATTTATCTTCTGGAGAATTGATTGCTGGCTCTTTATGCTTGTAGCGTTCGATTTTAAAGTTCTTTAAAGCATACAAGTGAGTATTGTATATGACATTTAACGCTTTTTGGGTGTCTTTCATGTCTTTAATGTTGAATTTTTGGTCTACGCCAGGGCTTGTTGCGCCTATTTGATAAAATCTAAGTATGTCTGCCCCAAATTTGTCAACCATTTCCATGGGACTGATTACGTTTCCAAGACTTTTGCTCATTTTTCTGCCTTCACTGTCATTAACAAAGCCGTGCATATATATTTTCTTATAAGGCGCAATGCCCCAGCTGGCGTTGCTTAAGCATATAAGCGAGTTAAACCAGCCTCTGATTTGGTCTTTTCCTTCAATAATGAAGTCCATTGGGAAAGACCCTTCAAATTTCTTATTAGTTCTCGGGAAATCAAGGCTGCTCCAAGGAGCAGAGCCAGAATCAAGCCATACGTCGAGAATGTCGGGAATCCTTTTCATCACCCCTTTGCATTTGTTACACTTAAATGTTACTTTGTCAATGTGAGGCCTATGAAAATCAATTTCTTTTTTCAGTCCGCTTATCTTTTTTAACTCATCCCATGAACCTATTATTTTTTCATTGCCGCATTTCTCGCAAACCCATATTGGAAGTGGGATTCCCCAAAAACGCTGTCTGCTGATGCACCAGTCATCAAGTTCTTTAAGCCACGAGTCAAACCATGCGCTGCCTGCCC
Organism: Candidatus Parvarchaeota archaeon; assembly: GCA_017608505.1. GTDB lineage: Archaea > Nanobdellota > Nanobdellia > WJKC01 > WJKC01 > JAFCFT01. Next base: position 24,774 of record JAFCFT010000003.1, on the reverse strand, counting down.
AGTCTGGGACCCAATAAACTTTTTTGTTTTGGGCTCGCATCTTATTTTTTAACTTGCTTGTTTTAATAAACCATTGATTAGATGCTCTAAATATCACTGGATTTTTTGAACGCCAGCAGTGAGGGTACTCATGCTCTATCATTACGCGCGTTAATACGCTGTCGCCAAGCAACTTGATAATTTTTTCATCATCTTCTTTTGCCCTCAAGCCTTTAAGTGCGCCAGATTCTTCTCCAAAGAACCCTTGCTCATCTATGTCATTAAAAACAGGCAGTTTGTACTTTTTTCCAACTTCATAGTCTTCTGGACCGCATCCTGGAGCGCAGTGCACCAATCCAGACCCTGCGCTTGTATCAACATATTCTTTGCTTAGCACTACTGTGTGAACTCCTTTCTTTTTAGAATACTCTTTTAATTTAGGCATTTTATCAAGTAAAGGATGTTCGTACTTTAGGCCGAGCAAGCTTTCTCCTTTGAATTCCTCAATTATTGTGAATTCTTTGTTCATTACGCCCTGAATAAAAGGGCCTGCCAGCGCTTTGCTAATAATCCATATTTCATCATCAACTTTTGCTTTTACATAGTCTAATTCAGGATTCACCATCACTGCCATGTTAAAAGGAAGCGTCCATGGCGTTGTTGTCCAGATTATTAAGTGCTCGTTGGAGTCTTTAATTTTTAATTTTACGTATATGGAGTTTTCTTTTATGTTTTTGTATTCAAGCTCGTGTTTTGCAAGCGCTGTGCCGCATATTTGGCACCAGCTAATGACCTTTTTCCCCTTGTAAAGCAGTTTATTTTCCCAAGCCTTTTTTAAAGCCCACCAACTGCCTTCAATGTATGTGTTTTTTATTGTCATGTACGGGTTTTCCCAGTCCATCCATACGCCCAGTCTTGCAAACTCTTCATTCATCTTGTAAAGTTTTTCTAAAGCATATTTTTTGCACATTTCTGTAAACTTGCCAATCCCAATTTTTAATATGTCGTCTGTAGTTTTTATTTTGAATTCCTTTTGCACCATCACTTCTATAGGCAAGCCGTGCATGTCATATCCTGGCTGGTCATTGACATTGTAATCGTTCATTCGTTTGTATCTAAGTATCATGTCTTTCATGACCTTGTTCCACGAGTGGCCTAAGTGAATTGTGCCAGTAGTGTATGGAGGGCCGTCAATAAATGAGAATTTTTTCTTGCATTTTTTGCTTGCATTCTTAACTTTTGCATATATTTTGTTTTTTTTCCAATATTTTATTATCTTTTCTTCAATTTTCTTTGGTTCGTATTTATCCATTAGAGAATTTTTAAAAAATTGTTTATTTTTAAATGCTTTGATAATCTCCTACGTAAACATTAAAAAGAACCTATCCCTAAAATTTAAAGTCATGGACATATGGACTGAGAAGTACAGGCCTAAGAAATTGGATGAAATATACGGGCAAGTAAGTATTGTAAAAAGGCTTAAATCTTTTGTTAAGTCAAAAAGCATGCCGCATCTTTTGTTTTCAGGGCCTGCTGGCACTGGAAAAAGCACTTGTGCTTTGGCAATAGCGCGCGAGCTTTATGGTGACGAGTGGGGGCACAATTTCATTGAATTAAACGCTAGCGATGAGCGGGGAATAGATGTTATAAGAGGCAAAATAAAAGACTTTGCAAGAACAATGCCAATAGGAGGCATGCCTTTTAAGCTTATACTTCTTGATGAGGCAGATTCTTTGACAAAGGATGCACAGCACGCGCTTAGGCGGACCATGGAAAAGTATGCTGGAACTTGCAGATTCATACTTGACTGCAATTATTCTTCAAAAATAATAGATCCAATACAGTCAAGATGCGCTGTGTTTAGATTCAAGCCTTTGGAAGAAGGGGCTGTTATTGAGCTGTTAAAAGAAGTTTCAAGCAAAGAAGGCTTGAAAATATCAGATGAAGCATTAAAGGCATTGTATGAAATTTCAAGAGGAGATTTAAGAAAAGCAATTAATTTGTTGCAAGCAACAGCAAGCATTTCAAAAAATGTTGATGTTTCATTAATTTACGAAGTTGCAAGTTATGCTAAGCCTGATGAAATAACAAAAGTTGTAAAGCTTGCACTTGATGGAAATTTTGAGAAAGCTAAGAATCTAATGATGGACACTATGTTAAAATACGGCTTGTCTGGCATTGATGCAATAAAACAATTGCATTCTCAAGTAATTAAAATGGACCTGCCTCATGCTTTGAAGATAAAATTAATAGATAAAATTGGAGAATATGAATTCAGGATTGTTGAAGGCGCTGATGAATATTTGCAAATAGACGCATTGATAGCGCAAATGTGTTATTTAGGTAGTGCTGGTTTATGAGCCTTCCTTGGTATGACAAGCATGCACCGAAAAGTACAAGCGAGATAATAGGGCAAGGCATCCAAAAAGTTCTAAAATGCGTTAATGAAAAAAAGCCTTGTCTAATTGTTGGGCCTCCTGGAACTGGCAAGACCGCATCAGCATATGCAATTGCTAAAGAATGCGGAATGCAGTTAATAGAATTAAGCGTTGACGAAAAAAGAAACGCAGAATACATAAATAGTGTTTTAAGAAATACGATACTTACAAGAGGTTTTTTTGGAGAAAAACTTGTGCTTATTGATGATGTTGACTTGCTTGATAGAGGAGGGATGCCTGAATTAATAAAATGTGTGAAAATGTCAAAAGTAGCTATAATTTTCACTGCAAAAGACAAGTGGGACCAAAAGCTAAGGAGCTTAAAAAATTATTGTGAGATAATTGAATACAGAAAGTTAAGGGCTGCTTGGATTGCTAAAATCTTAAGGAAAATATGTTCTAAAGAAAACGTAAAAGTAAGCGACGGGCTGTTGTATAAGATTGCTGCAAATGCAAAAGGAGATGCGCGCGCTGCAATAAATGATTTAGAACTGCTTGGGAAGGACGGAGAAATAACAGATTACGAATTTGAGGCGCTGACATACAGAGAAAAACCAATAAGCATTTTTGAGGGCTTAAGCAGATTGTATAATGCAAAGGACTTTAATGAGGCGCTTAAAGCATTAGATGATGTTGAAATGGATATTAACGAAAAACTGTTATGGATAAGCGAAAACGCATCATTAGTAAAGGACCTTAAAGAGTTAAGTGAAATTTACAATTATTTGTCAAGAGCTGATGTTTTTATAGGAAGGGTTTTAAGATGGCAACATTATAGATACTGGGCATATGCCAATGCGCTTATGACAGGAGGAGTAAAAACAAAAACCCCTTGTTACAAATTTAATTCTCCAAAAAAGATATTGAAATTGTGGAAGACAAAGAGCGATAGGGCTTCAAGGAATAGGGTTTTGGAAGCATTAAGAACAAAAATTCATGCAAGCAAAAGAAAATTAATGAACGAGTATCTTCCTTATTTGAAAATAATGTGTAAAAATAATGATTTTAAAAATATGCTGATAAATGAGTTGGATTTGAATCCAAAAGACATCGATTTTTTATGAATGTTCGCTTAAAGTGTATGTAAGGCCTGTTATGTTGTAATGCAATGAGAACATCCATTCTCTTTGCTTTAAGTCATATAAATAGTTATTTGGGTCAACATCAATTAAAAATCTAAAAAACCCTGGTTTGTAAACTTTAAAGCGCACTGTGGAGTCATTGACTAAGATAGAGTTGTTGTATGATAAATCGCGCGGCTTAAAGACAACAGAAAATGAATTGTTTAAGCTTTTTCTTCTAATGTAATTGTTTACTCCTTTAAGCAGCACTCTGTTAATGTAATTGTCTGTATTGCCTTCGCTTAATGAGCCAGACCCCAAGTAATCATAATACAAAGTGTCGCTGCCCCCGACTTTAAAGTCTGGTCCAAAAGTCACTTCGCGACTTGAGTCTATAAAAACATCAAATAATGAAGCATTGTAATAAAAGAAAAAATAGTATTTTGTATAAGGGCTTGCGTTTGCCCACAACACAACGCGTGCTGGACCAGTTTCTAAAAATTTGATTTTGTTAAATCCATTTGTGCATTCTGGGTCGCAGGTTGTCCAGCCAAGACTCCAGTCAGTGTTGTTAACAATGAATTTTAAGTCGTCTAAATCAAAGCTAAAATAAGAGTTGTTGACTTCATAGTCTTTTAAGCTGTACTTTAAGTCTGTATTTTTGCTGTAATTTGTTGAGTATGTATCCACATTGTAGTAATAGTGCATATCCGCGCCTGACTCGCTTGTTAGGCCATAACTTACTATGTCTACTCTTGGTTCATCAGGATTAATGCAAGACAGCGCATTTGCGCAAGCATAATTAAGTGATGAGCTAATAAAAGCAGGGCTTGCATTTTCAAGCAACAGTTTATAATAGCATCCGTCAAGACATTTTACGACATCAGCATTAAGGCTTAGTGTGCTTCCGTTGTCTGATGCTACTGTGTTATTTAAGAAGTCAATGAGTCTAGCATTGTTATTAAATGCTTCTATTGAAATGGAAATATTATTTGTAGTCTCATTTACAGGCAAAATTAATTCCTCAGCATGGACTTGTGCTGGCAGTCCTATGACCATTTTTGGAAGCGAGGAGTTTGCAAAGAATAAAGCATCAGTGCCATTAAATGATATGTTGTAAAATCCAGACTGCTTTATATCTTTAAATTCTATGTTGTAAAAATCTGTGTTAATGTCATAATAATTGATTAAAGTCCCATTCGGATAATATGCATAAGCACTTAATGGGCCAGCAACTTGTTTGTTAATACTCACATTAAAGTCGCGCCCATCCAAGTTAAGGACAAGAATCGTGTTATTTACTAAAGAGTTGTTAAGAAGAGGGCTAAATGAATTGTTCATATAATTGTCTGTTGAAAGTTGAGAAATTAGCGGTCCTTCACTGCCAACTAGTACGACCGAGCTTGGTTCAAAACCTTTAAGAAATCTTGCAGATATGACAAGGGGCGTCTTGAAATTAGGTCCAAATGCTCTGATGCTGGAGCGCATCGTTAAGTTGCTGTACCAATTAGATCTGTTATTGTACTGTTCTATAGAGCGAGCGTTGTCAACAGTAACTGTTACGTATGTGTTTGCTTGCGTAAAGTATCTTTTAAGGATATTAAGCAATTCTTGTTTTTCATTAAATAAGTCATCGTTTGAAGTGAGCGCATTAACTTCATAATTCAAATGATTATTTTTAATTGAGTCATTATGCATTGGAATAATAGTAATTGTGTTGTTATAAGCTCCTTTGCTTAAAAGAGACGCGTTGTGCGCTCTAAGCAAAAGTATGTTCTCGCTGCTTGTGCTTGAAAGATAATTGTATGGAGAACTATTGCTTATTAACACGCCAAGGGCATAATTGTCACCATAGAATTCTGCCCAGTCCCCCATGTCAAGCCCGTTTTGGTCCATGACAGGCACAGGCGCATAAGAATTTTCTTTTGAGTCTATGTAATTTGGCAGATCATCTTTTTTTGCATCAACAAAAAATTCCCAAGAGCTGCATGGCGAATCTGCTCCAACAGTTAAAAAGTCTTTAATTATTATTCTATCTGGAAAGAAATATTCTTTTATTTTGTAGCTTGTGTTTGTGAATCTTGAGCCTGTGATTGCGACTTCTAAAAAGTAATTGTAATCATTAATAGCGTATTCTTGATTACTGCTGTTAGACAAGCTATATATTGTTCCTGAGCAGTTAAGCCTTGCTTCTAAAATGTTTAGCACATTCCCTTTTCCAGAAATGTTAAGATTTGTAAGTGCGCCCCCAAGACTTTTGTTTAGTCTTAGACTGTAAAGTCCTGTTCTAATGTCAATGTATTCGGAAGAGCTGTTGTATATTACCATTTGCTCTTTGTATTTATTATCTTTATTTGAGTTTGAAACATCATTGTAGTATAAATAATAGTTTTCGTTATCCATTGAATTAAGAGACGACTGAAAGTATAATGCGCCTTGTTTTTCTGATACATCTGTCCATTCAATGCCAAAGGGGACTATATCTCCATCGCTGTCAATTAATATTAACGACTCTTCATGAATGTCATTGGGCAAGTCTAATTGAACTTTTATCAGATTTCCTTTTAATGTAAAATTGTTGTATACTTTGATTGTTGTTCTGTAGTCATAAGGAAGCATCCAGTAGTCTGTAAAATAATTGTTAAACAAGTCCTTAATTGAATTCTTAACAAATATTATATTATTGTAGTCATTTAAATCAGTTTCAAAGCTGTTGTATTTTAATTGTTCTGGTATTGTCAAGCTGCCTGCAATTATTGATGTTGATAATGCAACAAGCACTATTGTTCCAATGAAAAACTGCGCTTTTTTCATGAGTATCCTCCATAAACAGTTAATTCAACAAATCCTCCTTTTTTAGGGAAAAGTCTTTTTACAGAGTATTCTCCTTTTGTTGTCGCATATGCAGGGCTGCTTCCGTGCTTTACATAATCAAGTTCAGGGATTATTGTAATTCCTGTATTGTTTACGATTTTTATGTCTGCATAATTATCATCTTGATGAGAGTAAAGGGTGTATTCAATATAGTATGTGTCATCTCTTGTTGAGCTTACATTTTCAGGCGTGAACACAACAAGACCGGTTGTAGTTTTAAAAGTGTTTAGCTGGTAATATTGGATATCTAAATTTTTGTTAAGAGAAGGATATGTGAAATTAATCATGCTGTCATTTTGCGCAGCATAGACATATGTTAAGACATTCTTTTTCACTTCTGGCACAAACAATACAAGCGTTGCATTGTACATGTCTTGGTCTACTTTTGTCCATTTATGAACATCCAATATTGAACGTTTGTCATTTACAAAATACATTAATGTCTTATTATCTATTCCAGACGCTTCAATTGTTATATTAACTTCTACATATGAATTGTTGATATCTTCTAAGAAGACAATTGGTGTTGCGTACCAATTAAAAAGCGCTTTTGTTGGCAATTCGTATTCGTTACCAGTCACCCTTACTGAGTTTTCATCAATGCCAAATGGAAAGTGATATACAAAGCTAATGTTTGGATATGTTTTGTTAATCTCGCTTTTGACTTTGATACGTTCATAATATCTTGGTTCAAAGTAATAATATATGGATTTTAAGAAATATTCGTAAAAAAGCGCGTCCATTTCTGAATACTCATAATTATTTATTGCATCATTTATCAAATTGTTTTTTGCAAGCATCTCAATAAAATCATTCATTAAAAATGTCGGGTCGCGCTGATAAGCTCCTACCTGCTTTGTTATGAAATCATTAATTATGCCGTACATTGACATCATTATTATTGCTGCAAGAATTGCTTCCAAAGTTTTTACAAAGCCTAACCTGTCCACCATATATCACCCTTAATTTTTACAGGATACAATTCAGAATCGTGCATTATTGTTCCGTATCTTAAAAAAGATGACTGTGGTCCTTTGATTGCTGTCCTCCCGCAACTATTATTAAAACTTAAATCGCCGACAAACACGTTGCTGGTTGTCACATTATTGACTTCAGGCATTATTAATGTTCTGTTGTTGATTGGTCCTATTACAATTTCGTCAAGGTCTCCGTTGCCTACAGTTGATGTTATTTTTACAACAAAATAGCCCTTGGAGTCGTAATATGTTGTATACGAATCGCCTGACTCAAGGGTTTTGTTTGCAACACTTGTGCCATATTTCATAGATACATAAACAGTGACTTTTGTGTCGCTGCCTGCCCCAGAGCCCACAATAACGCGCAAGTAATTATTATCTCTTAAAAACAGCACTTTTGGTTCTGCGCCTGTGTTTGGCAGTTCGTATGCAGTGTCCTTTTTCGGCATAAAAAACCCCAGCACTTCGTATTCTACGTGTTTTACTCTTATTCCTGTGTAATTCAATTCGTTGCACAATTTGTTTATATCCGACGCCTTAAATTCTGCGCTTATTAATTTTGAAGCGCTTAGCATATTCTTTTCTCTTGAAAGGGTTCTGAAATCATTGCTAAATACAGTAACTAATCCAAGCGTAAATTGCACTACTGCAATTATTAGGCCCATGAATATCAAATAAGATATTATTAGGTCAATGTCAATTACTGCCCCTTTTTTATCTGACAACAATTGGGATGTCAACAACCGCTTCAAAACCTTCATATGTGGAGCTCACCCTAGCAATGTAATTGCCTTCAACTGTTGGAGCTCTAATTTTTATGCTAAAGTCTCCATACTCGTCCGTGTAAGTGGAGTCAGCAACACCTCCAAAATTCACAGTCACTTCAACATTTGATATTGGTTCATTCTCAAGGGTCACTGATCCGAAGAATTCCACTAGTTCATTTGTAGTGACTTCTGTTTTAGAGCTCATAACATTGATTGCGTATGTTTTTGGAAATATGAATATTGCAAATGCAAGCAATGCTGTGCTAATCATTATTCCTGCATGTTTTGTTCCTGCTGCAAGACTTCCTTCCTTTGTAACGCCCGCAACCAGCCCGTTGCTGAAAGATTGTATTGTCATTGTAAGAAAAAACAACAATTTGTAAAAATCAAGAGGGGGTGACTGCCCTCCTCCAAAGCTTGTGATTAGACTAGCACTTCCTCCTCCTTGAAATGTCAAAAGCGGTATTAATATTTTGTACAATGCGACCAGTATTCCGACAAATATGAAATGAATTAAATATACAATTATCAACTGCTGTTGAAGAACAGACTCTCTGTCTTTTTCCACTTCTTTAAGAAGCCGCGTGCTTTCTGCTACAGCATCCATTGCGTCTTCAATCCTTCCCCCTGTGTAATATGATTCAAGAAGTATTGCAAGGCCTCTTTTTATGTATGTGCTGTATTTTACTCTTTTTTGCAGCAATTTGATTGTTTCTGGAAACGGAACGCCCCATGAAAGCAAGTTGTTCATCCTCTTGATTTCTTTTGTTAGTGGACCGTAATCTGTCTGCGCGCTAAGCGCAATTGCATTTGGAATTGTCATTCCTGCTCTTTTTGCTTCAGCAATGTCTCTTAAAAAAGAAGGAAAGTATTCTTCCATCATTTTTGCTTTGCGCACCCTTAAATAAACTATCAGTGAATATGGAAATATAATTATCATTAATGCAGCAACCCCGAAATAACCTACGTATATTAACTCAAAGTTAGTTAAGAATAACCCAATCACTAATTGCGCAACTGCAATAACTCCAGACCATACAATTATCAATGTATCTTTTTTTTCCAAATTTTACACCTCTGTTGGGCTTACAGATTTTATCAACAATATGAATATGCCTGAAAGGATTGGCAGGCCTACTGTAACGATTAATATTTGCAGTTGTTCTATTCCTAAAATTCCTCCGCTGATTAAGGACATTATAGTTGTAAGCACTAATGCTAAAACGCTTCCTACAATGACCATTGTAATATATATTTCCATGAAAACAGCAAGCACTTTAGTGTATTCTTCAAGTTTTCTTCTAAAGTTATTTACAAATGCGTTTGCTTTTTCTTCCAAGTATCTTTTTAAGTCGCCGCCGCTTGTTATTGTGCTTCTCATTCCGTAAAGAAGTTCTCTTAAATTGTTGCTTGGCGTTCTTTCTGCAGCTCTGTTTATTGCTTCAACAGGGTCCATGCCAAAAATTTCAATGTCTCTGTTTATTTTTCTTGAAACTTCAGATATCTCGCTAAACTCTTCAAAAGAGCCCAGTATTTTAAATATTATGTGCGGGGGCGCTCCTGTTCCTGCAAGGGTCTGCATATATATTGTTGCAAAATGAAGCGCATTGTCTATTTTTTTTCTTCTGCTGCTTGCGACTTGCGAAGGGTATACATAATAAAGCGCAATTATTCCTACTAAAATTATGGAGTAAAACACTACTCCTGCAATAATTGAAATAAGCAAGTCATTAATTAGCAAGTAAAAAAGAAATGCTATAATTCCTATTAAGGGCATTGAAAAAATAATCGTGACTATCATCATTGCAAAGTACTCTTCTATGGAGTAAGGCATGTTGCTGACTTGAAGGTCTTCTGCTATGTCTTTAAATAAGTGGCTGTATTTTCTTGCAATTTTATGAACAAGTTTGTAGCTGAATTCTCCAAAGTTCATTTAAGCTCTCCTCACAAGCTTATCGACCTTTTCAGGACTTGTGTAATACATTTTGAAATAACGGGCAACTTCTTTGTAATCCGTGATTTTGTGTTTTTGAAGCCATTTTAACAGTTTGATTCTTCTAAGCATGTCTAATTTTAGCTCCTCGATTGTGTATCCAAGTTTTTCTCTTATTTTATCAAGAAGCACGCTTTTAAGCAAAACAAATTTGTCTTCTTCAGGGTCCCATCTAAACGCTCTGTTTGTAATTAAGTTTCTTGTTTTAGGGTCATACCCTAAAATTTCTACTATTTCGTTGACCCTTCTTACGTACTCGCCTTTTCTCTTTGTTAAAATCAGGAATACAATTAAATCAAGATTTTCAAGCATTGCTTTAGGAAGATTTATTGGTTCTGTAGTCAGTCTGTCTATGACTGTAGCTACGCTGTCTGCATGAAGGGTGCCGAAGCTTGGATGGCCTGTGTTATGGAGCATTATTCCTCCAAATCCGCCTACAAAATTTTCAGTCGGCGGCACTGATATATCATAAACATTTAATGGGCTTTTTAGTCTTATTTCAGTAATATTCTTCACTTTATCTAAGTAAACGTCGCCTATTATGTTTTTTAAATATCTTGCTTTTTTGAATACATATTTCTTATTTACTGGTTTAACATACTCGCTTAGTTTTTTTCTGAAATCGCTTCTGTATATTTTTATTTCATAGATTCCTTTGTGAGATCTTACTCTGCCAACAATTTCTAAGCAAAGCAGGGCATAAAGTAAAGTATTTGCAAGTTCTTTTGATTTAGTGTAATATGTAATTGCTTTTGCACTAAAATTGCTATCTCCTGCGTACATTCCTGCCAACACCTGTCCTATTTTTTCTTTGCTTAATCCAAATACAAATTCTGGAATTTTTTTATTTGAACTTCCAAGACCGCATAATTGTTTTAAAAATTCGTATAATACTTTGTGATTGAATCTTAGTTCAAGCGTCTTGCCCCAACCTTTTGTTAATCTTTCTTTAGGAGTCTTTCCAGTGACTTTTTTAATGCATTGTTTCATATCTCTAAGAACTTTTTTATCAGAATTATATAACGCAATTGAATTATTTTTATTAGCCGTGTTAAGCGTGCCTTCACTTAAGTAGTATCCTATCAAACGCAACAATTCATTGCTTATCTTTAATTTATTTGGGAATGTTTCACTTTTTCTATCAAAGCGCACCATAAATTCTTCATTAGAATAGTCTATTTTTGACGCATCCATTAATTTTTTGAATTTGTCTGAGTGAAGCGCTGAACATGCATTTTTTGAGTAATAATCATTTATCGACTTAACGCAACAAATCTCGCAAGCTTTTTTAAATCCAATTTTTTGGACAGCTTTTTTAATTAATTCCGGCGCTAATACTCTAATTCCTTTTAAATTTGTTAAATCAAAATATTCAATGTTTTTGTAATTGCAAGGAATTTTCGAAGGCACTAATATTATGCTCCCTTGCGTTAAATTGTTTGCTTCTATTGGAAATATTCCTTGTTTTTTATCATACGTGAATAAAGAGTGTTCTGGCGTTACAATGACTTCTCTTCCTGTGTGTGTTTCAATTTTTATCATTTTAGTTCTTTTTCCATGCCTTGCCCATGCTTTTACTGGCAGTAATTTTGCTTCGTGTCCTGGATTTAATGTGACTGCTTTCCAATTCTTAAATGCGTATTTGCCCAATTCTTTAATAGGCATTATTGTTGGATTTCCTTCAGTATCGCTTACAAAAATTTTTTCGCATCCAAGTACTGATGCCATCCCTTGGAACATGACGTATGCTTCTTTGCCACGCACTTCGCCTACTATAACGTAGTTAGGTCTTTGTCTTAAAGCGCTTTTAAGCAAATCAAACATCGTAACTTCGCCATATCTTTTCACGCCAAATCCTGCCCTTGCTACTTCAGGAATCCAGTTAGGGTGAGGCAATCTAAGCTCTGGCGTATTTGAACACAGGATTCCATTTTTAGTGCAAAATCTTTGAACAGGTTGTACTGAGAAATCATATACATATTCATTTAATCTAATCTTATTTATCTTTTTGATTTTCTCAAAGTACAAGTCAGCGTCTATTATGCTTTTCAATAACTCTTTTGTTTCTCCTTTAAGAGACTTTACTATCTGTTTAAGAAATGCTCTTCCAATTTTTTTCTTTTTATATCTCTGTTTTAATGATTTCCATGTATCTTTAGCTTCATCAAATATGGCTATTAAAAAGTTTTCTGGAAGGTCTATTATATCTGAACAGTCATGATCTTGCTTATTTCTGCTTGTTATCTCTTTAAATCTTTTTAGTCTGTCTTTGCGTATAAATCCTATTTTTTCTAGCTTTTTTATATTATTAATTTCTGATATACTTAAATTATATATCTGCTTTTTTTCTCTTATAGTTGATCTTATGCCAAATCTTAACAACAAGTGTTGGATATCTTCTATAAGTTTCTTTGATACGCTTGCACAACCCATTTCGTATTTTCCGTCATTATTATCGCCTGCAAAATATCCTCTTAATAATGCTGCTAACTGTTTGTTTGATAATTTATTTACCCATTGAGGCATTGTTTTATGATGCGCATAATGGGTCAATTTAAGCTCGTTTTTCAAAAAATAATAAAATATGCTCCCATATATGTTGAGGGAAACACCGTCTGAATGCTTTTTATATTTAAACTTGAATTTTTCACAGATTCTTTTTACCACATTTTCAGTTTCTGGTTTTGGCGCGCTGATTATTACATATTTGCCGCGTTCATCATAACAACCGTCAGCAATCCATAATCCAATAAATTCAAGCAGGTCTTTATCAAGTTTTACTTTGCATGGCATAGCGTATGATCCAACTTTGACTTTGCCGTCTATTATTTTTGCTCTTTTGCCAAAGTTCTTTAAGTCTAAGTTAATGCACTCCAATCCTTTGTAATCTTTTTCAAGCGTTTTTGCAGAAATTATGCAATCGCCTTTTCTTAACTTGCTCGCCTTTGCTTTGCATAATTTTGGTTTTATATAATATACCTTTTTTTTGTTGCCTAGTCTGTACCCAAGAATGAAATTTCTTAAGTGTGCGCCTTCTAAAGACACAACCCATTTAGGCGTTCTTTCATTAATCCATTTTGAGTTTAAGTTTATGCCAAGACTTACTAAGTAATCATAGAATTCTTTTCTTGAAATTCTTATATGGTATTTTCTAATTTTATATTTAAATCCTAATTTATTCAAGATGTTTTCTAATTTTTTGATTTTTGGATAATACACATTTTTATTTTTGTCCACCACCCCGTGAGTTACAGTTAACCCTGTTAAAAACGCAATATCTTCATTAATTTGCGCTTTTTGTTTGTTTCCCTGCGCAATTTCTTTAACAAATCTTTTAGGACTCATTTTTTCAATATCTGGACCCAGGATATATAGTGAGTGATCTTCGGTTACCTTAATTGTTTTCCCTGTTTTTGTTATAATTTCGTATCCTTTTTTGTTTACTTTGTGCCTTATCAAGGCATTTACTGGCAAGAATGTAAGTTTGTTGTTGAAATCTATTGTGGGTACTTTGATATTCTCATAATTAGGGCATATGTGGTGTCCGCTGCTTAGTTTTTCAAATCCATGTTTATTCATTACAGTATCTATATAATTCCCTATTGTTTCCTGCCTGTATTTGTTGCTGTTTAAAAAAACAAAAGGCGTGTCTCCTGCAACACTGTCTTCTATGCTTATTATTTTCAGTTCAGGGTTAATGAACATGCTTAAAGCGTTTAAGAAGCTCGTTTTTCCAGTAGCAGTTGCCCCAGCAATAAGCATTGAAAGGCCTGACTCCACAGCCATCCAAAGATAAGCAAGGATTTCTGGGCTTGCTGTGCCGTAATTTAATTCATCAATTGGGGTTATTGGCTTTTCAGTGAATTTACGAATTGTAAAATTCGAGCCTCTCATTGCAATATCTGTTCCATATGTTATCTGCACCCTGGACCCGTCTGGAAGGGCTCCGTCAAGCAAAGGCTCTGCAATGCTTAACGCTTTTCCGCATTTTTGCGCAAGCCTTAAAACAAATGAGTCAAGCTCTTCTTTTGTCTTGAATATGATGTTTGTCTGCATTTCTCCATACAATGGATTTCTGTGCGTTACAAATAACGGCACTCCTGCGCCGTCGCAGTGAATATCTTCCAAATTTTTGTCATGAAGCAAAGGCTCTATTTTTCCAAGCCCTATAAAATCCCTGAAGACATAATAATTAAGTATGATTTTTTCTTTAGGAGTTATTTTTGCGCCCATTTCATTAAGCACTGCATCAAATTTGCTCATTAAGTACTCGTATGCTTTTTCAATTCTTATCTTAGTAAAGTCTATGTCTAGTTTTTGCCTTAGAAGGGTTTTTGCTTCGTCAAGCGTTGTCCTTAATTTGTCATTTAATTTCGGTTCGTAAACATAATATATGAGACTTCTTGATGCAGGATTCCATTTTATGTTTGCCCACGAGACTACTACTTCTTTGCCTTTTGTCTTTAAGGTTATTAATGGCACTTTTTCATCAATTTTTCTTAATTTTTTCATGTATACTTCTTTTTTTGCTTCCAACCCTTTGCCAGCCGCTTCAGTAAATTCTTCTGGTATTTCCATGCTTATTGGCTTGTATTTCATTTTAAATGCTCTTCCAGTTTCAAGCCCTTCTGGAACTTCCATCGCAGCCTCTTTAACTATTTCTGGCTTGACTACAGGCGCTTGCACTATCACTTGCTGCGGGGGGACTATTAATTTTGGAGCTTCAGGCGCTTTAGCAACAACTTTCTTAGGCTCTATTTTAGGAATTTTTGGAATCTCAGGAACTTTAGGAGCCTCAATCAATTCAGGAGGTTTTTTAAGTGAGATAGGTCTTGGAAGCTCTTTAATTTCAGGCGCAGCCGGCTTTTCAGGAGCTTTTAATTCTTCTTCCAGCAATTTCTCCTTTGCTTCTTTAAGCCTTTTTGAAAGTCTTTTATAAATATTGACCATTATTATCCCTCAAGATAAAATAGTTGTTCTATGTTTAAGGATTTTATGGTTCTATTCAAATTGCAGGTTCACGTAAAAGTATGTTGCGTTTTCCGTTCTCTCAACCCTGTCTAACGAAATTTTTAATTTTTTCCTTCCTTCGCCAGTCCTGCAGCCTCTTGTGCATTGAAGCACTGTTTTTGTTACTCTTCCAGAGGCGTCAATCAATCCCCTATATGCAAGTCTTAATTCAACATTTTGCACGCCGCTTATAGGCAGGCTTTTTCCTATTATTATGCCTCCTGGGTCTGTGCCAAGCACTCCTAAATTTTCCACTTCAGGGCCTATAAGTATTACTTCAGTTCCATCTGAGCTTATCCATGAGAGGGTGTATGTTGTGTCATTTTTAACAAAATCTTGGCCCTCGTCTACGCATTCATCCTGCGTTGCGTACTGTCCTTGATAAAAGCAAGCAACGTCATAACTTGCCCCTGTATAAAAAGTAGTGACATTGTAAATTTCGTTTTCTAATGTAACATTTCCAAAGCGTATGTCTGTTCCAGCAACATAGTCTTCAGGCGTAAAAACAGGAGTGCTGTTAATATGCGAAGTGTTAATATCTATTAATTCATTTTCAAACGGCAATTCAGTATAACTTAATGGAACAAAAGTATACGATGTTATTATTGGTATTGTAGTCTTTGTTTTTACAGCTATCGCATTGTCATCTGGTTTTATAATCACTGTTGCGCCAGAAATGTCTAATTGCACTTGAGACGGGCTTCCAGTCTGCTGAGCATTGTCAATTCCATTTTTAATAGTTTTTAACATTTCAGTTAAAGTGTCTATCTTAATTTTATCTGTTGTTTTTTGGACCAATGGCTGTCCCCAGATAAAAGTTGCAGTAACAATGGAAAGGATAATGCTTGATAATAGTATTGTGCTTATTATTGCTGACTGCGCCTTCATTAAAATTAATAAATAATAGATAACTTATAATTCTTTTCTTATTGCGCTATGCAGTCAGTTGTCTGCTCTGCTCCGCCTGGAAGCGTTATTTTAACTCCATATGTTGTTCCTGCAGTTATTACTCCTTCTCCAATTGTGTAATTTATTGTTATTATTTCGTTTTGCGCAAATGAAGGGCTTGTCGTTGTTGCTGTTTTTAATACTCTGTCCTGCGTGTCTGTTATTGTTAGTGCGCTTGTTCCTGACACTATTGTGTTGCTTCCTGTGTTTTGTATTGTGATATTAACCATTCCTGGAGAAGCATTGCATATTACATTTACTATGTTTAACGTCGTAGTTGTTGTAAGCGTTGTTTCTGAAACTTGAGTTCCTATCTGCCCTTGTATTCTGCTTTGAATTGTGGTCATCCAAAAAAAAGCAGCTCCTGCTGCAGCCACAGTCATCATTAGCAACAATACAACTGCAATGACTGGAGTAATTGCTTTCCTGTTAAACATTAGTTTTTATATAATGCGTTAGGATTTATATACTTTACTTACTAATGCATACTGTTGTCTGCTCTGCTCCGCCTGGAAGCGTTATCTTTAAGCCGTATGTTTTTCCGCTTGTAAGCGCTTCTGTTGCAAATCTGATTGTTGTTATGTCCCCTTTCTCTAATGCAGATTCCATTGTCGATATGTTTGTTGCTATGACTTGGCCTAAATTGTCAGTAACTGTAATTGCTGTTGTGCCAGCATCTATTTGCAAATTTCCAACATTTTGGATTGTTACATTAATTAAGTTTGGAGACGCATTTGAGCATTCAGCACTTATTATTTGAAACTGTCTTGCTTGTCCTGTTGATTCTGTTGTTTGCGTTCCTATCTGCCCCTGTATCCTGCTTTGTATTGTTGTTATCCAAAAAAAAGCAGCTCCTGCTGCAGCCACAGTCATCATTAGCAACAATACAACTGCAATGACTGGAGTAATTGCTTTTTTATTCAAATTTTTCCACCTTCAGGCATGGTTCTTTGACTTGGCGCTTCAAGCACCTTTTCAAGCATACCTCTTCTATACGTCTTTTGCATATATTCATTTAATCTTTTAAAGCCTTCAAGTATTTGAGCATTTTGCGAGCTTATATTTTTTAATTCGTTGACTACTGGAGACAAGTCTATTTTTTGTTCTGGCTTTGTTTCTGCCGTTACCTCAACTTCTGAAGCCCTCTTTAATAGTTCAACCATTTCGGTGACTCCTTCTATTAACTCAGCATTTTTTATCAGCAGTTCAGTTATTTTTGCTTGGAGATTAATATTTACAGTCACTAATTTGCTTACTTGCTCATTTAGTTTTTCAATATTGTCTCCAAGTTTTTCTATAGGGATTTCAGCAACCTTTTTTTTCTTTAAATCTTCAATTTCCCTTTCAAGCCTTTTAATAGGGCTCACAGGCACTAATTCGTACTCTTCTTCAGAAGCCTTTCTAGGCATGCTTTTTTTAAATCACTTAGGAATTATAAAGGTTACTTTAAGATTACAACTTTTTCTTTAAAATAATATTATCTACTCTTAGTACCATCTTTGCTGATTCGCAAGCAGTTTTTATCACTTGTTTTTTAAGATTCAGCGGCTCTATTATTCCTTCTTTTTTTGCATTAATGACTCTTTCTCCTGCACCCCACTCGCTGCAAGATTCATACCTTTTAATTAGCTCCGCCATAATATCAATTACGTTTCCACCTGAATTTTCTATCAGCGCTTTTGGAATCGCTTCAAGCGCTTGCGCAAAGCCAAGAACTGCTAGCTGCTCCTTTCCTTTTATCTTGTTTGAGTATTCAATTATTTTTTTTCTTAGCATTAGTTCTGTTGCACCTGCCCCAAACACAACCCTATTGTCTTTAAAAATTGTTTTTAGGTCTCCGAAAGCATCTTTTATGGACCTTTCAATTTCGTCAAGCAGCTGCTCTTGGGCGCCTCTTAATAATATTGTCACTGCTTTTGGATTAGCGCAGTTATGTATTATTGTCATTTCTTCGTCCCCTATTTTTTTAGTTTCCATGCTTGCCAAACCAACATCACTTTCCTTCAAATCTTTCAAATCAGTGACTATGTTGACCCTTAATGCTTTTGAGAGAAGCTCCATGTCAGTCCTTCTGATTCTTCTTATTGCTGTTATGCCTGCTTTTGCAAGCATTTGCTGGGCTTCTTCATCAATTCCTTTTTGACAAAGCACCAAGTTCGCATTTACATTTATAATCTTTTGAACCAAGTCTTTTAGCATTTCTAGTTCTTTTTCCCTGAATTTTCCAAGCTCTTCAGGGAATCTTATCTTGATTTCAGCATTTGTCTCAAGGGTTTTAACCTCTAGCGGGGAATCAACAAGAACTATTCTTGCTTTGTCAATTTTTTTACTCATCTGGCTAAACACTGGCTCTTTGTCAATAAGAACGCCCTTTATTACTTTGGAATCTTCTATTGACCCTCCAATCTTTTTTTCGATTTTTACATCATCAAAGCTTTCAACAGTTTGCGCTGTTTCCAAAACAATTCTTGTTAAGATTTCTTTTACTTTTCCCACGCTTTTCCCAGTAAGCGCAGTACCAATTATATTTTCAAGAACCTTTTTGTCATTCACATCTATGCTTATTGCATTCCTATCAAGCGCATCTAATGCATAATCCCTTGCAAGTTCGTATCCTTTAATTATTGTTGCAGGATGCAATCCTTTTTTCTTTAATTCCAGCGCTTTGTTTAATAATTCTCCAGTTAACACGACTGCGCTTGCGGTGCCGTCGCCAACAGACTCTTCTAATGTTTTTGCAACTTCTGCAATTACTTTTGCCCCTGGATGCTTTAACTCAACTTCTTTTAAGACTGTTGCGCCGTCATTTGTTATCACTATGTCTCCAACAGCGTCAATCAGCATTTTGTCCATTCCTTTTGGTCCTAAAGTAGTTTTTAGCGTGTCTGCAATTGCTTTGGCAACAGTTATGTTTTCTTCCATCAAGGAAATAATATAGCAAGGTCATTATTTAAGCTTTATTTTGTTTTATAACGTGTTTAATAACTTTCTAACTTTTTTCTTTATTTTTTGGAATTCCTCGTTTTCTCCATTTTGAATTTTTATTTTTTTTATTAAAGAATATTACAATTTTTGTATGTCCAAAGAGGGTTAGTGATTCTGGACCTAGAGAGGCCCTTTTTATTCCATCTTTTGTTAATTCCTTGACAATCTCTTTATTTTTTTCTTTAATGCTTCTTTAATGCATTTGTAATTATTCCATAGTTCTTCGTCATAATTAATATTGTATTTCTCTGCTAAGTTAAAGATGCTCATTATCTCTTGCTCAGAATGTTTTTTTGTTTTTAGGTCTGTGAGTATTATTGCGTCAGTGATGTTATTGAGTTTCTTGCTTACTTCGCTGATCAATTTTTTAGTGTGGCTTGTTAGAACAACATAATTTTTATTCAATAGCAGTAGTCCTTCTTTTAAACTCTTAAATTGCAAATTCATAACACTTTTCCAGTCCTTTCTAGAATTTTGAAAAATTTATTATTTTTCGTTTTTTATCTAAGTAAATGCATAAGTCTTAAAAATATAATATTTATATAATTAACTATGGAAACAACTATCCAAGTTAGCAAGGAATTATTAACTAAACTTAAGCTTATGAAAATGTATCGTAACGAGAGTTATGAGGATATTATTTGGGACCTAATTGAAGACAGATTAGAGTTATCTGATGAAGCAAAAAAGAATGTTGCAAAATCTGAGAAAGAAATTCGCGAAGGAAAGGTTGTTTCTCTTGAGGATATTAAAAAGAAAATAGGCGTTTAAGACATGTATAAAGTCTTTTTCTCATATAATGCTGAAAAACAATTTAATAAGTTAGATAACATTACTCAGAAAAGAATTATTAATGTTCTTGAAAGAATTAAGATTAGGCCTTTTAATTTTGTTAAACGCTTAGCTGGATTGCCTTATTACAGCTTAAGAATTGGAGATTACAGGGCGATACTTGACATAAGGATTAAGGAATCAGTGATCTTTGTAGTTGAAGTTGGTCATAGAAGCAGAATTTACAAGTAATTTAATCCTTCCAATTTAATGCATCCTTAATTTCTTCAATTATGTAATCTTCTATTCTTCGTTCTTTCATTTTCTTAATGAATTCTTTTATTACCTGTTTTTCCTTGCCTATCAATTTAAATTCAGGCTTCTCTAATTCTTTTAGCATTTTTTTAAACCTTTCGTAATCAGGAGGTATCCTTACTTTAACATTGAGTAGTAGTTTGACTGTAATGATTGAATATATGTCTTTAAGGTACTCAGCAACCTTAACATCGTTTTTGCTTGGTTCTTTTTTCTTAACGAATATAGCAACGCCTTGATGTGTACTATGATATTTTAATCCCATTCTTTCATAAATTATTTTTTCAAAGTCATTGAACTTGCTCATGGTCCAGAAGCAAACATACGCATTCTCTGATATTAATCTAAGCTTGTCTTTATAACTAACTGCTTGGTCAATCATGACAAATTTAATATTCTTATCCTTCTTAACTAATTCAAACCCATCCTTTTTAGAAATAATTATCCTTACATCATCAATAATGACTTCTTCATTTTTTTCAAATTTTATGTCAGATAAGATGTATGTCTTTGCGTTGACTAATGGAGTAATGTGCGAAATATTTTCAATATATGGACCACTGCCAATATAGATTGCCTTCTCATCCTCTCCTAGCGTTATCTCTGCTTTATTCCTTTCTTTTAATGCTTTTTCAATTTTTTCTACATCCATACTATTTCATCTTAAGCAGGTAGAACATGTGATCTTTTTCATAAGGCTCCAGCCTTCTCTTGTCAATTATATTGAAATTTTTCTTTAGCTTTTCTTCAACTCTTGCAAAGACCTTTGAGGGTTTTTCTGCAACATCAATGCTTCTGGCTTTAACTGCAATCATGGCGTATCCTTCGCGCTTTAAAAACTTCTTGCAGTTTTCCAGCAATATTTCTGCTTGGTTCTTTTGAGCAACGTCTTGGTAAACCAAATCAACAGGCTCTAGCAGACTTTCATACTCTTCTGGATGATTTGCATTTCCTAAAATAGGTATCATGTTTTTTCTTTTTTCGCACACAAACATAAGGTCCATCATAGCCCTTGGGCTGATTTCTACAGCATAGACTCGTCCTTTGTACGCGATGTCAGCAACATGGCTTGCTGTCGTGCCATTTGCAGCCCCTAAGTACAATATTATAGAATCACTCTTTATTGGAATCCTTCTTAGGCCCTTCATTATTGCTGCGCTTAATTTGCTTCTTCTTGGGTCCCATTCTCTAAATTCGTCTTTCTTGATTTTTTTAATTCTCTCATCATATACTTTTGTTTTTGGCGCTATGCTTTTTGTGTATATTTTATTTCCTTCTCTATATATTCCTTCACTTATTCTTTTCAAAGTAATCACTCCTTGCAGCTTTGCTAATCTCGTTGGCAAGCCTTCTTGCAGCTTTGCCCCTTTCTTTTCTTCCAACCCTTTGAATTGACTGATGTTGGATTATAACGCCGTGCTTTGGCGGCTTTGCACCGCTTCTTAAGTGCCTAAACAGCGCCTTTTCAGCGCCGAGCACTTGAATAGTGCTTGAAGGCATTAGTGCAAGTCTTTTTAGGCTTCCTGCAATCATTATAAGCCTTGCTGCAAGCATTGGGCCTGCAACCTCGCTCATTTTTGGCGCAATTTCTTTAACTCTTTTCTTAACGTATTCTTCAAGCTTTTTTCTAAGAACTATTAGTTCACCTAATTTTTGCGCAAAAACTTTAATCATTTCTAAGTCTGCAGAGCCGTATTCATACCCAACGCTTTCTTCTTTAATGCCGAGCTTTTTGCTGACTGCGCTCCTTTTCGGGTCTTGCAAAAGTTTTACAAGATGCGATGCGTCTTTGACTTTTTTCATAGCTTCAGGATAATACATTTTGTACAATTCGCTCAAGCGCTCATACTGAATGTTGATATTTTTGTCAATTTCATCAATAGCGCTTATCGCCTGTATTAAAGGGATTTCTGGGCTAAATGCCTCTTTTAATTTCTTTTTTACAAGCTCCATTGCACGTTTGCGCTTGTCCATGAGTATCATTAATTGCGAAACATTTATAAAACCTTTTAATTTTCTCCATTCTATGGATATTAATTTTGTTCAAAGGGACAAGGCCTCTTGGGTTCTAGAAATTGAAGGCGAAGACCATACATTGCTTAACATGCTTAAAAGAAAGTTGCAGGACGATAAAACAATAAAATTTGCAGGGTACAATCAGCCTCATCCATTGCTTGGCAAATTCGTGCTTAACATTAAAGGAAGCAATGTCAAAGCCTCTGTCGAAAACGCACTAAAGGCTTTAAAAGCAGACATTGCTGAATTAGAAAAGCAAGTAAAATGATAGAACGCAACTACTTTTTTGCAAAGTACATGCTTTTTATGACTCTTGAGCCCAAATATTTGAGTAAATTATATGATAAACTAAAAAATTTTGGTTTTGATCCGGATAAGACTAAAGAATTTAAATCACTAGTGCACGAGTGGGGCAAACTAAATAAGAAAAGACAAGAGGGGCTTCTTAATAGTTTTGCTGAAGAATTAGGAGATATTTTTGAGTCAAAAAAATTTAGAGAGTGTTTGCCTAAATATTTTAAAAATAAAGATACTAAAGAACTGATCAAAGAATTATTAACGCACGACTTGTGGAACATAAGCAGGGCTTTTGAAAAGAGTGGGGATAAAAATTTTCAAAAAATACTTGAGAATTTAAGAAGAGGGAGGCCTAACGAGGCAAGTGAAAGTATTTTAAGATTTAGTAAAAAAGTCCCTATTCTTTTTGCTTTACTGAAATATTTCGAACATAAGTCTTGATTTCTTTATCTTTTAAGTATTTTTTTAAGTTTTTAATGTGACCAAGACCTCCAATGTGAGCCAACTTTTCATAGTTATTTAATAACTCTTTTATTTTTATTGCTTGATACGTGTCTCTTAAATTCAACGTCATTCTATTTATTGGGTGGAGTAATTTGTTATGCAATCCCTTCTCAAACCTTATTATTTTGTTATTATTAACTTCTTTTGAAAGAATTTTCAATTTATTTACTAATTCTTCCTTTGAACATTTTGATAAGATTCTTTCAACATTTACAATAAATGAGTTCAGACCCCTCAGATTGTCAATTTGGTACAGATTAATTTTATTATCAGTAGCGTACTGATATGCGCCCACTAATTCTAGACCAGGTATAAATTCTTTTTTATCAGCAAATCCATTAATTATTAAAGGTAAAATTGTTGCTTTTATGTAATATTCCACCATCCCAGGCTTTGCTTCAACTGTAATAGCGTTTGGTTTTATATTGCTTAACTCATTGTATATTTTTTGGTTTAAGTCATATTGTAGGTGATTTACACCTATTAAGTATACCTCTTTCATAGACTTTCTTTTGTTCAATTCATTTATAAATGTTTTTTATCTCTTTATATATGTGGTTAAAAAAGAATTGCGCATTCTAGGCGTTGATGATGGTCCATTTGAGAAGTTTGGACCAAAAAGAAAAGTATTAGTCGTGTGCACTGTTTATAGAGGAAAAAGTTCAATTGACGGCTTGCTCTCTTTTTATGTGAGGCAAGATGGATTTGACGCGACAAGAAAATTGATACGCGCCGTTAACTCCTCAAAGCACAAGGCCCAGTTAAGTGTTATAATGATTGATGGCGTGGCTCTTGGAGGCTTTAATATTGTTGACTTAGAGCTTGTTTATAAAGAAACAAAGTTGCCTGTAATTGCAGTTATTAGGCGAAGACCTGACTTAAACTCTATTAAAAAAGCATTAAACAATCTTTCAAGGCCTAAAAAAAGATGGTCTTTAATTGAAAAGCTTCCTCCTGTGTCTGAGACAGAGCTTAAAGAAGGCAAGATATATTTCCAGCACATTGGCCTTTCTCGCGAGGATGCTGTAAAAATCATTAAACTTTCAACACTTCGCGGCAGAATTCCTGAACCTGTAAGGGTTGCCCACTTGATTGCGTCAGGCATTGTGACTGGCGAATCGCATGGCAGAGCATAAAATTTAAAAAAGGCACTTTTTATTCTATATTCATGCGCAAGGCTCTAAGAATATTTAAAAAATTCGTAAAATGGGTGCTGTACGGCAAAGGCGTAGGCTCTTATATAGCATTTGTCGTATTTGCATATGTTTTGTTAAAATTTGTTGCTTTTCCAGTATTTCTGTATGTTTTTGGCTTGAATGACTTTATTGCAGTGCTTTCTAACTCAATGCATCATCAGCCAGGCGTAGTAAACATAACTTTTTATGAATGGCTAGACCGAAATGGCTATAATAAGTCAGATTAC
The DNA here is from genome assembly GCA_017608505.1 of Candidatus Parvarchaeota archaeon. Classification (GTDB taxonomy): domain Archaea; phylum Nanobdellota; class Nanobdellia; order WJKC01; family WJKC01; genus JAFCFT01. The sequence goes on along the minus strand of JAFCFT010000003.1, from coordinate 416 downwards.
TTGTCTTGGCCGTTTCAAAACGGTCTTGACATGGGGGATGCCATTACAGTTCGTTCAGGTGAAATAAATGTTGGAGATGTTGTTGTATATTATTACGGCCGTAATTTAATAGTCCATAGAGTGATAAACAAGACAGTTATTGACGGCAAGACATATTATACTACTAAAGGCGATGCAAACCCAGTGTCCTTAGATTTTGAGTATAATATTCCCAGTGACAGAATTATTGGCAAGGCGGATTTAAAAATTCCTTACCTTGGTTGGCCAAGAACTATCATGTATTATTTGACTGGCTTCTAAAACAGGTTGAGTTAAGTTTGTGGTGATAGGCTTGGGTAGCCTATCAGTGTTTGTTGCAGTGTTTTATTGTTTTTGTTGCCTGCTTTCATTGCTGGTGTCATGCCTGTTGTCCTGTT
>JAFCFT010000016.1 GCA_017608505.1 Candidatus Parvarchaeota archaeon | reverse complement strand
TTTGCTCTTGCAGAACTAAGGAGGGTTTCAAGTTTCTTAAACATCCCCAAAATGGCTGAAGAAGAAGCTGCACGCATATATTACATGGCTGCAGAAAGAGGGCTTGTAAGAGGAAGGTCTATGGAGTCTGTTGTTGCAGGCGCGCTCTACGCTGCATGCAGGCGCTTTGGAGTCCCAAGAACACTTGACGAAATAAGCAACGCATTCCCTTTAGACAAAAAAGAAATTGGAAAAACATACAGATTCATCTGCAGAGAGCTAAATATTAGAATACTTCCTACAACACCGAACGACTATGTATATAGATTTGCAAGCGACTTGAAACTAAGCCCTAAAACAATTTCAAAAAGCCTTGAAATTTTAAAAATGGCAAAGCAAAAAGAAATAATTTCTGGCAAAGGGCCTATGGGAATTGCAGCAGCAAGCCTTTACGTAGCAGCACTGCTCTGCAACGAGCGCAAAACGCAAAGAGAAGTTGCAGACGTTGCAGGAGTAACAGAAGTCACAATTAGAAACAGATACAAAGAGTTGCTTGAGAAATTAAATCTCGAAGAACAAGTGCGCAAAATGAAAGAAAGATGATTTTTTCTTATTTTTTAAAAATTCTTTTAATTCTTGCAATATCAAACTTAGTCTTAAAACCCTTTGGCTCGTAGTGGGCTCTAACGCCCTTGACTTTTTTAAGAAGCTCATTCGTAGCGGGCTCGTTGCTTAGCTTAAAAAGCCTTGCAAGCTCTGTTGTTGTGTAATGCCACGGCGGATACGCGTCTTCAGCATTCAGGCTTTTTATAAATTCATCATCCACATGCAGGGAATTAATGTTTCCAGCATACAAAGGCCCAATGCTTATTGACTCTTTGTGCGCGCAAGCCTTGTATCCCCTATGCCCGCATTTTGGGCAGTAATGTAGACATTTGATATTCTCAAGCAACGCGTCAGCCCTTTTTGCCCCAGGGTCTTTAATAAAATAAGTTCTGTAATAATGCGCAGTGCAGTGTGCAAGCACTGGCTTTAACGCATACTCGAATTCTGCGCCTGTCTCAACAACATGCTTTATTAGGATGCGAAGCCCTGACTCTTTCATAAAAGGATGGCGTTTAGCAATTGAATGATATTTTCTAAAACATGCCTTTGACTTTACACCCATAAGCGCTGCAGTGTCTGTTGCAGTAATTGCAAGAACCCCATTCCTCTTTAAGAAGCGGATTGAAGCTTCTAAATATGGATTTGGAGACCCAAAAGGGTCAATATCAATAAAATCAAAGTACTCGTGCAAAGCATAAAGCAGCTCGCATGCATCTTTATTGTACACTCTTGCCTTTAATCCATTTTTTTTAAGATTCTTTTTCAGCAACTTAATAGCTTTTGGATTAGCATCATTAAAAGTCATGTCGCTTATGCCTGCCTCTTTCATAAGTCTTATGCCTCTGGCGCCAGAAGCGCAAAGCAAGTCAAGACATTTTTTAGGCTTAAGCTCTTTTAGAATTTTTACTGAAAGAGTTCTGTCAAACTCTTTTTTAGGATTGTAAAAAACTTCCATCCTTTTTGTAGGAAGTCCTGCATGCACAAACAATTGCGTCTTGCCTTCAACAATCTCTTTTATCATGTCATCTTAACTTCTTTTCCAATAGCCTGGCCTGGAAGCCCTTTTTCAAAGCGGGCCCTTAAGCGCCCTTTGTTTCCATGCACTGCAGTAATTACGCCTTTAATTTTTTTGCCAGAACTAGTTTCATAAACAACTTTTTTTCCAACATATTTGTAAGCTGCCTTTTTTTCCTCAATGTCTGAGACTTTTAAAATAGCTTGATTAGGGGTGACTGTATGCCTGCCCCTTCTGTAAGAAACTATTACAACTTTCATGACGTTTTTAGATAAAAAATGCCTTTAAAATTCTTTCGGAAACTTAAAGAGAAAACTATATAAGATAAAAAATAGGGAAAAATGTTAATGTCAGAAAATGTGTCAGAGCTAGTGGGAAAAATTTTAGTAGAAGGATATATACCATCTATTGAAAAGCTTAAAAATTGGTTCAAAAAAGATTTTTTTGAAAAAATAGAAGAAGCATATTACAAAAAACCATACACGTTTTCTAAATCTTTAGACGAACTTATAGATTATCTGGCTAGATCTAAAACCCAAGATGAAAAAACAATTAAAAAAATAAAGCTTCAAAATCAACCAATAATCATTACACTGCAAAATTTAATACACACTAATATCAAAGAAGATTATGAATATGCGTACGAACTTGTACATGTAAGAAACGAAGCAGGAATCTTTAAAGACTTTTTTAAAAAACCTTTATTTGAAAAATTAATTAATTTTATGAACAAACCTGATTCAAATATACAGGCATGGTCAAAAAACGAATTTATGAAGTTATTAAAGCATAGAGACGAGCCGCTTGACGAACGCCTGAAAAATGAAATTACTAAATATCTTTTTGAAACTAAAAATAAATTGGAAGCTGAACTTAAACATGCTGAAGATGAATTGCTTGCCCAAGACATAAACTTACTAATTCAAAAATATGATTCTTTAATAAGTCAAGAAGAACTAACAGTTAATGATCTTATTGGTGTTGACATAAAAAGGATGAGTCTTGTAATGAAAAAGCTAATAAAGAACGGCATAGAGAATGTAATTAATGAGTCAATAAATACAAACTTAGAAACCCCTTTACATAAATCTGATAACAATTACATAAGCGTGATTAATAACGAATTATTGTTGAACACAGCAAAAATATATGAAAAAACCAATAAGAATAACAACTTAAAAGAAAGTGCCTTAAAAGAAAAAGTGTATGGATTCCTAAAATTTTATCAAGTAATGAGCAATTTTGAAAAAAAAGAGATAGAATATATGTATAAGGACATGAAACATCCTTCCCCAAAAGACACTGCTGAAAAAATAATAACAGCGTTTTTGCCTTTACTAAAAGAAGTTCCTAAATTTAAAAATGAGGAAGGCAAAAGCATAATTTGGGATGAAAATGCAAACCCTTTAGACTTGCTAAAGTATGAAAATGAAATTCAAAATAATTACAACGAAGCAATTAAAGTATTAAGTGGAGCCAAAGAAACAAAAAACTGGTTTAAAGTGTTAAAAGACCAGTACTCAAAAACACTAAACATAGAAACTGTAATAGACATCCTTGGCATACCAAAGGATCCTTATGTACTCATCTACGAATTTTACAGAAAAGGCCCTATTACAAAGTTTGGAGAATACACGCTTAAAAAATATATTGAAAATACATACAATGTTAATGAAGCTGCGTTCGAAAAAAGCATAGAATGGGTTAAATCTCTTGAAAAAAATATAGGGGAAAAAATGAATGAAATAGGAGATTTTCAAAAATTTAAAATAGAGCTTGAAAAAATTTTGGATAAATTTGAAATGCCTAGCGAGGAAATATTCATTGAAACATTTCAAAAATGTGTAAAAGAAAATGAAGAGGATTATTTTAAAGAAATAATTAACAAAGTGCTTCTTCAACTAGGCCACGAAAATATTGAAGAAATAAAAAAAGTGTATTGGGCTGACATAAGTGAGAACATTGAAAATGCAGCAAAAGAAATAGCAGAAAAAATAGCAGAAAAATACATAATTGAAAAGCCAAAAAGAATTATAGAGTTATATGAGGAATGGAGCCAAAAAAAAGAAATACTAAATGAATTGAATGGGAATTTTCTTGAAAAAATAGATGGAATGTATACTAAAACAGATTTTAAAAAGATAGGCGAATACTTAATTACACATGTATACAAAGGAGATAAAGAGAAGACAAAAGAAATAACATTAGTGGATTCAAGAATAGCTAATTTAAGGTCAAAATACAATTTATATAAAAAAGCCTTAACTGACGAGTCAGACTTGCAAAAGTACAAAAAAGACATAATTGATTCAATAACCCAAGAAAAAATAAAAGAAAAATTTGAAAATTTGTTTGAAAATTTAGACCAAAATAAAGAAATTATTAAAAAAGAAATTGAAAATCTAAAAAATAATATATTAGAAGAAGAATTTAAAAACATCAAAGATAAAATAATAAAATTAACAGACGAATATTATAAAAAGATAATATCAGAAAATCTTCCAGGAGACATTTCAAATTTAAAAATTGAAACTCTAGAAATTCTAGAATCTTGTCTAAAGACCTTTTTTAATCCTTTACAAGAAAATAGGGATATTATTGTAAAAGAATTTTTAAAACAAAATCCTGACATAAATATACTCGAGATTTATAAAACAAGTTTTTTTAAAGACATTAAACCAAAAATAGAGGACTACTTTAAAGCGCATGCATATGAAAACGATTTTTACAAAAGAGGTTCCATAAAAGAAAATATCAAAAAAGAATTTTATAGCAAATATGAAATAAACAATATTTTAAACAAAATGGATGAGATGAGGTCATTATACAAAGACAAAAGAGAATACAGCGAAGAATATTTAAACCAAAAAATTAATGAAATTAAAAGCATATTAAATAAAGACTTATTGAGCAACTTTAAAATTGAATATAAAAAAACTGTTGTAGGAAAACTTATTGATAAATGGTTTGAAAGTAAATTGCAAAATATATTCATAGACAAGAAAAAAAAGCAAATAATTAATGAATTAGCAAACTTTCAAACAAAAAAAGAAATAATAAATGAAAGGGTTTGGGAAATATCCCCGTATCTTAAAGCCCTTAAAAATTATAATGAAATATGTCAAAAGTATAATACTTTATATCAACGCATTAAAAATATGATAAGTGAAGAAATCCAAGAACAATATCAATTAAATGATCCAAAGTATTCAAAACATATGCCATATTTCTGGTATTTACCTTATCTAGAAGATAATGCAATTAAAGATGTTGAGATACTACAAATAAAAAGAACTCTTAAAAGCATATTAAACGGGCTTAGTTATACATTTATAAAAGACGAGCTTTGCAAAATAGGGTATACAAATTTTATTAACACATGTGAAGAACATACAAAGCAACATAATAATGAAGAGAAATTAAACTACCTGTTGTTTTTTTCAAACTTTAAAATATATAATAAGGATTTAATAGAAGCACTTGAAAATGAATCAATATACACATTATCTGATGAACATCAAGATAATGCACTTCAAAAAGAAATCATAGACAAGGCAACCAAATATTTGAAGAGTGTTAAATTATGGGATATAATTGATTTTCAATATCCTCAAGAAGCAGAGCAAGTAATAGATTACATAATAGAAACTAAAACAGGCTCTTGGAGGCCAACATATTTTGAATTTGACATTGAAGAGTACTTAAATGAAATAGACAAATTAATGAAAAACCCTCAAACAGTAGTAGAAATGGAAATAGAAACGATTAAAAATGAACTCGAATCAAAAGATATTGAGATTAATAAGTATCTTGATGATGTTAGTAAATCGGTAGAAGCGCGAATAGATATGATTAAAGATGCATTTGGGCATTTTAAAAATAGACTCGCAAGTGCGTACCAAAAATTAGAAAACAAATCAAACGAATTAATTTATAAAGCAAGCAGAATATTTAACTTTGAGGTTCCAAAAGAAACTAAGAATACAGCATACTACGCCCTTTTGGAGGGACTCATTCAAGTAGGTCAAAAAGCAAGAGATGAAACATTAAAAGACTTAAGAATAGCGTATCAGGAGGCTGTTAAAAATGCCTAATGTAGATTATGATGAAATAATCAAAAAAGCGCAGGAATATAGCAAAATTAATCCTTTAGAATACGAATTAAAAAAAGAAATCTATGAAGAATTTGAATATGAATTAAGAGACGCAATTAAAGCGTATGAAAAATACCCTCAAAAAGAAAAATTAGATTCTAAGGATGTGCAACAGATAGGCAAAACAGCATTAGTAAGAGATATGTTTAGAAAATATATTACAATACATGCCTTATCTAAAGCGCAAAATCAAAAAGAATTTGAAGACCTAGTTAAAAAATACAAAGTAGAATTAATAATATATTTGGATGAAGAAGAATTTGAAAAAATAGAACATTATTCAAGCAATCCTGCGTATTTGGAACAAACTCTTTTTGGAAACGAATATGAAGAACTAACAAAAAACTATAACAAGATATGCAATGCGTTTGATAAAATAATAGAAAACACTAAAAAAGGGAATGTTTCTTTTGAAAGCCCAGCTGATTTTGTAGAAAAAATTTCAGAAGATACAGAATTTGATAAAGACCTTTTAAGAGATTTAATTAAATACGCAGCAGACCTTTATAAAAAAGAACTTTATTTTCTTCGCGAAAAGCAACAAAAAGGCACAGAGTATTCCCAAATATCGACTGAACTAATTAAAGAGCAAAAAGAATTTAACAAAAATTATGTTTCCCAAATAAAATCCCTAGAAAATTTCATAGAAAAAAATGAAGAAAAGTTTGTTGAAGAAATTATAAATTATTTTCGGGCATGCGAAACGTATTTAAAAAAGATAGTTAAAATAGCTTCTTGTTGCGGACACAAATACGAAGCAAACATAAAAAATGAATTTTATGAAAAACTAAGTGTATTTTTAGAAGATTATATTTTAAAAACTCTTGGGATAAATATCATTGACAACGAGAGTAAAAAATACAAATTAACAGAAAGTATTATTGAAAATAATGTACCAAGTGTCTTTTCGAAAAAGATTGAAAATATTTTTTCGCAAATCAAAAGGAATTTTAAAATAAAAAGCAAAAAAGAACTAAAATCACTTAAAAAGAAAATTTTAGATATCTTCAAAGATTATCCTTATAATGCAACATTCCCACATACAAGAATAAATCCTATAGTTGAATTGGTAAAAGAACAAGATGACGTCAAAAAATTTGCAAAAACTATAACAATTGATTATAATCTAGAAAAGTTAACATACGACGAATACAAAAATTTGGAAGAAATAATGAATAGAGAATTAAAAGAAATCATGCCTGATGACGCGTTAAGAGGAGATTTTTTAAAAGAGCTTCAAGAATATTTAGCTTCGAAAAAACCGTTTGGCAAGGCTTTTGAAATATTTAAGAAAGTTGAAAAAGCTAAAAAGATAGATAAATCAATCTTAGAGGAATACTTTGAGATAGTTGATGACATAGCAAAAAATATTGAAATTAATAATAACATTAAAAAAGATTTTATCGAATTTTTAGAAAGTGTAGGTAAAATAAAAACATTCAAAAAAGAAAAAGTTTACATCAACAAAGAAGAACTTTTAAATATAATTAATAAAAATGTAGACAAAGTGCCGGAACTAAATGGAAAGCTTATAAAACTGAAAGAAGATATTGAAAAAAAGCATAATGAAAGGGATAAAGAATTTGAAAAGCTTGTAGAGCCAATTAAAAAAAGCATCCTATGGTTAGAAGGTCTCGAATTGTACACGGAAAAGAAAGTTGAAAAAAGATTTTTTGAATTTGAAAAACAAGCGCAAGAAACACCTGAAGCTCCAAAACTTCATCCACCTCAAACAACATACATTAAAGAACTAGATACAATTGTAGAAAAACAACCCAAAATAAAAGAAAAGGAAGAAGAGCATTTAGTGAAGCCTTCAAAAGCAGAGGACTTCATCCAAAAGCTTGAAGGCATAGTTGGTCGCAGGGCGCCTCAAAAAAGTGCTCTAGCATCTAAAAAAATGGTTGCTAAAGAAATACAAGCATCATTGCCTACTTCCTCCTCAAAAACAAAAAGCACCCCAAAATATTCGCATGACATCCCTCCACCACCTACACTACCTGCTTCGTCCCTAGAAACAGATAGTATGAAGAGTACCACTGAAGAAGCACAAGAAATAACTGCAGAAATGAAGGAAGCGCTATCAAGCATAACAGATACGCAAGAGAGTAAAGCAGGCAAATCTGCAGGCATTATGGAGGCCTTAAAGAATACACAACAACTGCCAGCTTCATCTTCACAAAAAACCTGCGAAAAGAAAGAAAATTTTTTCAAAGTTTATAAAGAAACTTAGACCTAATTACACATAATATTTAAAAGTAAAAAACGTTCTAAAAAGGCTATGACAAACAAAGATTACCAAGAAGAATTAGAAAACTTTATGAAAAAAGTTGATAAATGGTTAAAAATGTTTGTTGAAAGTGGAAATTATTTGAATAAAAGACTTAAAAAACTTGAGCAAGAAGCAAAAAAAGCAAGCACATTCAGTTTTCAAAAACCTAATTTGGGTCTAGATACACTTATTCAACAAATAAAAACAAAAGCTGAAAATATAGTTAATCAATACCAATCAAACATAAACAAAATAATAAATGATTACAAAGAATACATAATAAGCGAGTTTGATAAAGGGATTAATGAAATAAATAAAGTGAAAAGGTACTTTGTAAATATTACAAAAGACATCCAAAACAAGCGCAACAAGGATAGAAACCCGTTCTAAACATTTTTAAGGAAAAATTTAAAAGAAAAACAATTACTAAAAAGAACATGGCAAAAGATTTAATAAATATTTTAAAACAAAATGAATTTTATTCTAAATTAAAAGAAGGTATAAATGTTGGAGACGAGATTAATAATTACAAAGTCACTCAACAAGACATTAGTGCATGGAAAGAACAATATAAGAAATACTTTGCATTTAAAAACATATATGACAGAATACAAATACACAGTGTTAATGAAGGCAAGAATGATATAGACAATGTAATTAAACAAATATACCCACTCAATTCTCGATTAAAAGAACTTGAAAACAAACTTCAACAAATAAAAATTACGAATTATGGCTTCTAAAAAATTAATGAAATTAAAGAATTGCACAAAAGATTTCAAGAAGTAATGGATGAAAAACTAAAAGAATACAAGGACTTAAAAGATTTATTATAGAAGGTCCCAGTAAAAATATTAATAAAAAACTTTATAAACAAGCTCTTTTGAATTTCTTTATATGGCAAAATTTAAAGAACTATTAGAAGTATTAACAAAAACTCAAAAAGAATTTGAAGAGGACATAAAAACAAAAAAATTTCTTGATAAATATATGGGTCTCTTTTTCTTTTTAAATGACTTGCCGAAGTCAAAGTATAAAAACATGCTTGCTAATAAAAAATCTGAGAAAGAAATAGTTAAAAGGTATTATAAAGATAATAAAGATAACAGATATTTAAAACATCCGTTTTTCTATTTAAAAATTTTTTATAAAGAATTCAATCCTTATGATACTGAAACGCTTGAAGATCAAATTAACACATTAAATACAAATATGAATGAAGTATTTCAGACTTATATTGCTATTGTGCACAACCCTAATCCGGAGCTTAAAATAAAAAAAGAGGACTCAGTGCCTGTCAAAACTATCAAAAACGTGATAAAAAAATTTTACAAAGAAAAAGAAGAAGAATTTAGAAAGATAGGTAATAACAAAATATTTACTCTTGAAGAAATTAAGGAAATTACTTTAGAGCACGTATATTTGCATCACTTTTTTAAAGATGTTACATGTTACAAGTCTAAAAAAAATGTTATATCAAAAGAAGAATATCAAAACATAAAAAATCGATCTTTAAAAAAGTTCCTTACTGAAACAAAAGGGTATGTTTATAATAAATATGCTCATTATCCAATACTCACATTGGCAGATGATCTTTATTCAAGACTTAAAATAATTGTAAATGATGAGCTTCCAGAAGACAAAAATGAATTAATTAAAGTTAAAACACTAGGCATAGAAGATACAATCAAAAATAATTTTCCCCAAGGAGGAGAACAAAAAGTAAAAGACCTTATTGACGCACTATACGCGTTCGCTGATAAAAATAATGTTAAAGCCCTTTTACAAAAAAAAGGTTATAATGATGAAGAAATAAATGGTATAATAAATCTTATAAAAACATATCTACCAAAAAACTTAAAAGTAAAAACAGTTACTAAAAAAGGCATGGAACCTTGGGAAGCACTATATATTAGGCTCTGTGAAGCGAAAGGGACCGGATCACAGTATATTAATCTTGATGAAGAAATTGATGGCATTAAAATTACTAATGATGTTATAGATTTTATTAATAAATATACTGGCATCCAAAAATTAAAATTAAATGGCAAGATTGGATTTTATAAGAATACTAAAGATGAAGTGCTAAAGAATCTTGCTATAGACATATACAATAATTTTCAAAGTTCAAATAATTCAAGTAACGATTTTAGTGTTTTAGATGACTTATATAACAAACTTGCGGAAAAAGGAGACAACTTAGATGATGTCATTGAAGCGCTTAATAAGCTACCAAATGAGATTGAAAAGATAGAAAGTATAATAAAAAGTGTGCAAGAATACAAACCAGAATTTGAAGAGTTTACAGACGAATTTGACAACATGTATGGTGCCTTGAAAACAAGAATTGATGATATTAAAAATAATTATAATGGGATTAATAAAGAAGAATTAATAAACACCATAAAAGAAGGGGTTGAAAATGCAATAGAAAAAATTGATGAAAGAATAGGAAAAGTTAAGGAATTAACTGACTATATTAATGACACTGCTGAAGAAATAAAGAATAACATAAAAAATGACGAAAATATAATAGACATAGCAAAAGACTACGTAAATAAAATAAACGAAAAAATTAGAGAGATAAATGATAAGTTTAAAAATAATCTTAAACAAGAATAGAAATATTTATAAGTAATTACTGATGAGTAGTAATTATGTCTGAAAATGAAAAGGCCAACGCATTTGAAAGAGAATTAGAGAGAGAATTAGGGCCACTCATTAAAAAACTTGATGAAAAAAGTGAAGAATATGACTTAGCAAATAAAAAACTTGAAGAAGCCATAAAAAGACTTAATAATGTTCTGCAAAAAGCAAAAAGCATAAGCCCTATTAAGGAGATAATGCCAGAAGAAAAAGGCTACCAAATTGAAGCGCCTGAAGAAAAGGGCCCAACAGAAGAAAAAAAGAAAGAGCCTGCTCCAAAGCCGCCGCAAGACTTGGAGAAAAAAATTGCAGAAGAAGGGACGCCTTCAGACGTTATTGATTATATGGCTTTTGTAGGAGAAGTTTATACTTTTGCATTGCTTAATTATCAAGGAATAAAAAATAATCACAAAGATATAAGAATAAACGACAACAAAGAATTCTTGGTAATTGGACTCAAAGATTATTTAATTGCGTACAATAAAATTGAAGATAAAGTGGTGCTTGATTTGCCAGGCGCAAAAATAGAGATGAGCGAGACAGGACTTATTAATAACATATTGAAAGGAGGAGACCCAAGGGCAAAAATTGCTGTTTATGCTGAGATATCAAAAGCGTTTTTTGAAAAATATTTGGACAATTATCTTAATAATGACGAAGTGAAGAAGCTAAGAAATGAGGCAAGCAAGATACTTAATAGTGAAAAGGCAAAAGAAGTGTTGGCTGGGTTGCATGCGCGTCCAGGAGTAAAATATAATGGAAACTTGGAAGAAACGTTTGGAAGAAGTGCAGAAGAATTGTTTTTAACAGCGCGCGCAAAAATAAGAGGCGTGCAAGGGGTTGAAGAGGCTTACAGAGAGATGAGCGCAGACAATGAGTACGCAAAGAAATGGGTAAGTTTGCTTACGGGGGTTGAAGAAAATGAATAAAATTCAAGAATTATATGGGTATTTTGAAACGCTTTCAACAGCCATAGGGCCAGACCACATAATGGACTACATGCAGTATGTTGGACTAAGATATTCTAATGAGATTGTAGAAGATTTGAAAAGCATGGGATTAGAAGACCTTGCAGAAGATTACAAAAAAGCTGCGCCATACTGTGCTGCATACATACTTATTGTAAGAGAATTAAAAGACAAATTGTTGTTAGATGACGAGTATAAAAAGTTTGTAAAAATACTGTTTAAGAATGACGTTCAATTAAGCGGCAAGACAATTGAGAGGGTATCTTATGCAATAGCAGGAAAGCCTATAATGGACATGCATAACCCATTTGGAATGAATGGCGTGTCTGTTCCTCTTCTATTAAGCATGATAACAAATCCTAGGGGAGCTTACCCATACAAGCCATTCTTTAATTTAGAAGGAATTACAGACAAAGATATGGGAAAGATAAAAGAGGAAATAGAACAATATTTAATGGAGTTAAAAAAGCAAGGCGTGGGTGTTGACAAAGAGAACTTGGCAAGGCTTTTACAGCCTCAGCCTACGGAGTTCATGCCAAGAGTGGATTTAGATTATTTAATGAGGGCTTAAATTAAAGTGTCAACAAGCTTTGAAAAGAAAGTTACAAAGTTTGTTGCCCTCGTTTTTAATTTTTCGTATTCTTGGCCTGTGAATGACTTTTTCCTGTTGTGGGTTACTGCTTTCATTATTTTAACAAGGTCTGTTAAAGTTTCAACGTGCTCTTGAGGAAGCTTGAATTTTTTTGCGAGCTTTTTCATTAAAGCAGGCGCTTTTAGGGGAGCTACAGGCTCTAAGTCTAGCGCCATTACGTATGCATGAAAAGCATCCATTACTGCCCAGTAAAGGTCTGCAACGCTGGCAACAATGTGAGCGTGCGTTGTGTTTACAAGCTTGCGAGCCATGCTTAAGTGCGCTTGAATTGACTCTTTTGAAGGTTTTATAAGGCCTTTTTCTAAAAGCTTTTTAAGTGGCGTGAAAAAGCCTGTGTCAACTATTGGCTTGCCTGTTCGCAAAAGGCTCATAATAACAGGGTCTCCGTTGCGCACGCCGTCCCAGAAACGCAGAAGGCCTAAAGTTGTTAAGTGAAGCTTGTCTTGCGCATTAAGTCTTGCAAGCAACGAGCCCACAGTAAGACTGTAGGCTGACGCCATCTCGCTTGTAATTACATTTTCAACGTCATTTATAAGGACTAAGAGATCTATGTCGCTTTCTTCCACATTTTCTCCGCGGGAAACGCTTCCAAATAAGACAATTGCTTGTATTAGGCCACCCATGTATTCTTTGCTTGCAAGCTGGCTTGCAAATTTGTATACAAGTTCTATGTCTTCTGTTTTTATTTTTCCAGGCCTTGCTTTAATTAAAGTCATTCTTTCCTTTAAGTTGGAAAGGCTTGCCAAATGTTCTTTATTATTCATTTTTTATCACCTCATTAAAATAAATCAACGAATGAATCATAAAAATATCCTCCTTCTTTTTGCATAGTGATTGGGTCTACCATTGATGCTGCAAGATATGTAGGACCCCAAAGAGAGGAAGTTGGAACTTCGCCTACGCTGTACATGCCGCCCTCATAAAATCTAAGAGACTCGTGATACAATTGCGGGATGCCTGCAGGCCCAAGCTCGTGAACTGCAGTAAGCCCGCTTTTTTTAACAGCTTGTTCAACTTTTTCAATTTCTTCTTTAGTAAGCTCGCCGTGGCCTAAAGGCAGGTGAGCATCAATAGTGCCTATTGCATCAACTGCATGAATGTGTTTCACTTCTCCGGGCCCAAGCTCTTGAACAAATTCTGGAACAGAATATTTTTTTCCGCCTGCTTCAAAATGTTTTGCAGTAATTGCATGAGCAAAGTCAAATGTGAATCCTACAAAGTTTTCAGCAGCGCTTCTGCTAAATCCCTTTTTAACAAGATTGTCAACAATTCTTTTTCTTACGTCTTTTAGTTCTTCAGGAGTGCTAAATAAAAATTGGCCAGGGAGATTTTCAATGCCAATGCTTACTCCCTTGCTCATCGCTTGTTGAAGAACGTCTTTTGGAAGCGCAGCAATGTTTTTTGCAATGTTGTCTCTCATAACTTCTATGCCGTTTTTAATTACGTCTTTGTCTTTAAACATTTCAATTTGCTTTAAGCTGTTTTCAATGCTTGTTTTGTAATTTTTGACTTGCTGCCTTACGCGCTTTGCAAAGTCTTGGACAAACTTTTCTTCTTGAGGAGTAAGTTTCTCAAATCTTTTTACTTTTTCTTGAATTACAGCCCATTCTCCTATATCAGGAGGTCTTACGCCAATCATCGAGCCAGTTCTGTTTGCCTCGTGGGTTAAAAGCGCAAGGTCTAAGGCGTCTTTTGTGCTGACGCCTCTTTTTTCAATTATCTCTGCAGTTTGCTCAAGACCTTTAAGAAGGCTTAAGTCGCTTTTAAGCCTGTTTATACGGGTGTCTAATTCTGCTTTTTGACTTTCATTAAGCATTTTTATGAATTCGTCTTTTTTGTCCTCAAAACCAGGAGGGACCCTTTGAGCTCCCACTGACTTTGTAAGCTCGTTGTAAATGTAGACTGTGTCTTTTTGAGGTCTTGGAACTTGGTGTGTCGGATGAAACGTGATGTGCTTTGCGCCTACTTTTGCTGCAGCTTTAAGGGCCTGCGTAAAGACTTCTCTTGCAAACTTGTTGCTTCGTTCGTCAGGAAGGGCAAGCTCTCCAGATTGCTCTGCGCTTGGAGGGATGTGCATTGTGTACTTTAATTCATTGACTTGGGCAAGCTCTTTTAAGACGTGCAGGGCTTTGTTGCCCATGCGCTCAACTTGATCATTGATTTCAACTACTGGCGCGCCCCATCTTGCTGCGCGAGCGACTTTTTCCCAAACTGGAGCCTGGCCTACAGGAAGGTTGACTCCTATTCTGTAGCTCCCGAATTCTTTAAAATCTGTTGTCATAATTACCTCTTATCATATGTATACATGCCAAATGATTTTTTTAATATAAAATATACTAGCCAAGTTCTTTTATTTAAATCCTTGGCTGCTTTTTTCACATAATACATTATCATGTGGTCTGTAAGTCTTTTTGAGATGCCGGGTTTTTTCTTTGGCCTGAATTTCAGCTTGCTTATTAAAAGCTCTAAAAATTCTTGCCCAGGGAATAATTCTACTTTTTTCTTTTCTTCTTTTTTTTCTTCTTCTTCAAGTTCTATGCCCTCTCTTAATAATAAGGCTTTAATCCACTCTTCTGCAGGGTCTCTGTTCCATTCGTCAAATAGTTTGTCTTCAAATTCTTCAATAGTATATATTTTTCCAGCAATTTCTGCAATAGTTGTCATATATTGCGTGTTGCTAGGACCCACAAGCTTTAGTTTGATTTCAATTACAGGAACAAAAGGGACTTCTACTTGTCTGCCTAAGTCGTCATATGCGTATGCCTTGCCAAATGGTATGTAATCAAGGACTGGTTCTCCCCTTGCTTTTCTTTCTTCGCGCTCTTTCTTTTTCTTAGCATACTCTTCTTTTGCTTGAAGCAGATTTTTAGGCTCTACATAGTTTTTCGGGCTCCAGGCAACAAGCATCACTTCTGAAAGCAGATTTGAACCTATTTTAAGAAGCTCTGGGTCAAGCATGTACTTGCCACGCATCTTTAAAGATTCAACATTATAAAGAAGTGGCTGGACCCATTGTCTGTATAACTCAATAGACTTTTTAGTTGCTTGATACTGCTGGTCAATTATTTTTTTAAATTGTAAAAGACTTTGTTTCCAGTGCTTTTTCCACACTTCATATTCTCTAAATTTTCTTGCAAGAAAGTGCCTTACAACATCTGTAATAACGCCTTTTGGAATTGTTTCAAGCTCTTTTAAGTCCTTTATTTTAAAAAACCAGTCGCGCGCAACGTATAAGTCGAGGTTTTTAGCAGCATTGACAAAGCTTGCAGCGCCGCTTTTAACATCAACAAAGTCGACCCAAATGCCTTTTAATGTGACTTCATCAAGTTTTCCTTCATGATTGTAGTATTCAAGGCATTCATTAATTCTTTGCTGGTCTTTTCTTAAGGCAGCCAGGCTTTTTGCAACAGTGCCGATTTGGCCTAGCAGTTGCGAAGCGCTTGCCATCTCTTGCCTCAAGTTCTGCGATGCAAAGCCAAATTCCTGTGTTTTTGGAGAAATATTGTACCAGTCATAAACTTTTTTTACTTGTTTTATTCCTAACGTGTCCAATGAATATAAAATTCTGTAATAAAAGGGCTCTAATGCATTTCCAGCACCATAGGTAAGCTTGTACTTCCTAATCCCTGATGTATAGACTCCGTCTGGGAATGCGGAAAGCCATTTTGCCATATTTATTATTAATTATTTCTTGCTTTTAAAGAATAAGGTTTTTAAGCAGAGATTTAATAATTAAAATTAATGGGCTTGTTGGATAGCATAAAAGCAAAGATTAAAAAAGAAGAGGAAGTTGCAGAAGAGCCGCTTCCGCCCGAAGAAGCGCCAGAACCCGCTGTTACTGAAACCCCGCTTCCAGAGCCTGTTGGAATTCCTGAAGCGCCAGAATTAGAAAGTCCCCCTCCAACGACTCCGCCGCCTGGAATGCCTGAATTGGCTCCGCCTCCTGCGCCAGCATATCCTGCGCCCGCACCGCCAGCGCCTTCTTTAGACATGCAGGCATTAAAAACACAGCTTGAAGTGATTAACTCAAAGCTTGACACATTAAAAGCTCAGTTAGAAAATCTTAATCAGACATTAAAGATCATTAATGCAAAACTAAGGTGAAATAATTGACAGTAATGGGATCTAATGAAACTGTTTGGGTTGCATCTTTTTTTGAAAAATATTTTGTTAAGCCTATTGTAGAAAAAACAGGGTATAACGTTGTAAACACGCTGGCATACGGAGTCCTGCTAATTATTGGGGCATACACAATATACAAGTTTGTTAAAAAGCTAGGATTAAAAATTGATTTTAAATTTTTGCTTGCGCATGTTCCTTTTGTCTTGCTTGTAAGCGCATGGCGTGTTGCAACAGACGCAGGCGTATATCCGTACACGTTTTTAACAACAACACCAGGATTATACATTCCTGTGCTAGCGCTTTATTTTCCTCTTGTATGTGTGTCGGTCTTGTATGGGAAAAAACGCAAAAAGCCGCTAGATTTGTTTGTATATGCAAGCATTGTCTTGCTTGTAATCCAATTAGCATTTTTAAGAGTAAACGTGCCAAGCGCGCTTGGACTGCTTTTGCTTTACAATGCAATAAGCATAGCGCCTTTTTTTGCATTAAGAAAATACGTAAAGCCATTAAAGGACAAATTCAATATTTCAATATTTGTATCCCACATGATTGACGCCTCAGCAACGCATGTTTCAATCACATATTACAATTATTTTGAGCAGCATGTAGTTCCAAGATTCTTTATGTGGCTTTTTGGCGGAAGCATAGGATTTTATTTTTTAAAGCTGCTTGTGCTAATTCCAATAATATATGCGCTTGACAAGAATAAGAATAAGAAAAATGAAGAGCTTATTAATTTTATTAAAAGCATATTTATAATATACGGAATTGGCACAGGAATTAGAAGTTCTTTAAGGCTTGTTATGGGAGTTTAAAATATCTGCTTTTGTGTGGCGTTGCTTGATGCAAAGAATTATTTTCCATAGTGATATTGAGTACCCCGGGCTTTAGCCCGGGGGTGGTTAGTTTTTAAATTTTAATTGATTATTAGGGTTTAGGAGCTCCTGCAGGAGCTCTTGGATTGGGAACATACCTAGTCTTGCTTAGGTTGTTCTTTAACTTAAAAGTTTCGGAGGTGTTGTTTCATATGAGTTTTAACGCTTTAGTGAGGTTTAGTCATGGGGTTAGTCAGAACACATATCACTTTGTGTGGGTTACTAAGTATAGGTATCCTGTTTTCAAGAGTTTGAGCCTTCGTAAAGTGGTCAGGGACGTGATCAGCAAGGCTGCAGAGATTCATTCAATTACTGTTTTTGAGTGCAGGGTCCTCGTTGACCATGTTCACTTGTTTGTTAGGCTTCCTAAGACTATAAGTGTTTCTAAGGCTTTACAGTTACTCAAGGGTAACAGTTCTCGCTTTCTTCGCAGTTACGTGACTGGACTTAAGAAGTACAAAGCACCTGGAGTAGTTTCACTTTCTCCAGAACTGTTGGCTGCGTCACTGCAGACACTGTTGAGCGCTACATTAAGGAATCACAGAGTGACGGCTTTTACGGAAAACAAGTAAAGAAGAGCAGACAGGCTAGATTAAGCAAATTTAATTTAATTTGACTGTATTGATAAGGTACCGCGGGCTTACAGCCCGCGGGGTACCATATGGAAAATAATTTTATTTTTCAAAAAGAAGCCCAAAAACACAATCTTTTCCCAAAATCTCCCAGTTTTATTTTTCTTTCTAGTTTGAAGAATAACTTTTTTTACTCGCGGTATACTTCTTTTTTAAAAGTCTTGAATTCTTTAGGTGTCAGTACTTTTTTTACTGTTTTTATTGGTATCTTTTTAAGTTCTTTTATTTGCTCTTTTGTATACGCATAACCGTAATGTATATTTACTCGGCCTCCAAAGCATGACCAAGAAAGCGGCACCCTGCTCTTTTTTTTGATTTTTCTTCTTATCTTTAATTCTTCAGGTGAAAGCTTTGCTTCAAGCCTTTCTCGCCTTGCCCTTTCTTTTTCCTCTTCAATTTCTTCAGAAGTCTTTTTAATTATACCCTTCTTTTTTAAATAAAGCATACTTTCAATAGGGATATAATACTTGCGTAATTTATCTATCAATTCTGGCCACCCCATCTTCTTTTCGTTGAACTTTTTAATTATTCTTTGCACTTCTTTATTTGTTTTATACTTCTCTAAAGTTTCTTCTTCTTTAACCCATGGTTTGATTATGCCCATCTTTTCTAGATGACTAACTTCCCTATAGTAAATACCGCACTTGTCTAATCCATATCTTAATTGCCCCCATCCTATCTTCTTTTCATTATACTTCTTAATAAGCTTCTGAGCCTCTTTACTTGTTTTATACTTCTCTAAAATATAATCTTTTAATTGATTTTTATTTGTCAAATTTATCACCCCTCTTATGCTCCTCCAAAAACGACACCCCCTCTCCTGCACCTCTTATTAGCCATGTTGCTATTTTCCACTCTGTTTTGGTAGCATTGTAATGTTACTCGATTACTGCGTAACCTTTCTGTTCTGCTTCATCAAAATATTTTTGGTCAATGCCAGTATCATCATAGATTAATCTTTTTTTAAGTTTTACTCTGAATAAGATATTCGGGTGTGTTTTCTTCGCCTTTTCTACTTTTTTATTAAATTTTCTTTACTTTCAAAACCTGCATAACTTGAATTAAAACCCTTTACCTTCTTTGTTAAGTGTTTTTTCTTGCATTTAGGGCATACAATTAATTCTTGTGAATAACAGACGTAGCTGCCAAAGTAGTTGGATTTAGGGACTAGTTTAACTTTTCTTCTCTCAAATCTATAATAATCCGTTTCTGATATTACTTTTATTTTTTTAGAATCTATCTTAAATTTGTTCTTACATGCAGGGCATGTTCTTTCAGCAATACCCTTACTTATCTTTATGAAATGAATCATACATCACCCATACTTGTGATACTTGCTGCTCCTTTTAAAAAGTTATTCGTTAATAAATCTGGATTATATGTGTCAGGTATTAATTTCTCAACACTTTTCACAAGTTCGGGATAAGAGCGCCACCAATTTATCCGTCTTTAACGCTTCGTTATATACATATTAATGTATTTCATAACATCATTATATTCTCTTTTTGTTAACACTTTTTTTATTATGTTTTCAGAGTGCTTTTTCTTAAGCTTCTCTGCAATTATACGCAAATCATCAGGTCCTATACCTGCGCTGTGCGAGCCCTTCTCCTCGCAAAAATTATCTTCGTAAAAAAGGCACGCGCACACAAAGTCAATAAACTCCTTCCTTATCTTTAATTCTTCAAATGTTAGTTTGCTTATTAATTTGTTTACTCTTTTGTTTTCTTCTTCTCTTTCTATATCTTCAGATGTTTTTTGCTTAATGTTTTTTTCTTTCCGGATAGGATAAGTTTTTGAATGAGGTGTCATGATTAATTCATCTCCTTTTTTTATTTTTCTTTTTATTGTGTTTGTTGGCATTAATTGATAATTTATTATTATTTTTTTTTGTAGTGTATCAACCATTAACGGTTGCCTATTCTTTTTTACCACCATTTTTTTGTCTTCTAGCAGTTCTTTTATTTTTTCGAATTTTTCTTTGAATTCCTTGTTTGGTTTTAGTTTAAGCCATTTAGCCACTATGTAGAAGCTGAAATAGCCGAAATAGTCTTCTTCTAATTTTAATGAGAAGTCGAAGTATTTGAGGTCTCTTCTTCCGAATTTCATGACGTCGTACATTGATAGTTTGCTTGCTTTCTTTACTAGTTCGTCAAATGTTTTCGCATCCTTAACTAGTAAATATGTGTTATACGTTAATCTTACTCTAAATAAGAAGTTTGTGAGGTAGTCGTATATCCCCCAGGGGGTCCTTATTAGTGGGTATAGTTTGAATTTGTAGTCTGTTTGTTCAGGTCCTACATCTTTGTGTTCCATAACTTTTTTGATTTTGCTTAGCGGTTCGTACGCTATTGCTTTAAATGCTCTTATTTCATCTTCTTTTGTGTATCTTTGGAGTGTGTCAACCATCCAGGCCACCTCTTATTAGCTTTGTTGCTATCTCCCACTCTGTATTGTAACCGTGTAATCTATGATCAGCATATGATGTTTTTAAAGTTTCTCCAAGACGACTTATAATTGCTTCCTTAACTTCGTATGAATTAAATTTATCAGCAAGGAAGAAATGATATAACATTTTATCTACTTCATCTCTAGTCATTTTATTTATAAAGATATGCTGTTTTAAGTACATTTCCTCTAATAGCCTGATTCGTTCGTGTATGAAGTCCTCGCCGAATATGGCATAACTTATTGCGTCAGCTCTTGCCTCAAAGTCATAGTTATATATCCTCTTCCCTTGCCTATCAACCATTATCCTTCCATTCTTCATCCTGTACGGGTTAAGGTCTTCGTTAAAGACTACGTCACTGATGCAGTGACCGCACTCATGCTGGAATGATGACGTTCCATAATTAATGTTCCAGAAGATAGTGTTAGTAGCATATTCGCTACTCCTGGAGATGATCACTATGGGGTCTATTGGGCCAAGTCCCTTTCTCTCCAGGAATTCATTAGCCCTGGCAATATCCCTCTTGTAGAGGTACTCGTAATGCCTTCTAGTAGCGAATTTTTCATCAAACACTTGATACCCAAAGTCAGGGTTAATGAACTGCCTGACCAGGCTAGGGTGGTTATTATCATAGTATAAGTTGTTAGTCTTCGTATCAATCAATATTAGATTAACAGGGGTTTCAACTTCTAAGTTCACGGCCTCCTCTCCAGCCATGAATTCATAATTAATAATTGACTCCTGACCTGATGGCTTACTAGCCTTCATCGCGAACGGCAGTAATAATTGAGGTAAATACTCAACAGACCATATTGCCAGGGTCTTCAAAGTGTATGGTATCACCCCTCCCTGCGCTTCAATGTAAGACCTTCTTAACTCCTCCTTCTCAGAAGGGCTTAGTGAATAATACGCCAAGTTGGATTCAACAAATTCCCTGTCATAGTCGTCCCATTCATCAAAGCGGTGCTCATATCTGTACTTGATGAACTCAGTTGTGGGCATGGTTAACTCATTCCCTTCAGGCGTTGTGACAATGATGTACCCCTCCCTACCCCTTGCAATGTCATTACTGTAAGAGTAATCATAAATCCAGGAATACTTCCTGCTAGGAGGCCCAGTTAATATGATCTCGCGCTCAAGCCTGTTACCCTCCCTATTCTTGAAAATAATTAATATACTAGCACTAACACCCACTACTAAAGTAAACAATAGCCCCTGGTTGAATCCTAGTGCCCCGCCACTTTCAGCATATGGTATCCTGTCCTCATCCTTTATTAGGTTCCCGCTTGATGGCTCAAACGGATTATAAAACGCAACCTCAGCACTTTTCTCCTCTTCTCCAACACCCACTATATACAAACTAAACAATAATTTCTCATCCTCTTCCCCATACCTCTGATCTACAACCCTTGCCTCAACATTCTGCCTCCCCTGCCCAAGCCTAAAAGAATAAGTCACATGCTCATCATTTGCAACAAAACTCCCAATCTCTTTCCCATTGCTCTTGAAAGTCACTAAAATGTCTTTTACTCCTTCCCTGCTTTCGCTTTTCACATCAAATCCAGCAGTTATCACATCACCTTCCTTAATCTCTCCTGCATCTCTGCACTTTTTCCCATTCACATAACACGTAATGCTTCCCATATCAATGCTTAAGGCGCATCCGCAGTCCTTAGCACACGTATTGCAATCTTCTCCATCCTCGCAAATTCCATTGCCGCAGCAATTGCTCACATAAACACACATTGGAGCCCCATA
>JAFCFT010000015.1 GCA_017608505.1 Candidatus Parvarchaeota archaeon | reverse complement strand
ATAACTAGTTAAAAACAATTGGATGTCCATTTGGACATCACCTCCTGCAATTTTTATTTTTTAGATTTATTACATAATAAAAGTAAGAAGCTGAGAAAATAAAAACACAATTAATGTCACTTAACCTAATTTTCTGAAAGAAAGTTTTATAAAGCATCATTTTTTATCCTTTCTTATGATGAACGCAAGCGCTATAAGTGATGGTCTTTGTTGCTGCGCTTGCGCATGCTGTTGCTAAAAACAGCACTGTTTCTAGAGGTGCTTTCACATGATTCCTGATTTAGGGCTTGGAGCAAGAAGCATTATTGACTTAATAGGCAATACCCCAGTTGTCCGCATAGCTAACGGCTTTAAGAAAAATGTTGAAGTCCTAATAAAGCTTGAAGGCTACAATCCATCTGGAAGCATTAAAGACGTTGCAGCGCACTACATGATACTTGACGCTGAAAAAAAAGGACTGCTAAAAAAAGGCGACACTATAATTGAAGCAACAAGCGGCAACACAGGGATTTCTCTTGCAATGATTGGCACAGTTAAAGGCTACAAAGTTAAACTTGTAATGCCAAACAACGTGTCTAAAGAAAGAATTAAAATACTCAAAGCTTATGGCGCAGAAGTTGTATTGACGCCTGGAAGCAAAGGCGTTGACGGCGCAATCCGCAAAGCAAGGGAGCTTGCAAAGAAAAATCCAGACCTTGTGTACTTAAATCAATATGACAATCCTGCAAACGCGCTTGGACACTATTACATAACTGGCAATGAAGTGTGGCGTCAGACAAACGGTCATGTGACTCATTTTGTAGCAGGCATGGGCACGGGCGGAACTTTAATGGGTGCTGGCAAGCGCTTAAAAGAGCTTGACCCTGACATAAAAGTCATTGGAGTAGAGCCAGTGCCTGGGCATCGCATTCAAGGCCTAAAAAATATGAGCGAGTCAATTGTGCCTAAAATCTTTGACCGCTCGCTGCTTGACGAAACAATCACGGTCAATGACAATGAAGCGTATTCTGCTGCCCGCTGGCTTGCAAAAAAACATGCAATTCTTGGAGGCATGAGCACTGGCGCAGCAATCCACGCTGCACTTAAAGTTGCTGAAAAACTTGACTATGGCATTATTGTTGTTATAAGCCCTGATGGAGGCTTTAAATATTTAAGTACTGACTTATTTAATGGTGATTAATAATGGCACTAAAAATATATAACACAATGTCAAGAAAAAAAGAGGCATTTAAGCCGCTAAAGCCTAAAGAAGTTAGAATCTACACTTGCGGCCAAACAGTTTATGATGACTTGCATGTTGGCAACGCGCGTACTTACAGCAATTGGGATGTAATTGTCCGCTACCTCCGTTGGCGCGGATATGACGTGTTCCACGTGCAGAACTTTACTGACGTTGGCCACTTAACAGACGATGCTGATGAAGGAGAAGATAAAATTGAAAAGCGCGCACGTCTAAGGCGCATCGAGCCAATGGAGCTTGTTGACCAACAAATACGCAAGTACTGGCGCGATATTGATGAACTAAACATTCACAGGCCTAACATTAGTCCTCGAGCAACAGGCCACATCATCGAAATGCAGGACTTAATAAAAGTCTTGCTTGAAAAAGGATACGCGTATATTGTAGAAGGCAATGTTTATTTTGACACTTCAAAATTTAAAAATTACGGCAAACTTGCAAGGCTCTCGCTTAAAGACTTAAAAGCAGGCGCGCGCGTAGAAGTCGACCCAAGAAAAAAGCACCCGCGCGACTTTGCACTTTGGCTTAAGGCGCCCCCAAATCACATCATGAAGTGGACCAGCCCATGGAGTGTTGGATACCCTGGCTGGCACATTGAGTGCTCTGTTATGGCTATGAAGTATTTAGGAGAAACTCTTGATATTCATGGAGGAGGAATTGACCACATACCAGTTCATCACACTAATGAGATTGCGCAGTCAGAAGCAGCAACTGGAAAACCTTTTGCTAAGTACTGGATTCACAGCGCATTCATGACAATCAATGGCGAAAAAATGAGCAAGTCAAAAGGCAATTTTATAACTGCGCGCGAAGCAATTGATAAGTGGGGTGCAATGGTTGTGCGCTTAGCGTTAGTTTCAGGCCACTACAGAAGCCAAATAGACTATAATGAAGGCCTGCTTATAACTGCCAAAAACAATCTTGAAAAGTTGCACAACACTCTTGATGCAATTAAGAACGCATCTTATGGACGCGACAACTCATTGCTTGCAAAAGCAAAAGCCACTAAAAAAGCCTTTATTGAAGCAATGGATGACGACTTTAACACTCCAAAAGCACTGGCAGCAATATACGCTTTTGTAAAAGACGTGAATAAATCAATTGGCAAAGCGTCCAAGAAATCCCTTGAAACTGCGCGCGATTTAATCATTGAGTTAATGGGAGTCCTAGGCATTGACCTTACAAGAAAATCAGAACTAAAGGACTTAAGCGACGACTTAATAAAATTATTAATCAAAGTGCGCGAAGCTGCCCGCAAGAAAAAAGACTACGAAACCAGCGACACAATCCGCAACGAACTTAAAAAGCTTGGCATCGCGCTTGAGGACACAGACTCAGGCACCAAGTATAAAATTATAAATACGCAATGACATCTAATATTCTTAAGCCGGGGTAGCAAAGTGGTTCGAAGGGGTTTCACCCCTTTCGAAACCCCAAAAAAGAAAAAGAAAACCAAGCCGGGGTAGCAAAGTGGTTATGCGCTCGCCTGCAGAGCGAGTTTACGGGGGTTCGAAACCCAGAGAGGGGGAAGCTTCCCCCTTCTTAGGGCCTACCCACCCCCTCATCGTTGAGGGGCGAAGTGGTCTGGGTCGAGATTCCCTCCCCCGGCTTACAGAACATTATTTTGCAGAAGTTAGCAGCAGACTGAGGTCTTTAAAATATTATTTCTACTTCAGCAACGCCAGTCTTACAAGGCGACCAACACCACATATTACTTAAAGTCATATATGATTCATTTAAACTTCTTTTTATCGCACCATCATAGTCTTTGAATAACTTGTCCTTAAATTTTTCTCTATCGCCTATCCACCAGACCGCGTTATATTTTCCCACTATCCCTTCTTCACACTTTCTTAATTCATAATAGACTGTCTTTAAGGTAAAAGAAAATGTTTTAATTCTACGCCGTCTCTCTTTCCGCGCATACTTTTTAGTAAAATAGATTATAGTTTGTGTTTCTTCTTGTTTTATTACCCCTTTTATTTTACTCTCCAGATTATCATGCTCCACCAACTTGCCGTGGATAGTTTTTCCTCTTATTTTCAAATAACCATCAAATAAAGTTTCTTTAACTAACAATGGATGGTGATCTAACCAGCTTTCATATTCCTGCCAGTATTTTCCTTTAATTTTAAACTTACTCATTTTATTGTTAAATTGTATCATTCTTCATTTTTAAGTTTAACGAGAAATTATCTAAGTACTTTGAAAAAACACCATCAATTAATTTCGAGAATCTAAACAAATATTCAACAATGTTGCTTTTTATTTCAAGAGTTTTCGTATCTTGGTTTTTAGAAAGGGCTTCTTTAAGCTCTTGTTTAAAAATATCTTTCTCTTGCTCTAAAATATCATAGGCTTTAATTTTAGATCAGGAATATACGCGCATTGGTGCGTATACATTAAAGGGAAATAGACTTTATTTTTGTAATAGTAAACGTCCATAA
Source organism: Candidatus Parvarchaeota archaeon (assembly GCA_017608505.1). Classification (GTDB taxonomy): domain Archaea; phylum Nanobdellota; class Nanobdellia; order WJKC01; family WJKC01; genus JAFCFT01. Next base: position 19,459 of record JAFCFT010000015.1, on the reverse strand, counting down.
ACAATCACAATTTTCAGCTTCTTTGAGAATTGTTAAAAGATCTCTGGAAGAAAGATTTCCAGTGTTTTGCTTTTTCTTCTGCATAAAAGTCATCTTAACAAAGCGGGTTCGTAAGAAAGCACGCCGTAAATCCTAGGCATCATAAATTTAGAGAAATATATGTTAGGCGCAAGTATTGACTGATTTAATAAATTGAGTTCTGCAGCCCTATATTCTGGATCATCTCTGTAATGAAACATAAAAGAACTTTATGCATAATTGCTTGTAAAAATTATTGTTTTTGCCACTATTTTCATATGAAAATAAAAGAAGATACATAAAGAGTTATAAAAATGCGTTGCGTATAATAAAGTAATGGCAGACATGCTTGAAACTGAGGCAATAATTTTTGATTCTAGCGTGATTTTAAAATTAGACAAAAAAGGTATGAAAGAAAAAACAAAAGAAATTGTAAAGGATTTTGTGGACCCTCAAAAGTTTCAAAAAAATTATGAAAAAGCATTTAAAAATTATCAAAAAGGTCTTTTTAAAACAACCACTGAGTTTTTTGAAGCAGTGTTTAAAGGCCTAAAGGTTCCGCAAAGAAAAATTAAAAACATAATAATTAGGCACGACAATTGGAGAAGAAAATATGTAAAACTGAATCCTTATGCAAAAAGCGTATTGAATTATTTGTCAGAAAATTACAAGTTAGGCCTTATAAGCAACATGCCTAAAGAATGGTTTAATAATGACGCCCAAATGACTGGGTTAAATCATAAAAGACTGATGCAGGCAGAAATTTTTTCTCAAGAGGTTGGAATTCTAAAACCAGATATTAGAATATTTGCAATAGCTGCAAACAGGCTGTTTACTTCTCCTAAAAGATGCGCCTATGTAACAAACCACAAAGATGAAGCAGAAGGCGCTAAAAGAGCAGGCATGCAAGTAATTTTTGTAGGTGACGAAGAAATAGGGGACTACAACATAAAAAATTTAAGTGAGCTAATAGATTTATTTGAAAATCCAGACGCGTTTGAACCCCAAGAAGTAAAAGTAAGAGACAAATAGGGCCGGTAGTTCAGCAGTAGAATGCTCCCCTGGCTCGGGAGAGGTCCCGGGTGCAAATCCCGGCCGGTCCATTATTTTCTAAAAAAACTTAGAGGGGGTGGGTAGGGCCTAGGGATGGGGAAACGTACCCCCTCTCTGGCTATTTCTTAAAACTTAAAGCTGAAGCGTATTTGTAGAATCCGTAAGCAGCGTAAATAGCAAACATGTCTGCAAGAATTTGAAGAGAAGTATAATATATCTGCAAATTAAGCAATGCAGATGGAGCGTAAATAACTGTAACATTTCTAATAATTTGTATGGAGCACAAAAGTGTTACTGAGTATAGCAAGTACCTAAGAAGCACTTTTAATTTCCCCTTTCTAACCTTTCTCCAAATAAAAAACCCTGCAAAAGGTGCTAAAGCGCATACAATAATAAGCATTATTCTTAATAATATTGATTCCATCATAACTCACCAAACTTTCTTGTTAATTTGTGGGCAAAACATATAACTCTATATGCAAAAAACATTGCCACTATTAAAACTACAAGTTCTATTAAAAGCGCCGGAGACGTTGTTAGTTCATAAGCGTCTCCAAGGAACAAGTAGCCAAATCCTCTCATAAAGTCGCCTATGCCAAATAAAACATAAGTCATAGTAATTGAAAATATTAATTTTTTAATCCCGCTTTTATAAAGCCTAAGCCAAGCTAAAATCATGATTATGACTGATGTTGGAATCAGCACTGATGCAATTATTTCAAGAGCTACTAATAGGGCATACATACTAATTCAACTCTATAATATCATCACAGAAAGATTTCATTACTTTCTCGATGAAATCTTTGCCAATCTCTTCTTGAACACTCATAATGACGCCATTAACATTATTTAAGCGCATTTTACTTACAAGATAATGCATAAATTCTGTAACCATATCCTTGTCATTGTATATAAGAAATATTGCAAGATTATCAATAAAAAGGAATCTTGTTCCTTTATTCATTGATTTTAATGCTTGGTCTACTGCAATGCCCAAAGCAGTTAAATCGCTAGGTGAGTTAATAAACAAACAATTCTCTATTCGCTTAGGATATAATGATGCTGTGGCAGTTATCATGTCTATAAAAAAAATATCTTTAAAATTTATATGATTTTTTTCAAGCAATTTTTTAAATGACATGTAAGGTTGATTAAGTGTAACAAATATGCCCCTGTCAGAGTGTTTGACAAGCTCTTTTATAACCTTTACGTTGTTTTTTATTATGTTTTCAGCTTTGCTGACTAAGAGCAAAATAAAGGATTTTCCATTTAGCTTTTTAGCAACTTCATCGAAATCCATATTATTTTCTCCTAAAGCCCAACACCTTTGACATTTGTCTTAATTTTACTTGGCGTCACCATAAATATGAAACAACATTAATATAAAAAAGATGTGTTCTTAATTGGCTTCACAATTACAAAACCAGTATCAAGCATATTTACAACCTCCTCTTTTTTAATTCGTGCATTTTTTCATCAAGCCGGACTAACTGATCATTAATATCTGTAAATAACTTGTCATAGATCTTTTTGTCAATAGTTTTATTAACATAATACTCCCTTTGCACGTCTTTTTTCTTATTAATTAGGTTGTTTCTTTTTTTTCTTAATTTGTTTATGGTTGTTGCTTTAGATAGCTTCCTTTGCGCTATTATAAATATAACAAGGCCGCTGACTAATAATGCAACTATCCACCAAGAATTAATTCTAAGCCAATAAGCAAATGCTCCGCCAATAGTCAATTTCATTGTGTGTGTGCCGTAATTCCCATATTTGTCAAAAACATATATCTCAAGATTAAGGATGCCCTCATCACTAATCAAAGGCAAATATTCAGCAATATAGGTATCGCCTTTTTTGGAAACATTAAGAAAATTGTTATTAACAGACACATTGACAGAAACATCAGCAACGCTTTTATTAGAATACTTTGCAGTAAATTTTATAAGCACCTTTGCACCAACATCGTATTTTGAAAGTTTTGGCTCAATTAAATCAATGTTTAACGTTGTTTTAGCAATACTTATTGCTACCTTGCGCTCTCCCCCTAAATTGTATTTTTTAACAAGAACCACAATATTTTCTTGCTTTAACGGCGCGTCCGCAGGTATTTGGAATGTACAATTGTATACGCCATTTCCTTCTTCTGTTAAAGAAACCCTCTTTCCTTTCAAATCAAATGTCTGAACAGTAGCATTAGTTACAACTTCGCCCGCACTGCTAATATTTACCCTTATATTTAATGTCTCTGTTCTTTCATAAGTTCTCGGACTAGGGCTTAAAAATGTCACTAAATAATAACTAGAATTTCTTGTAGGAAAAACAGTAAAATTCATGCTTGATGCGCCGTCAGAAACCATATAAGCGCCTTCAGGATCCAAAAAAGACAAATTATATAAATATGTAAAAGAGCCGTTTGAATCAGCAACAATTCTTTTTGAGAACAGAATCATATAATCAGCACCCATTATTAAATTCACAACTTGTCCAGGAGAATAACCAGAACCGCTTATTAAGACTGCATCGCCTTTGTTATAAGAATTTTTGTCAACTGCAAGCATTGCAAATGCAGGACTAAACATCAACAAAACAAATATCAGCGCCTTGCCCTTCATATTATCTCTCTTTTATTATGAAGGATGCATATGTTTTTTAATTTACCTCTTTGTCTTCTTTTTCTTTTTAAGCTCCTTTATGGTGCGCATAAGGTCTTTGATTTCGCTGTCGTATTTTGAGATAAGTTCTGTGTAGCGCTCCTTTGATATGGAGCGATCTATGTAGTAGGATTTTTGCGCTTTCTTTTTTAAGGTAAGAAGTGTTTTTTTCTTTGCAACAAGGTTTGTTATGGATTTTTTGCGCAAGATTGTGGTTGCGAAGAAAACTATGCCTGCAAGTGCAAGCGCGATTATTGGCCAAATTATATAAGCGTATGTTTTAAAGTAGTAAAGAGGGCTTACTCCTGAAACCCTTATTGTGAATTCTTGGGCGCCTGTGTTGTTGGATTGGTCAGTTATGCGGACTTTGACGCTTAAATCTTTGTCTCCTTGGCTTACTGAGTATGTGGTTGAGTAAATGCCGTTGCCTATGCTTTGGAGCGTCAGGTTTTTGCTCCCTAATGCAACATTTAGAGAAGGAAGGTCTACTGGGTCACCGTTTGGATATGTTGCTTTGATTTTGAATGAAAGGTCTTCGCCTATGCTGTATGTGGAGCGTGTAGGGCTTAAGACATTGATTATTATGTCTGCAGGTTCAATGTTTACTTTAACAACTGATACGCCTGTTAAGCCTTCTTTTTCTGCAAGGACTTCAAGGTTCCAGACGCCTAGAGGAGCGTCTAAAGGGATTGTGTATTCCTGACTGTAAGTGCCTTCTGAAATTTCCTTTAGGTCAATATGATTGCCATTTGGAAGCTTTACTGAAACATTTGCATTAGAAACGCTTGTGTTTCCCAACATAACTTCTGCCGTAATTTTAACTGCCCCGCCTCTTTTAATTATTCCTTTAATAGGGCTTAAAATGTTTACAACATAATAACTTCCGCTTGGAGGAGATGTAATAGTCAAAAGTTTATAATAAGAGCCAGTATTATTATACTTGTCAACAATGCTTGCATTAAGAAACCATTCTCCTTCAGGGTCAATTATTGATGTCCTATAAGACGTATTAAAAAAGCCTCCAATAACATTTGCTTTAAGAGAATCAACAAGCGCACCATTACAAGTCAAATTTACATACAAAGTTCCGTCAACATATCTGCCTAAGGAATCTATCACAGAACCGCTGACCATTATTTTTTCGTTTTTCACATATTCTCCTTTGTCAGTGCTAAGTATAACATTCAAAACATTGCTTATCTGCACCGTTCTTGTGGCTGTTGTTGAAACTCCTCTTGTAGCTGTAACTTCAATTGCTTGAATGCCTGTAGGCGTGTCTGGGCCTATTGCTATTGTGTTTGTGTAGACGCCGTCTAAGTCGTCGTCGTAAAGCGTTATTTCGCCTGTAGGAGTTTTTGCAGTTACGTTAGCATTTATTCCAGCAATGCCTTCATTAAATGTGACATTTACTGTGACTGTTAAGTTGTCTCCTCTTTGAAGTACTTGGTTAAGAGCAGGGTTCATAAACTGCATTGCAATGCTTGAGGGGGTTTTGCAATCAGCAGGGCATATGACAAAGGTTTCGTTTGGAGGTTCGCAGATGCTGTTTCCGCAACAATTGCTTATTGATTGGCATACGCATTTGTTTCCGACGCACGTATATTCCATGCATGCGCCGCAAGAGCCTTTGCATGCGTTTGGGTCGCAGGCTTCAACAGAAGGGCAGACTCCGCAGTCATCTTTGCAGTTTGAGCAGGATTCTTGAGCATCTCCTTCGCATCTGCCGTTTCCGCAGCAGGCTAGTGTCGCATTGCCAGCGGCATCGCAGTCAGGGTCTACTCCATAGCAAGCAGCGCCTTCTCCGCTGCATAAAGCATCGCATACGCTTGAGCATGAAGAGCATGTGCCGTTGTTGCAATACAAACCAGCACTGCACGCTGTTTTTGTAGCGCAGCATAAAAGCGTGTATGAAGCATTGAAGCACCCCAAGTAATTCAAGGACTTGTTATTGCATGCGCTTATAAAGCCTGAGCATCCGTTGTAGCCAGAGCACTCTATATGACAGATTGCGTCAGAAACATCAGTGCAGTCGCTCTCGCAGCAGTCTTGCGGGCAGTTGGTGTAGTTTTCATTGTCTTCGCAGACAGAATCTCCGCAGACAGTATGAAATTCCTCTTCTCCAACACTAAAAGCAGGCTCAGTAGCAACATACTTTTTAACTGCAAGCATGCCTGTTGAATTAAACACAACATAACTTACATCTTCTTTAGCATGGCTTCTTCTTTCGCCGTCGCTTGCATCTTCTTCTTCGCAATGATTTCCTATTTGGCTTGCGGACATGCCGCAAATAACTGACCAGCCGCCGTCTGAGTTATCTCTTAACCTTAAGTCAGAAAGTCCAACTTGCGCAGAAGAAGTAAGAGGCGTGTAACTTGCATAATAGCATCCATTATCATGCCCTTTAACAATATTCCCTGTAGTCCCGGTTCTATATTCCACTCCATTAATAGTTCCTGACTTTCCTGATTCTATTGCTATGTAGCCCATGGTTTCAGCTTCGTGCCCGTTTGTTGTGCATGAAAAAGCGCTGCAATATTCGCCTTTTTCCATAGCATTTTGAAATTGCGCAGTAGTTATTGAATATGGATGGTCAGTTGCCCACGTAGGGTCGTTATTGCTTTGTATTTGGGCAATAACAACAGGCGGAGATGTATATGTATGATTAAAATAAATAGTGGTCCAGTTGCCGACTGTATTATCGCCTTGAACGCTTGCTTCTGTATATGTGTATGCTTCCAATTTTGTATTGTCAATGAATTCAAGCATGCCTTTTTCAGCAACCATATAATAAACTGTTTGGGGCTGTATGTAATAGTCTTGTGAGTTTTGCAATTTTATAGTAAAACTGTCGGCGCTTACAGATGTTATGCGCGGGGAAGCCTCTTGCGTCCCGTTTGTTTCGTGCCATGTAGCCACTATGACAGGGTTTGCATATGTGTGCAGCAAATTAACAGTTGCGCCTGCGCTGCCTGCGACAACACTCCCAACTTCAGCATCCATAACATCTGCAATATTTGATTCGCTGCTTGCTTCTGAATTGCCGTAATACATATATATGGACTGCGTGCTTGAAGCAGCAAGAGAAGGGACCTTTACCCAAATTGTTGTTGAAGCAGTGTTGCATCCTGATTCTATCCAATAAGAAAGCAGATTATCGTTTTGGTCTGCAAATCTTATGTCGCTGCAGTCGCTGTTTAGCTTGCCTGCTGAAATTAAAGATGCCGTGTCTATTGTAAGTTTTACTTGATAATTCGCAAGGTCTGTGCCAGAGTTTTCTATAATGTTTATTTGCTTTCTATATTGCCAGTCCGCATCCCACCAGGCAAAACTTATTGGCATTGCTAAAAAAAATAAAATAATAATATAAGGCCTCAAACGCATAATTTCATAGAAATAATCAATCTTATTAAAGATTGCGAGTTTTGTTAAAATTAACAGGCGCCCAATCTGCAATTAATTCTAATGAATTGACAAGTAATATAAATAAGCCTTACAGAACCGCTCTTGACTGCATTAAGAAACGCATACGTGCTGACTAAAAGAATATCTTGCCCTCTATATAAATTTCAAAACCTTTATTGGGCGCTATTCTGTAAGGAATCATTCTCTTTAGATGATCAGAGCACCTCATTTTTAATATTTCTAAAGCTTGTTGCCTTGTCTGCCTATGCCTTATATTATATAACACTATTACGCCATCAACCAGGAATTCTTCAATGCCAGTTCTTGAATATTTAATAGGCTCTTGCTCTGTTTCGCCAACAAATAAATTTATAGAACCTATCTTATTCAAGGTTTTCATAAATGTTATTAAATACAGTCTATAAGTCTCTTGATCATCTAAAAAACCTGCACTTAAGGCAGACAAAGAATCGACAACAACCCTATCTGGCTTAAATCCTCTAGGAATTATGTTTTCTATGCCTTTAACTTTAATCAACAACTCCCCTTTTTCTCTTGCTAGCTCGCTTTCAACTTGTCTTGATAGTGCAAAAGGGTCTAATTTCACAAACTTTATAAGTCCTTTTTTTTCAAGCTCATAAAAATCCCACCCAAAATTGATTTTCATATGCCTTTTAAAAGATTCAGGCTCTTCCTCAAAAGTTATATAAAGCCCTTTTTCCCCTCTTTTTACAGCAGCGTAATAAAGAGACTGCAAACAAAAAGTGCTTTTTCCTGTTCCTGAGCCGCCAGTAATCATTATTGAATTTCCTCTTTCAATTCCGCCTGCGCTTAACAAATTATCAAAATCGCTTACAAGAAGCGGAAGAAATTCTCCAGGAGTTTTCAAAGTTTTTTTACTGCTTTTCTTGCTTTTGCCTTTTTTTAACCGACCTTTGATTTTACTCATTATGTCTTTAGCCATCTTTTTTAGAGAAAAATTCAAGGATATATAAATATTTTCTAAGTGAGCCCGGAGGGATTTCCAAACTCAAAGAGAAGGAGAGTAACTCCTCTCTCTGGCTTTTGAACCCCCGACCAACCGGTTAAGAGCCGGCCACTCTAACCAGACTGAGCTACGGGCCCATTAAAATTATTAGAATTCGCAATCCTTTTTTAAGATTTTCTAATTTGGAGGATTATGCGTCTTTTTGTTCCAAGAATATTTTCTTAGTTTGCTTGTTTTCCCATAACCGCAACTTGCGCACACTTTTTTCCTTTTATGATACGCGCGCCTTCCGCACCGCCTGCAAATAATGTGCGTTTTACCGCTGCTGTGTTTTCCCTTGCTAGGTGTTCCCTTTGACATTACATCTCACCAGCAGCGCTTATTAGAATTATAGTATCTCCTCTTATAAACAACCTTCCCAACTTTCTTTTCACTTCGCCGTTCACTATTTGCTCCGCATTTTTTAAAACAATGTTTATATGTATATCAAATGCCTCTAATTCACCATTAAACTTTGTTCCGTTTTTTAATTCAATCAATACTCTTTTGCCCTTAGCTTCATTTAACGCGTCCAAAGGTCTTTGAATTTCTGCCATGAAACAAAACGAAACTTAACGTATTTAAAAACTTATTGGTATTCTCATGCAGGTTAAATGACTTTTTCTTGCTTTGGAATCCTCCAAACCATTTTATTCTCCGTTTCATCAGCTCCATGTTCAGCCCTTCGATTATTGCGTTTGGTTTAACTAAAAATAAGAAGCTGAGAAAATAAAAACACAGTTAATGTCACTTAACCATTCAGTCATAAGTTCTAAAAACGTAAATTTTATAAGGGGATTGTATTTCCTGACTTTTAAATGGAATACGTTTGCTTTAGTTGCGGTGAAACAATAACATGGGAGGAGATTAGAAGGAGGGTAAGGTGCCCTTATTGCGGGGGCAAAATTTTGTACAAGAAAAGGCCTGACATTGTAAAGACTGTGAAAGCAAGATGAAGGCAACCATAAATGTGCCGCTTAAGCGTGAGGAAAAACGCATAGTTCACAGCGCCTTGGCGCCTGAGATGAGGGTGACCAAAAGGGCAAGCAGCAAAGTGAAAGTCACAAGAAGAGGAGTAGAAATCCTTATAAAGGCAAGTGATGTGACTTCACTAAGAGCAAGCATGAACACATGCTTAAAACTGTTGGAGACAAGTTTAAAGGTGATAAAAAATGCCGGAAAAAGTGCCGGATGCAACAAGGGAAGATATAATAAAGCTCCAGCAGTATCAGCAACAGCTCCAGGCGCTAATGATTCAAAAGCAAAACGTTCAAATTCAAGCCCAAGAAATTGAAAACGCGCTAAAAGAATTAGAGAAAAATCCTAACTCAACTGTTTATGAGCTTGTTGGAAATGTCTTAATAAAAAAGACGCCGCAAGAGTTGACAGAATCCTTAAATGAAAAGAAAAAATTAACTGACTTAAGACTTGAGAGCCTTGATAAGCAGATAGACAGAATTACAAAAAAAGCCCAAGACCTTCAAAAAGAATTATCAAGTCTTAAGGGAGGTGGTGCTAAATGATACCTGAATTAAATCAGGCCATGGCATTGCTTCAAGAAGTTATTGAAGACAATACTGTCTCAAAAAATATTAAGGCTGCAGCAGATTCCTGCATTAAGATACTAAAAGATGAAACCTGCGAAACATGCGTTAAGTGCGACAGGGCAATACAAGTGTTAAACATAACTGACGACCCAAACATGAATATGTACACTAAAACTTTGATATGGCAAGTAATATCTTTGCTAGAAAGTCAAATTTAAAACATGCTTTAAAAAAACACAAATAATTTAAGTGAGATTATCCTAACTGTAACTCATGAGGGAGCGCATTAAAAAATTAAAGGAAAAATTCGCATCAAAAGGATTTAAAGAAATAGAACCTATTTCTGAAGGAAACAATAACGAAGGTTATATAGAATTGACTGAAAAGCCGGCAACTAAGCAAGCAAACATATACATAAGATATTGCGTGCTTGATGAATTTAGCGATGTTAAGCCAGTACTTGATTTCATGAGAGAAGGTTACTCTATTTGCATAGTAAAAATCAAGCCTTTAAAAGAGAAGGATATTAATGAGTTGAAAAGAGCAATAACAAAAATCAAGAGAGTTGTTGATGTAATGGGTGGAGACGTTGTTGGCATGGATGAAGACTACTTAATAGTGAGTCCAAATTTTGTCAAGGTTTTTAAGGGCACGCCTGCTAAGACTTAAAAAATGATTGACAATGCAATTAAAAACCCTAAACAAGCAGACATAGTTATTTTAGGACTGCCTTATTACGGGACTTGCGGAGTAAGCGCTCCGCACGCTTACAAATCTTTTGTAAAATCCTTTAATTCTCTTTCAAGTTTTAATTTCAAGACAAAAGAGGATGCATTTGATAAGTATGTGATAGCTAATCCAAAGCCTATAAAGAATTATCAGACCATGGAAAGCAAAATTAAAAGCATGTACAAAGGACAGCAGTTCATTTTTATTGGAGGAGAGCATCTAGTGGCGTTAGCAGCAATAAAAGCGCTTAAGCCTAAAAGAGTGCTTATATTTGACGCTCACGCAGACTTTTTTGACAAATACTCTGGGAAAAAAGAATCTTATGCTACTGTGACTAGAAGGATTTCTGAGCTTGTTGATGAAGTGTACCTTGCAGGCGTTAGGGACTTGACTGAAGAAGAATACAGCGCTCTTAAAAAATCCAATGTTGAATTAATAAGCATAAGTGAAGTGCAAAAGATTCCTAAAGGCGACTTATATATAAGCATTGATTTAGACGTGCTAGATCCATCGCATTGCCCTGATGTAAGCACGCCTGTCCCATTAGGAATTACAATGCAAGATTTAGTAAATGCTTTAAAGACAGCATGCCTTAATAATAATGTCATAGGAATTGATATTTGCGAGCTGACATGTGACAGACCAGGACTTTCATCAACTAACGCTTCTGGTCTTGTCATGAACTATCTGTGGGCAAGGAGGTGAGATGACTAAAATGGCTGTTGGAGAAGAATTGACCATATTGTACTTAGTTACAGCAGCTGTTCTTGGAACATTGTTTGCACTAGTTATGAGCATTAGAAGAATGATGAGTCTTGAACTAAAAGAAGAAGAACTTGCGCAAGCTGCCAAAAAATTAGAGTTAAGAAGCATTGCCATTGAAGAGAAAATACTTGACATTCAGGAGAAAATACTTGCTGAGATAAGAGCATTAAAACCAAAAAGAAAGAAAAAATGATTTTCTTTTTTTAAATTGGTTTTAACAGCATATTTATTATTAGGCTTGCAGCGCATGCAGTTGTCACAAAAGGCATTGCAGGATAAAATTTTCCTCTTTTTCCATAAAGTATCAGCCCTGCAAGCGCTATCATGACTAAATAAACTGTAATGTATGCTGCTGGAACGCCAAACGCGCTTCCTATTGTAGCTGCAAACAGCAGTGAAAATGCAACATCCCCTCCTCCAAGGATTGCAACTTCATCCCCTCTTCTTATTACAAGCCCAGTAAATATGTTTTCTTCGTCTTGGCTTTTCGCCATCATAATCATGTGTTTTGTCACATAAACTGCAATATAATCATATATGCTAATGCATATTAGAAGTATTAACGCGGTCCAAACATTAAATATTGGCATGAATATGGACACAAGTCCGCCGTAAAGCAGGATTTCTGTCATATTGTGTACGTAAATATCTGGCTCTTTAAGCCTGATTACTGTAAGCGCGCCTGCAACAAACAACGCAGGTATGTCTCCTATGAACGCTGAAAGAGAAACGCTCATGCAAAGTGCAATTGCAAGCCCAAACCATATTTTCAAGAACTTTGTAAATCTTAATTTCCTAAACAAAATGAATACAACAGTTATAGCCAATATTCCAAAAATAAAATATGGTATTGAAAACTCTTGAGCAATTTCAGGAGGCTCAATGCTGTATGGAAGTTCAAGTGTAGTATATTTTTGCGTTATGTAAAGGCCAAAGAACATTGTTACTAAAAACAATGTCAGCAATACAAGCATAGTAGTTGGTTCGTATTTCATAATTCAAGCATTCTCATTTCATATAAGGGCCCTAGCAACATTAATATCATTCTTGGATTGCCGTTGCACTTGCTGATTATTTTTTTAAGCTCTTTTTTAGTGAATGGGCTTACATCATCGCTTTTTGTTTTTCTTGCTTCATTAAGCCTTTTAATTATTAAGTCCATGGCTTCTTCGTATGTTAAGCGGGGGATCTTGATTCTTTTAGTTTTAGGTCTTAATAAAGGATTTATTTTCAATAGTCTTTTAACAGTTTCTTTTGTTGCTGCAGTTATTATTATCATGCCTGCATCTAAAATGTTTTTAAACTCTTCAGTCAATTCAAAAAATCTTTCATCATTCAAGCCTTTGCTTAAATCCAAGTTGTCAATAAATATGCTTTTGTTTTTTACTTTTACATAATTCTGCAATTTTTTTGCAAGAGTTTCATTAAAGAACAAAAAGTCTTTTTTTGTCCTGAGCCTGTCATAAATTCTTTTTAAATAATGGGACTTGCCCAAACCTGGCTCTCCTACAAGAATTATTAGTCTTTTGTCTTTAATAGTTCTCTTTATGCTTTCTGCCACTTCTTTAATAAAAGATTCATTAACAAGGTCTTCGTCTTCTCTTGGTACTATGTGCACAAAAGGATTCATAAATATTTTTAATAGGAAGGATAATAAAAAGATTACCCTGTATATGCAAGTCTGTAATAAATATCTCGCCCAGTAACCCATATTTTGCTTTTAGGGACCTTTCTTTCACTTTTTATTTTTCTAAAAAGTTGTGTGATTTCTTTGCTGCGCTTTTTTACAGTATTAAAAGGGAGTTGTTTTAATTTGCTCGCAGCAGTGCCTGGGCGAGCGTAAAAGCGAGAAATATTAAGCACGCCAGGTTTAAGCCATTTTATTAGTTTTATTGTCTTTTTCCAGTCATCTTCTGTCTCTGTAGGATAGCCGCAAATTACATCTGTTGATATTGTAATATAAGGATCAATGCGCCTAAATGAATTAACAAGCATTTTAAATTCATTAACAGTGTATTTTCTTCCCATGTCTTTTAAGACTTTATCGCTTCCTGACTGAACAGGAATGTGAACAAACTTATACATTTTCTCTGACTTAAATATTTCTGGAAGGCCTTTAAGCTTAAGCGCTGTGTCTGGATTCATCATGCCTAAGCGCACCCTAAAGTCATACGGCAACGACAGTATTTCTTTTAATAATTCTACAAGATTAGTCCCTATATCAAACCCATAGCACGCATTGTCTTGGGAAGTTATCCATATTTCTTTAACGCCGTCTTTTAGCGCATTTCTTGCATGCCTTACAATTAATTCTTTTGGATATGAATACAAAGCTCCTTTTGCAAGCTTTGTTTTGCAAAAAGCGCAATTGCCTAAACAGCCTTGCGAAATAGGAATTATCTCTATTAAAGGGTCTGTTCTTATTTTTGGCATGCAGAGTTTAGGCCAAGGCTTTTTTGTGATGAATGTCTTATTTTTTTCAAGCGCTTCAACTATTTTATTGCAATCATTAATGCCTATAAATACGTATTCTGGAAACTCGTTTCTTAGTTCAGGATTTGCATTGCTCATGCAGCCAGCAACAATAACTTTTTTGCCTTCAAGACTCTTAAGCAAATATTTTATTTTTGCCTCTGTTCTGTTTTTGACAGTGCATGTGTTAATTAAATATGCGTCAGGGTTATCACTAACAATTTCGTGTCCTGCTTCTTTTAAGAGGCCCATCATTAATTCGCTGTCTGCTTTATTTGCAGCACAGCCGTACGTGACTACTTTGACTTTCATAGATAGAATTACTAATAAAATTCCTTTATTAATATATCCTTATTTTTGTCGTTCATCTCTTCTATCTTTTCAAAGTATTCGTCAAGAATTTTGTTGCCGAAATTAATGTTATCGTCATTAATAAATGCAAATATTCTATCAACTATGTCGTTATGGTCATATTTTTTAATTAGCTCTTTAAATTCTTGCAATTTTTTTCTCTTAAGACCATATCTAATTGCATATTTGTTGATTACATCGTCAAATGTCCAAATAAAATCTCTTATGAACTTATCTCCTGGTAAAATCACTATTTCTTTTTCAATTAATTCTTTAAGATAATCTGCTGAATAAAATACATCAAGCAGGCCTTTAAATCTAGCCCTTATATAATCCTTTATATACCACTCTAAAGACAAATATCTGTTTCGTATGGAAAATCTGCATAAAAATTTAAAAGCAAAACACAATATAATAAAATAATGAGAATTTTATGCTGGCACGTAAATTACATTAAATGGATGCCTACTAAAGAAATAAAAGCAATTAGCGAGCCTGCTGAAAAAGGTTTGTGGACTGAAGTTAAAGACTGCGTGGCCTGTCTTATGGCTTTTGAAAAGCATGATGAAACTAATCCTGGAATTGTTGCTCAAGCAATTCAAGGGATTAAAGAAGTCACAGGACAAGTTAAAGTTAAAAAAGTAGTCTTATATCCTTATGCTCATTTAAGCAACGAGCTTTCAAGCGCCAAGTTTGCTAAAGAAAATTTAAATAAATTAAAAAATGCTTTAGAAGAGGAAGAATTTGAAGTGCATAAAGCTCCATTTGGCTGGTACAAAGAATTTGAAGTCCATTGCAAGGGCCACCCCCTCGCAGAGGCAGGAAGGTTTTATTAATACTGTTTGTAAAGCATCACTTTAATCAACTTTCTTTTTGAATGTTTGCCTTTAAGAATGTCAATGTAATTTTTTGGCACGCCAAAAAACTGGGATAAAACTTCTATTAACTCTTTGTTTGCAGCGTCTTTAACAGGTTTTGAAAGCAGCTTTACTTCTAAAAGGTTTTCTTCTAAAGCGCTTTTTTTTACAGATTGCTCTTTGCTTCCAGGCTTTACAAGCACTTCAATAGTTTTTTCAAGACTTTTCTTTTCCTTTTTTTGCATAATTAGTGCCATAGTATGCCATCAAACCTCCAAGCGTTCCAGTTATTAATGGATTATTGCAATTAAGCAATAATTGATGCGTAATAAAATTTGTTAAAGAGAATATTAAACAAAGGATAAGCAAATTCTTAATTAGGGTTCTGCGTTTTAATGAAAGCGCAATAACAGTGCCTAACGGAATAAAAAGCACTGCGCATAAAAGAGTTGCAAGCAAGTCGCTTATTGCGCCTAAAAATGCGCCGGCAACAAGCATAAAATCTACAGGCCCTAAATTTGAAAATCTTGTTGCAATAAACAAAGTTGCAAATCCTAATGCAAAGCCAAAATAAAAGCACGAGCTCAAAAAGAACTTAGAAAGTGCGAGGCCAAAAAGTCCAAAACAAAAAATAGATATTATGATATTTAGCGCCCATTTTTTGTCTTTTACTTCGTCAAAAACATATTTTACGATAAAAGCACCATATAGAAAAGACAATACACAAAGCAAATTAAGATGATTCATCATCATGATACTTAAGAGATTCGCGTCTTTTAAGTTTTTCAATGCCTCCATATAATGCCCCTGTCAAAAATCCGCCTACATGCGCAATATGCGCAATACTGTATGCTCCTATGATGCTTAAGAAAAATTCTCCAACAAAAATAAGTGGCGCTGCAACAAAAACTGGCGCAGGAATGCTTATGAGTCCAAGCGGAAGAAATATTTTCATTTTTGGTTTAAGAAGCAATAAAGCCCCCATTAGTCCGTAAATAAAGCCAGAAATGCCTGCTGCGCTTGAATCAGGATACATTAATAAAAAGAAGGTGTTCCCCAATAAAACGCTTGCAAAGAAAAGCGCAAGTGTTTTTTTGCTTCCAATCTCGCTTTCTAAAGCTGTGCCAAAAAAGAATAAAGCAAACATGTTGTATGCGAAATGAAGCCACCCATTATGCAAGAATGCGCTAGTAATCAAAGTATAAGGTGCGCTTGCATTAAGTTTTAACAAATTAAAAATTTCGTAAACATTGTAGCTTGCAAAAAACAGACCTGTGCACAACAACATTAAAATGAATGTGACAGGACCTGCATTTACTTCCAAAGTTGTCATAGAAAGACATAAGTTTTTTATATATTAATATTTAATCAAATTCTAATGAAGTTTACAAAAAAAGTGGAATTTGTAATTTCTCAAGAATTGTATAATGAATTAAAAAAGGCATATAATGTATTTTTAAATGCAACTGCTTTGTGCGAAGAAACAACTTATATGCCTGGGACTATGAAACGAGTTTTTAATCATGATGCATACGCATATCTTGTTAATAGTTACTTTAAAGAACACAAGAACATTGGAGATATAAAACTTATAAACAAAATTTTAGACTTATTTAGAGACATTTCTTATGACATTGTACCAACAAAAATACATAGACATATAGTCCTCATAGACGACGAGACATTAGATTATTTTTTTAAGAATTACTATGATGAAAGAAAATCCCAAATTAAAATATTAAAAAACAAGACAAAATTAAGTGACAAAAAACTAAAAGACTTTTTTTATAAGGTCATAAAGCGTCCAGACGCCTTAAGTTTTGCAAGCAGCAACAAAGACGGGCAAATTCATTATGTGTTTTACTTTCCCAAAAAGGCTATTTTATGACAGCAAAAGGCAAAGAAAAAAACATAGCAGATTTGATAATCAAGAAACTTAAAAGCGCAAGCATTCAAAAAAAGCTTGGATTCTACACAAGCAATGAATCAGAGATATGTCGTTTTCAAGGCGAACCAGAGCTTGACATACTTATAACAAATTGCAGGCTATTTAACGGCATTCCCATGGATGTAAATATTGAAATTTTTGACAAAAAATGCAACATAAGCGCGAGGTCAGTAAAACACAAATACACAAATCATAAAGACTCAGTACTTATACTTTGCCTTAACAAAGGAGAGCACAATAATACAAAATATGACGGTTATGTGTATTCTGCATTTAGCATTAATAGCAACAAAACATTTAGTGTGTTTTATAAAAGCAACCCTTATGTCATGAATGTGATTGAAAGAGTGGGACAAGGAGATGAAAAAATAGGCATTAGAAACCTAACATGTTTAAATGACATAATAAACAGCAATGTTCCAAAAAGGGCAAAAAGGAATGCACTGTATTTTCTTGGTGAACTGCTTACAGGGTATGAATTTTTCGGAAAAAAACTTAGGCATTGTTTTTTTGAGCCCTCATTGTCTCTTGTTAGAATGATACTTACTGATGAAGAAGGATGTAAAAAATACATGAATGTGTTTCTAAAAAATACTAATTACAGCAAAAGCCAACTGGATAAAATACTAGTCTCAAAATTAAACAACCCTAAAATTGCCAATGATGAATACTATCTACTCGTAGACAAAAACGCAAAAATAGAAGAATTTAACATAGCAGATTACATAACAGGATATGTAAGGGTTGCCAGCTCAAAAAATTACACTGCAAAAGGAAGGCCTATTTTGGAAGTCCGTAAGTTTTAAGAACTTCGTCAATAGACATGTTTCCTAAGGATTCTGCGCATTTTTCGCATACGCACACATAAGCATTTTTATTTGTAATGACTCTCACAGGCTTGTGTTTTTTGCATATACTGCAAGTGCCGTCTTGAAAAGCCCTTGTTATTCCTGCCATCAAGTTTTTTAATCAATACTTGTTTTTAAAGTTATCATGGAATTTAATGTGATAATCACAAGCTTTAGAGGAGAGCAGTGGGAGCTTTTAAGAGCTTTAAAAGATAAAGGAACATTTAAAAAAACATCTTTTAGAGACGTGTTAATTGGCTATGTTGAGGATATCCAAAAATTTTTAGAAGAAATAGACAAAGACTTGCCGCTTTCTTTATCGCGTGTTGTTATCTTAAAGGAAATATTTGAATTTCAAGATGCGGACTCTTTAATCAAAACATTAAAACAAAAAGTAAAAGCATACGCAGATGTTATCAAAAAATACAATTCCTTTCGCGTCACTGTAGAACGAAGAGGGCTTAAAGGAAAACTTAACAGCCGAGAATTAGAAAAAAAATTAGGCGGAATCATTTACGAGCAGACAAAAGTAAAAGTAGACCTTAAAAATCCTGAAATAGAACTAGTAATTGAAATATTAGACAATGTCTGTGGACTTGGCTTAATTGATGCAAAATTAAGAAAAAAATATCCATTTATTCGTTCAAAATAAGATCTAATAGATTGTACATATTTTTTGCTTTTTTTATTCTACTCATAATGACCTCTTTTGCCTTATCAATTTCAGTTAATTTATATCTTTCATGTACATAGTAACTTCTTTGCAGAGGCACCACTTCATTAATTTTTTTCATTCTTTTTCTCAAAGTGGTTGTGTTGCCAAAACCTCTATTTTCTAACATAACACAATTAGTCCCATTAACCAACTCGTCAAACAACATTGCAACAGACGTGGTCCTTAGTATATAATCTTTAACAGCAGCATATTTCTTTATTTTTTCATCTTTAAAAAGAATCTTTTTAAATTTTCCATATATTTTGCTTATATTTGAATAGTGGTATGGAGCGCAGTAATCTGGGTTGCATAAAATAACTATTTTTTTGCCAGTATCTTTAGTAGAACTGCTTATTAATTCAGATATGCCTTTGGCAGATATGTATGCACCATAAATTATTGGGAAATGAGATCCTTTTGTTAAATAAAGATAATCTTTTAATACTATTTTAATATTTTTTAGCAATTCTTTTTTTTTTTTACTTAATACATTATCTTTTGATTCAGCAAGAATTTTATTTAATTTTTTTGAGTACCTAACTATCCCATGAATATGGAGTACATTAATTCTTTTGTTTTTAAGCACAGGATGGTTTTTTAAATAATTTCTCCGCAATTCACGATCTGATACGTACCTTATATCTCCAAAATTTTTAACATATGTTTTGTGATATTCAAGTATTTTAAATATGTCTTCTATTGATTCTGGCCTTATCTGTCTAAATAAAAACTCGTACAAATCAAATAGTTTTACATTGTCTGATTTTAAATAATTTTTAATACAATCTATTGCCATATTATAATATCTTTGTTTTCCAGGAGAAAGTATTTTTGGCGCATTGATTTCATTGAGATAGTCCTTTAAAATATTATCTAAAGTCCTTATCTCATTTGCTAATTCGTTCTCGACTAGTTCTTTAAAAGTCATAGACTTTTTAATAAAAATTCTGACTTTTAAATCTTGCCAAACGTTCCAGTCAAAGGCACAAAAGCAAAAAACCCGAAGAATTCCTTTTCAAAGTTTCTGTCTCTTTGCTTTAAAAGCGTCATTTCTTGATTAAAGCCTGAGCCTA
>JAFCFT010000014.1 GCA_017608505.1 Candidatus Parvarchaeota archaeon | reverse complement strand
GAAGAATTCATAAGCGGCGCGGCTGTAGTCCGACCTTTTTAGAAAAAAGCTCGACCAAAAAATAATAAAAGGACGTTATTATAAGAAGAATTCATAAGCGGCGCGGCTGTAGTCTAGTCTGGTAGGACTTCACCCTGCCACGGTGAGGGCCCGGGTTCAAATCCCGGCAGCCGCATACTTACCCCCACAATTATAAAAAAATAAAGATTTATATAGTTGTGGGGGTATATTATAGCCGTGGTGTCATTAATAAAGAAAAAAATTGGCAAAAAAACTGTTTATTATCTTAAGCATAACATTAGAAGAGGCAACAAATACAAAACAATTGAAAAATATTTAGGCAGCAATCTTCCAAAAGACCTTGAAATGCAAATGCTTAACTTTTTTAGAGAAATTCATAAAGAAAAGTACAAAGAAATCGAATTCATTACTAAAAGAATAAAAGGCAGGAAACTGCCTAAGTCAGTCCAAGAAAAGAGTCTAAAAGAATTTGGAATTCGTTTTACGTATAATACCAATAAAATTGAAGGAAGCACATTGTCTCTTAGAGACACTTATAATATTTTAGAAATGAACATAAGCCCTGAAAATAAATCTTTGTCAGACGTCAAAGAGGCTGAAAGCCATTATAAAGTATTTGTTAAAATGATGAAAACTGAAAAAATAAATTTGCAAAAAATTTTAGAGTGGCATTACGAAATTTTTAAAGATACAAAACCAGATATTGCAGGAGTAACTGGTTCCAAATTTATTCCGCCATCACATTTAGAACTAAATGCTTTAATTAAAGATTTTTTTAAATGGCTGAATAAAAACATGAGGAGGTACGAACCTGTTGACTTAGCAGGCCTTGCTCATTTAAAATTTGTGACAATACATCCTTTTGGAGACGGCAATGGAAGAATATCCAGATTAATAATGAATTGGGTATTATTTAAAAAAAGACATCCAATGTTTATAATAGAATATAAAAATAGAAAAGAGTATTACTCAGCACTTAAAAAGGCACAAATTAAGGAAAATCCTTTCATATTTTTAGGTTGGTTTATTAAAAATTATCTAAATTTTTTAAGAAAAGAATATAAATGCCGGCTATAATGAAAATTTTTATGGACTTCAACATTGTGGCAAAAAACTGGTATTTATTTGAAGTTACAGGATATTTTAAAGACTTAAAGCGTTACGATTATGTGGCTATAACTGACGAGGAATCCATGAAAAACTATAATTTAAAACCAAGAACTCATGTTAAAATACAGAAGTTTAAAGACAAGCCGTTGATATTTTATTTAATGACGCTCTCTTACGAGCTTGCCAAAGAATTAAAAATAAAAGAAGAATTTGACGCAGAATCGTTAAGTCTAGAGCCTATTATAGGAAAGAGTCCTGGAAGACTTATAATGCCAGAAACTTGGCTAAAAAATTACGATGTCAGTCTAGGAGATCTTGTTTTAGTGAGGAATGAAGACATATTAAATTCTAGAGTATTGCAAAAAATATAAAAGAATTAGGCTGCCTTTTAAATTAGATTAACGGGCTCGTGGTCTAGTTGGCTATGACGTCGCCTTGACGTGGCGAAACCACAAGGCGCTAAGGTCGGGCGTTCGAATCGCCCCGAGCCCATTTTTCTAAAAATTCATAGAGGAGGTAGGTAAGGCCTAGGGAGGGGGAATCATCCCCTCTCTGGCTTCGAATCCGGCCGAGCCATTACTCTCTGGCATAATAATTTATTTATTTAATGAATTAAAAGGAAAAATAGTGAAAAAAGTAATTAAACTTGTAAAAAAATTGGGGCTTGACAAGGATGCAAAGCCAAGTGACGAATTAAAGTGGAGCATTGAGTACTTAAAATGGAAAATAAAGCCTGAAGAGTTAATAGGGATTTCAAGACTTGTGCTTTTAATTTTAACGCCTGCGCTGGCTGTAATAACTTCTATTTTTACAAGGAATCCGCTTGCAATTGCAGCATTTAGTATAGTGCCTGCACTTGGGATAAGCTGGTATGTTAATGAGTATCCAAAGACAAAAGCGCGTCTTGGCGCTTTAAATGACTTAGGATACGCGCCAAACATAATAACGCTTCTTGCAACATCTGTGGAATTAAATCCTAATCTGGAAAATGCTGTTAAATTAGTAAGCAGGTTTGGAGAAGGCAGGATTGCGGAGGAGTTTGGCAAAGCATTAAATAAAAGCCTGCTCTACGGCGCCAGCTTAAAAAAAGAAATAAGATTAATCGGAGAAAAGTGGGGAAAAATATCTTCTGGATTTAAAAACGGCCTGCACTTGATAATGGCGGGCTTAAATGAAAAAGAACAGCAAAGGCGCAGAGAAGTTATAAGTCTTGGCGTTAACGCTTTTCTTGACGAGTTAATAAATGACTTAAAAGCCTTTCTTGCAAAAACAAAAATGCACACAATGGTAATTTACGGGTTTGGAACTGTCATGCCATTAATAATAATAAGCCTTTTGCCGATCATAAGCACGCTCTCAAGCTTTGCAAACCCGCCTATGATTGCGTTGCTAATGGCAGGGTCTTTAGTTGCTTTGTACACGTATACAAATAAATCCTTAAAAAGCAAGCCAGGGACTTTTAGCCAGGTTACAATTAAAGAAAGGTCTTGGTTTCCAAAAAAAGGAGACATAAGGCTGTTTGGCTTGGATTTTAATGCGTTAGCATACTGCTTGGCAATATTTGCAGCAATATCTTTAGTAAGCTGGATATACATTGTTGTGAAAATAAATGGCGGAGAATTCTTGATTCCAAAAGAGCTTAGCATGATGCCATTAATAATGGGGCTTGCAATCGCGCTAAGCACTTACTATTATGGGTCAAGCAATTACAAAATGAGCCTTAGAAAAAAAGCAAAGACAATAGAAAGCGAAGTGCTAAATGCTGTATATAATCTGGCGTCAAGGGTTCATGAAAATCGTTCAATAGAAGACGCAATTAAGTTTGCTGCGCGCGAGAATAGAGAGAAAAGCATAGGCGCGTATTTAAGAAAAGCTTACTCCTTGATAATTAATAGCAATGTTGAAGCAGAAGAAGCGCTTAACAAGGCTTTTTTTGAAGTTGATTCTAAAAGGGTGAAGTCAATAATAAACATGGTGTTTAACTCTTTAAAAAGAGGCATAAAAACAGGAGCGCACAACATATTAAGAATATATGATTATTATAAGAGGCTTGTGCAGGCAGAGACAGAATCAAGAAATTTGCTAAGCCAAATGCTTTCAATGATGAGGCTTACAGCAATGCTTTTTGCGCCAGCAATAAGCGCAATGATAGTTATGCTGCAGCAAATTATTCAAGAAAATGTAATTGATGCAAAAAGCTTGGCAATGCTTGGAATAAGCAGCATGATAGTTAATCCAAGCCTTGGCTACGAGTTTATTGCATTGCTGCTTGGAATTTACACGATTGCGCTTGCCATAATGCTTACGCGCTATGCAGTCATAATGGAGCACGGGCATGATAAAGTCTTGTTAAATTACGAGCTTTCAAAAGCAGTTATAGTATCTTCAACAGTGTTTTGCGCTACGCTATTCTTAGGATTTGCAATATCGTAGCAAAAGATTTATAAGAATTAAGCAATCAGTATTAAGTATGAACAGGCGAGGAGTAGAGGGGCTGCCGTTAAAATACATCATCATAGCAATAGTTGCTGCGCTAGTGCTTGGAATAATAATGAAGGTGACAGAGATTATAGAGGGGGGCGTCACTGGTGCTGCAACAGCATTTAACAATACGCTGTTTGAAGCACTGGCAGAAGCGCTAAACTCGACAGGTGGATGATGGAGCAAATCTTTAAGATAGTAACATCAGTAATCCTAATTATAATGCTTGTGAACTTGGCAGTCCCGCTGATTAACAATTATTCGCACTACACTAAAATCAACTCATTTGCAAATGACATAAAGACAATGATAAAAAAAATGGACTCTTTGGCGTCAATTAATTCTTATGGAAGTTTTTTAAGAACAAAAATAAATGTTCCGCAAGGATACGAACTTGTATTTAATAATTATACTGACGAACTTATGATTAGCGGAGCAGAGGTTTTTAACATGAGCCTAAAAAGGGATTTGCTTAATTATTTAGAGCTTGGGCCAGGAACCCACGAAATAGAACTTTATTACGGAAACTTAAGTTATGATGAATTAAAAGAGCGCTTGGTGACGTTTAAGTGAACGCATTTGAATTAATGATTTATTTTCTTTCAGGAGCCCTGATTGCAGTCTTATTAATAAGTTTTTATGATACAAGCAAAGAAGTGCTTGGCAACGAAGCAGTGCATGAGCTTGCAAACGTGCTGCTGATAAATGAAGGACTTGCAGAAGGCGCAAATGCGACTTACAATGTCAGCAGTCCTGGGAAACTTGTTATAACGCAGGATGAGATAACTTTGGTGATGAATCATACTGCCTCAATGCCGAACAAGGCGGGCCTTTTAGAAACAAATTGCGAATTTAATAAAGCGTTAATAATTGAAAAGGGGGCAATTAAGTGTGCTTGAGCGCGCAATCCTTGTGCTGTTAATTGCAGGCGTTTTAGTAACATACTTTTTAATAATAATTAATGTTGAAGACAGATTTGCAAATTTTTATGAATTAAAGCTGTTTGACAGAAAAGCAATTAACTTGCTTAATGACATGCCAAAAAATTTGGAAGTTAAGGCAGGTGCGCAGTGCGGAGAATACACTTGCATAGAAGAGCCTTTGCTTGAGAAAAAAGGATTTAAAATTGAAGTCATTGACTTAGAAGAACGCATTATATGGCATTACGGAAACTCAACGCGAAACGTGACAATTAGCGCTCCTTGCCTTGTTAATGATCATTTGGGAAGGGTGAGGATAACTGCGTAAGGGCCAGTTTAGCATTGTGGACTTGTTTGTGACGCTTATTGCAGTAAGCGTAAGCTCGTCTTTGCTTTTAACAATAAATCCTGATTTTGAGGCATTAAGCCTTCGCTATGAGAACAATTATCACAAGCGCCTGCTTCTTTCATTGTTTAATTATGATACAGTGTACACAGAAGTCAGTGAATACTTGTGCAATGGAGAGCCAGACCCTCTTGATAAGATTGTAAGCATCATAAAGACTTTAGACGACAAAGATGAGCACTTCATAATGTTTATAGAGAATGTGTCGTGGGTGCCGAATAAAATTGATGACAGGCTTTCTAACGGCGTGCTTTTTTATGACAATGTAACAAACGTGTGCTTAAATAACGTTAATTTAATAAATTTTAAATTTGTGACAAACTGCGGAGAAGTCATCATTTATTACGGCGCTTGGAAGCCAGGAGAAGAAGTCACATGCTAGGAAAAAAACAAAAAATGCTTGAAAACATCGTGAAGTCACTAAGCATTAGCGTCTCAGACCTTACAAGCCAGGTTGAGCTTCTAAGAAGCGAGCTTGAAGAAGTGAAAAAAGTGGTGTATAATAAGAAAAATAATAGAAAAACTTAAAAGTTGAAAAAAGTGAGAAAAAATAAAATGAGTATAGAAAAAGAAATTAAAAATTATTTAAACAAAATTAAGGAAATTTGTGGAGAAGACTATTGCAAAGAAACAATAAATTTGCTTAATGAGTTAAAAGAAATTGAAGAATTAAACATAAGATTAAAAAAGTTGTCAGGAATTAATGAATCCTTTTCTGAAGAATTAATTAATAAAAAGTTATATACAAAAGTTAAAATAATCCATAATTATGTGTACGCATTAAATATATCTTTTAAAGACGCAGGACTAATAAAAACTGATTTAGCAGATTCAATAGATTACAAAAAATTATTTGGGATCATGAATGAAGAATTAAATAGGTTAGGGATGCCATCAAAAAAAGAGATATTAAATGAATTATTAAATTCTAGAATAATTAATGAAAAAACATATCAAAAATATATTAATGAAAAATTGAATCTTGAAAATCTGATTGAAAGAATAAGCAATGACGAACTAATAAGCAAAAGTACATTGCAAACAATTGTAAAAGAAAAACAAACAAGAAATCGCAATATCATACTATATAACGTTTCAATTGAAGCAATAAGCAGAGATATAGTTTCAAAATTAAAAGCAAGAAATAAAAAATGGTTAAAAAATAAAACAAAATATATTAAAGCACTAGTTGAGCCACTACTAAGTGAGTATATAGAAATTGAAAGCGATAAAATGCTGTTTAATTATGAAGTCACAAGTATTGACAACCTATTATATGTGATATTCATTAATAAAAAACTTGAAGAGTTTTTTAATAGATTTTTTGTTAATGATGAAATAACAAATGATGTTGAGATCCAACTTGAAATATTAAAGGAAATCACAAAACCAGAACCAATAAATATATTTTTACAAGATGTTGATAAATTTTTAGAAAACAAAGAATATATCATTAAAACCATAAGCAATAAACAAAAATTAAAAGGATATAAGGATAATTTAACAGAACTGCTGGCCTTTGCTTTTAGTTATCATATTGGCATTAAACCAGGAATTACAAATGAGGAATATAAGAACATAATTAATAAAAAAATGACTAAAAAAGAATTTTTAGAACATTCAAATAAGATCCTATCAATAGTTATGCACGAAAACATATTAAAAGTCATATCAAAATATGGTGCGAACGATGAAGCAATTGATGTTAGTGGAAGAAAAATATATGTACAAGATTCTGTTTATGATTACAATCGAAATATAAAAGACGTAACAAGCCAATTTATTGGAAAAGGAAGTTTCAGCTATTTTGAAGATTATGTTATGAAGATCCTAAGAATATTTACAAGCAAATACAAACAAATAATCATAAATAAAATGAAAAAGAGTACGCATTATAAAGATATCAAAAATTTATTAAATGATTATTGTAAATCAGCATATCTGTTGTATAATAATTTCAGAGAAATCATTAGTTCAGAAGAAAACACATGGAATTATAATTTGTTTGGAAATCCAGAATTAACAGAACTTGCAAAATTATTATCAATAGAAAAATTGGATCAAGCAAAGATAATTCCTTATGAAGAGGCCATTTCAAAAGAAGAAGGAGTTAAAAATGCCTTAAAGGCGGTCTTAGATAACTATTTAACAGGGAGTTCATTCAATAAAGAAATTTTTTTTGGCAAAATAGGAATAGATCAAATACTCTTGCAAAATTTCGAAAGCGCACTTAAATTAAAGGATACTAAAAAAATAAGCGATAAATTAGTGGAATCTATGTTTGCATATAGATCAAGAAAATTAATAAGGAGGCACTAAAATGCTCAATACTGATTTAAATGCATACCAATATTGTATGGAAATGAAAAACAACAGAACACTATTTATTTCTTTTAAAAGCAATATACGTAAACTTTGCAGAGAATTAACATACTATTTTGATGAAAAGGGAGACCCAATATTTAATATGGCGATAGACGAAATCAGTGACTTGTTAGGACCTATTGAGTACTCATGCGATTCTACAATTACAAACATCATAGATAAACCAAGCACAATTACAAGTGCAAAACCTATATTCAAAACATTTTTTTATAGTGTTGAAAAATCCAAATATAAAGAAATACTTCTGCAAACGATATTGGCAAGCGAATATGACATAAATCCGTTTTATGTTAAAAGTTTAATTAATAAAGAACTAAATAAACTTCAAAAAATTTACAAGGAATACAATGCAGCAATTAACTTGAATAAATATAATTGGTTAGTAAGAAATGTTGTTGAACAAAAAATCAATCATTATTTATATGATAGCGAATTTGTTGACATGTTTTTAGAATTATATGATGCTATATTAAATAACAAATTACAAAAAAATTTTGAAAGTAAAAGTTGGGAGATTCGAGACGCAGGAAGAATAAATTTTGAATTAAATAGATTTGGATGCTGCAAAGCAACAATGTATGATTTAAATAGACACGCAATTAGCTTGAATGATTTAATCAAAAAAGATGAGAGTATAACAGCAGATGTTGATAATAAATTAATCAACAAACTATCTTTAATGGGCAGGCCAATAACATGTGATGCGTGCGGCTCCCAAGTATTAATGAGAGTGCCAGAATTAAAAATTAAGGATATAACTGCGCAAAAAGGAGATTGCCAAACATATTTATCAAAAATTAAAGAAGGTATAAAGATTGAAAAAATATTTTACGATGCTTTATTTAACATGTATAGCAACATCCTAGGATTAAATATAGGCATAGAACTCTTAGTACCTTTGCCCGAATTAATTGAGTACGAATTAGACGATCAAAAATATCTTATTAGATTATTTAAGCCGTATGCAAAAAGACTAAATGAAGAATTCACAGTTAAATATGTCATATTGAAGTATAATAGACATAAAAGGTCAAAACTTAAGATCATATGAGTACCAAAAAATTTAAAAATTATAATAAGGAAAATTCATAAAAAAGGAGGTCATAAATATGGCAAAACATGTTGTTGGAGGAATACAAGTTAAAAATGTAATTTTAGGAATACCTGGCGGAGGAAAAACATATGGATATACACAGTTCATGATGCGCATGAATCCAGAAGAATCAACAAGATACGTAACACCTTACAGGATAAACACAGTCGAACCAACAGTTTTGGGAATAAAATATCAAACAGAAAACAAAATTCTAAAAGACAAAGAAGGTTCATTGATAAAAAGCATAATTTTTGATACAATGGGAGATATAAGAAACCCAAAAGAAGCATTTGAAATATACACATATATCAGTGGAGGATTTGAAGTTATCAATTATGTCTATGATCCTACAGCAAAAGAAGAATCAATAGACTATATATACAATACGATAATCCCATTGCTTAAAGAAGGAAAACTTCCATTAGGTAACGAAAGCGAAGAAATCAAAATGAAAGGACTTAACGAACATTATGAAAGTGCAATAAAAACATTAAAGGTTACTAAAGCATATGTTGAGGGCAGCGAAATTGATATGGATGCTATAAAAGATGGTGAGTTAGAAGAAGTCAGTGACATCATTAAAATTGGCGAGGACCTCGATTGCTCATTAATAATGATAGGTGACTCGGGAGAAATAGGAGAATTGTCCGACTACAGAGTGGTTTATCCAAAATTTACTGAAGACAGAGTTAATTCAATAACTGATGCTTTGTTAGGAACATTGATTTATTTAAATAAAAACAAAGTTGAATTGGGTGATAAAGCAAAGAGCATATTAGAAAAATACATTAAAGGTGAGAAAAATTAAAATTGTTTTTTTGGGCAAAGCAGGAGTGGGCAAGACAGAGTACACATATAGGATACTAGATTATCGCAAAAGAAGTCTTGCCTCAACACAATTTTTTAATATATACACAAATATACCTGCATATGACGTACTTGATGAAAAAAG
Source organism: Candidatus Parvarchaeota archaeon (assembly GCA_017608505.1). Lineage (GTDB taxonomy): Archaea > Nanobdellota > Nanobdellia > WJKC01 > WJKC01 > JAFCFT01. The sequence goes on along the minus strand of JAFCFT010000014.1, from coordinate 14,985 downwards.
AAGTATTTTAAGATTTGATGGCAGACCAAAACTAATGGATCTGTATGATATAGGGGGGAACATAGACAAATTCAGCGAGTACTCCATTGAATTTGTCAAGGAAGCTTTATATGATTTTGAATTAATTGTATACGTTCTTGATTCGACAGATTTAGAGGAGAGTATTAAAAATGTTGAAAATAGGTGGCATCCATTAATTAAAGATAAAGACTATAAAATTTACAGCGTAATAATCACAAAGCTTGGATTAAGCGAATCTGTATTTGATAAAGAAGAACTGCTTGAAGGATCAAAAAGCAAGTCATTAGAAGAATGTCTTGACTTTGCAAAAAAAATAAACGCATCATATTTGGGTGTTGCAGAATTAGTAAATGAAGATAAAACAGAAATCGCAATATTATCAAATTACAAGAAACTTAAAGAACCATATGAACTAAAACAAATAGGAGGAGCGGTAATTATACCAATAATATCTGAACTGTTCAATAATGATTGTACTGAATGGCTAGAACCAATTGTGTGGACAGAATATAGTATTAGAGGAAGCGGTTTGGTGCAATGAGTATGCTAATTGATTATCATGATGAAAATTTCATAAAAAAAATTAAAAAAATTACACCACCATCAAATAAAAAAATTCTTGAAAATTTAAATAAAAACCCATATAGAGCCATTAAACTATACTCAAAATTTATAGAATCATTTTATGATGCGTATGGATTGCATCCAGGATATAGTGAGATTAAAGGTCTTAAGACTCTTGATTTAAAAGAATTGATTGAAGAAAAAATAAGTATAAATGAGTATATTGAAAAAAATACAAGAGCATTAGAAAAAATTCATAAAATGAACGAAATTAAAAAAGAGGAAGAATATATTGATAGGATTCCTAATGATGAAGCGCTAATTAAAGCATATTTGCACTATCTTGATCGACCTGATTTACAAAAATCAGTGCCTAGTAAGCTATCTAAAAACATGTTAGATGAAAAACTAATTAGTGATTTTTTAGAAGACGATGAAAAGATATTTTCAAAGGTTTATGAAATATTATATAAAAAAGAGTTAAACGAGGATTTAGATTTTCTAAAAGAAAATGAAATGAAGAGTAACATTAAGCAATTGCTCTTAGAGTACTCTTTTAAAAAAATTGTTGATAAAGAAAAACTTACAGAATACGCAAATTATGTTTACAAAACACTTAAATTATTTATCGAAACTGTTGAAGATTATGTAAAATTTATCAAGGTGCCTGGAAAACGTCCCCCAAGAGTTGCAACAACAGGCAATCCAATATATGAACAAATAAAAAATTTAGCAGAAAGTGTTCTTTTGCAAACTAATGAAGAATATATAACACTTTACAAAGAATATAAAAATAAAGATAGAGAACTTAGATCTCTAATAAGGCGTCTTAAAGAAATCCCTATAAAACAAAACAATAATAACAGAGAGCGAAATAAAAAAGAAATAATTGAAGATATTAAAAAATTAAATGAGAAAATAATCAAGAAAAAAGATAATCTAACTACTGAACTGAAAAATATAGAAGAAAAAATAACAAATATCAAGAGCGCTAAAGCAACTGAACTGATTTATTTTAAATTTTTCTTTGATGCATTAAATTTTGAAACCACAGAAATTGAAGAATTAATTAAGGACAAATTATTTGGCACATGGAACAATATCCACGGCCAATTGTATACAACAGGCTTTTTTTATGAAAATTTTGAAGATTATTTAAGTTTAAACCAAATAAATGGGCTTAATCCTGTAATAAAACATCTAGTGCAAAAACAAATAGAATCAATCAAAGATTATGTCGGACCAGTTGCAGAAGTACAAGAAACAATTAGAAATCAAATTAAAAAAGCAAATAATGGATTAGTAAAAGAAATGTTAGAAAAGGCGCAGAAAGCGCTTGAATTTGAAATACCTGAAGATGTTGGATGTAAAGAATTTAATTTAATAATTAATTATTATCATTACAAAACAATAAAAAATATTTTGGAATCTGAAAAAAATGCAAAAGAAGTTACAAGTTCTGAAGCAGAAAATATGAAAAGTGTTTTAAAAAGTTTTAACATAGAAAATGAAGAATTAGAAAAGAAAATACTTGAAAAATATGAAGAATTAAACAAAAATTTTAATGAAAATTATATTAACAAAATAATTAAAAAAATAGAAGAAGGTAAATTGTTGAAAATAGATGACTTAATCCTATTAAAAATTAATTATGACCGTAAAAACCTAAAAGCTTGGAAAAAATTATTAGGATACTGCTCTGTCGCTCTCAAGGCTCTTGGCGTCGAATCCCTCGAGTCTGAGTAGCTCTGCAAACTCTTGCGCAAAGCCGTGATGAGTGTATACAAGTTCTGGGTTGCATGATTTGACAGTCTTTAAGAGGTCTTTAAAATCAGCGTGGTCGCTTAATTGATATGATTTGTCTGCGCCCAGGCTTCTTGTTTTAGACCAGCCAGTGAATGCAAGAATAACTGCGCCTTTCTTTTTTAGGGCTTGAATTGTTGGATTGCTTGGAGTGAACTGAGGGGTGATTGCAATGAATTGGGTTTTTAAGTTTTTTAGCGAAAGCGTAGGAAAGTCGCGCAACGGGATACTGTGCCTTAATAAAATGTCATTTATCTCTTTTATTGACTTGTGAACATACACGTTGTCGTATTTTTCAACAAGTTTGCTTATAATTTGGGCTTTGCCAAAAGCATAGCCCATAAGAACTATGCTTTTTTTAGCGTTTATTAATTCAGCAATGTCTAATGACGCTTGTTTTAAGACATTGCTTGGATTTTCAAATATGTATTCAGGGCTGCCGTAAGTGGTTTCCATTATTAAAATGTCGCAAGAAATTGGCTTAAATCCTTTGATAAAATATCTGTTGTGCAAAGAAAAGTCGCTTGTGTATAAGATGCGCTTGCTTCCTTCAATAAGCAAGGCTTTGCTTCCTGGAACATGGCCGTTGTCAAGCATTCTGATTTTAAGGCCATTGAATTCGTCTGTAATTAGGTTTTCGCGCAGTTTCAGCCCTACTCTTTTGTAGCATAACTCTTTTGTAATTCTTGAAGCAATGACAGGCTGGATTAAGGGCTTTTTAATTAAGTGGTCCATGTGGGCATGGCTTATAAATGTCAAGTCTGCGCTTGATTCTCCGTCAAGGCAAAGCCTAACGCCATCAAGTTCTAGAACAACACCGCTCCTCTCGTAGATAAGCATTTATTCTAAAGAAGAAAGGAAAAATAAAAAGTTTATCCAAACAATGCTCCAAGACCTGCTGCTGCCTGCTCTTCGCTAACTTCTTCCTTCTTTTCTTCTTCCTTTTTCTCTTCTTCTTTCTTTTCTTCAGCCGGAGCTTGCGCAGCTGGTGCGGCTGCAGGTGCTTGCGGCACTGCTTTTTCTATTGCTTCTTTTATGTCAACGCCTTCAAGCGCTGCTACTAAAGCCTTGACTCTTGCGTCGTCAGGCTTTGCTCCTGCTGCAGTCATCACTTTTTTTACGTTCTCTTCTGTAATTTTTTGTCCAACTGAATTCAAGAGCAGTGCAGTGTATATATACTCCATCTACCGTACCTCCCATCCTATTTTATTAGCCAAAGCATGCGCCTTGGCATTTGCGATTATTAATAACTCAGATGAGTTATCACGCGTTATGTATCCTGTATTTATTGACAAGTTTCTCGCGTGAGCATGCGCTGTTATTAATAACAAGTTGATTACTTCGCTTATTGGTATTCTGGCATTAAATGCTAAGTTATAAGCATCAATATAAGCTTTTTGCATTTTGTCTTTGTAGTCATCAAGATCAATTGTTAAATCGCTTGCTGAATAAACGTTGCCGTCTTCATAGGCAGCTATTAAATTCAAGCCAGTTCTCATTGGCATCATGCCAAGCCTTGACAAAATGTTTGCCTGCTTTTCATTAATTACTTCGCCTGCTTTTACAAGGACCACATCATCAATTATTGCAAGCTTTCCGCCTTCTACTTTTGTTTTTATTCCAAGTTCTGACAAGTCTGAAATTATAGGTCCTGGAACAAATGGCGTTGGACCTTTGTTGACTATGATGTCAGACGGGGCGATCTGCCCTGGCTTTGCAGGAGCAGGCGTAGTCATTTTCATTAATTTAAATGATAATTTGAATGGGTTTTCATTTGTGAATGCAAGACCGCAGACGCCTCTTATGTGCTCTGCTAATTTGTCTAGGCCTTTAATGCCTGATTTTTTTAATGCCCTTATTATGTTGTTTTTTGTAGTGACTTCTAAAGTCAAAACGTCTTTTAAGTCGCGCCTTAGCTTTTGGAGCTGCCTGCTTCTTAAGCCCTCTAAGTTAATTATTGCAATCACTTTGTAGTTCTTTAGTTTCTCAGCTAATTCATTGACCTTCTCTATTTTTTTCTTTAAATTAGGCCTCATATTGCAACACTCCTGCTCATAGTCATTTTTACATATGCTTTGTTAATTTGATTCTTCCCTCTAGGAAGCGCTTTTTCTAAGGCATTGTAAACAGCAAGTATGTTGTCTGCAAGCTCCTCATCCTTCATGTTTTCTGTTCCAACTACAACATTGACAGTTGGCTGGTCTTTTACTCTTATGCGCACAGTTCTTTGAAGTTTCTCATAAATCGGCTTTAAAACAGAAGGATTTGGAGGAATAACGCATCCTGCTTTTGGACTTGGCATCCTGCCTTTTGGACCCAAATACTTTCCAAATACTTTAGCAATATCAGTCATAATGTTTGCCTGAGCAACAAAATATTTGTGTCTTCTTACAAGCTTTTTAATTTGACGCTTGTTTTTAGCATAAGACGGGAATTCGTCTTTTAATATGACTTCATCAAAGATTTTTTTAGCATCAGTTGAAAGCTCTTTATCAACTAAGGCAGCTACAGAAACTTTTTTGTCAGGCTTGTGAGGCAGGACTACATACTCATCAATTTTGTTTTCAGGCTTTCTTACGTCAGTTTCTCTTAAAGCTATTTGCAAATCTATGGATTGAGTAAAATTTCTTTTTTTTGCAACTTCTCTTAGTTTTTTTAAGGCATTAAGCACATCTTCTTTTTTCAAAGAGCATCACACTCCTTTACTGCCGAAGCAGTAAGGATTTATGAAAAAAGAATTATTTTTAAGTGTTTCTATTTGATCCTTTCGTCGTATTTTCCTTCATCAATTTCTTTTTGCACTTCTCTTGGGTCTTTTCCTTCAACTGTTAAGCCCATGCTTAAGCAAACGCCAAGTATCTCTTTTACGTTTTTCTTTAAGTCAGTGCTCATCATTTGGGCTTGTTTTTGCTTTGCAACTTTTACTGCCTGCTCAATAGTAATGTCTCCTGCAGGAGCATCCCTGTTTCCTGCGCCTTTTTGAATGCCTGCCTCTTTCTTTAATAACTGGCTTGCAGGAGGCACGCCGACTTCTAATCTGTACTCCTTTTTCTCATTGTATATAATTGATACAGGAACTTTCATTCCCTCGTAATCTTTTGTTGCAGCATTTATGTCAGAAACCACTTTTCCAATGTTTAGCCCAGCTATGCCTAGGCTTTGTCCAAGCACAGAAGGGCTGGCTTTCCCGCCTTCAACTAAAACTTTAATTACTTGTTCTGACATTGTGTAGAAAGTTAAGAAAAAAAGGTTTTTAAAGGTTTCCGTCTATCATTACAGGTATTTCAATCAAACAATAATCTGGCTTAAGATATTTTGGCTTGCTTACAGTACCTATAACGCCATATTTAGCATCAAAACCTACAGAATTTAAAAATTTTTTAAAAGTGTATAAAGTTATGCCTGTAGCGCAATCTTCATCAAACACAAATAGCCTTTTGCCAGACGCTTTATTTAAAAACTCATCTTTATTAATATGCGGCCAATCATCTTTTTTCTTATGCATAGAAAGCCTTATTGGCAAATAAAGGGTTTTAAGACCTAATTCAAGCGCGATTCCAGCTCTAGTGGCGCCATGCGCCAAGCTAATGAGCAACGCATCTTTTTCAATAAAATGCTTAATTTTTTTGTAAAAATCATTAATGTATTTTGGATAAAGATAAGTTAAAGTAACATTATCTGCCGGCTCGCAAACAATTGCATTTAAATTATTTTTAATTAATGGGTGTGCAGACAAATCGTCGAGCAACTCAAGCGATTTAAAATATTCTAAGTTAAATGCTTTTTCAACAACATGCCTTGTGCGCTCTTCAAAACTTCTTGAATCATCACTTTTGTAATTAGAGTAATAATCTATAGCAAAACGTTCAAGCCTTGGCAAAAATAAGAAAATATCCAAGCCATCCTTATTCACTAAACTGCGCCTGCAATCTTGCAATAAGTCGTTTAATGTTTTTGAGTAATAAATTGAGCCAACAGCGGAATACCAATCTTCAAGATCATTAAAATGTCTGCAAAGTTCTTTTATTAATTTCATGATAGATTATTGGGTTGCTAAAATAATATTTAAAGATTTTGAAGTAGCTTTTTAATTTCTTCTTTGTTAAGGATTTTAGATTTCCACTTGTTGAATACGTCTTCATTATTTTTTATTTTATTAAATGTGGATATAACTTGCTTATCATCTTTTAATATCTTATATAAGAGATCATTATTAATGACTATATTCATTAATTCTTTGTTATCGGTTCTCTTAATCTGACTAGGGGCAAGAGATTTTAATATCACAGGCACGTATGTGCATTCAATAAATCCTTTAAGGCGCTTTTCTTCAAGCAAATTATACACTTTGTAAGCCTTGATATCAACAATATATACATTCTCTTCAACATCCTCTGGAAATATACACTCCATAATTGCAGCAGTTTTAATCTTTTCAATGTGTTCTCTAAAAACTTTGCTAAGATACACCCATGCATTTTTAAAAGTCATGCCAGAGCTTACATCTTCGTCAACAACTAATAGAACATAACCCTTTTTTAATAACTTGGCAATCCTCTTTTCGCCTGCAGGCATTGAAAATCTAAACTTTTTATCCCCCATTTTTCTTACTGAAAACCTAACAGGAATATGCATAACATTAAAGCCATTTAATTTAAGCAATAACGACAAAAGCAAGGCTGCTCTTGTTGAGCCATGTGCAAAATTAACAAGAATCACGTTTTTAGTTTTTAATTTGTCAACTAAATGTTTTGCTAGATCAGCAACTAATATAGGATGCGACCAGTACTCTGTTACTTTATCAAAAGGCTCTAATATTTCATATTTTTCATGTTTTTGATAAAAATTTGTTTTTTCAATATCACTTAGCACTTTTATAGCTTTATCATATTGATTTGTAATTGCTAATTCAAATAACAAAATTGCTAATTTAATGAAAATGTAAGCATCTTTTAATTCGTTTGGATTACTAATCCCTAAGTCTAAGCCTGCTCTTACAAGCAAAGGGACATAATTGTATCCACAATCATGTATTGAAATTTTTAAGCCGTTGCGTATTTCTTTTACAAGCCCTTCAAGAGTTTCTTTATGACCAACTTTAACCTTGATTTCCAGCAACTTAACAATATTATTAAATGATGCCTCTTTAGCCATAAGCATTAAAACGCTTCTTTAAATTCTTCCTCTTCTCTCTTTCTAAGTTCTTTTGTTTTTTCTTTTAGCTCTTGTTCTCTTTCAACGTCTGCTTTTTCTTCTGCTTGAATAAGCCTCACACTGTCAATCGAAACCTTCATTGGTATTGGCACCGTAGTGTCAAGAAGAGCAACAACAACCTCTTCTTTGTCAGCAGCAACACGCGTTACTTTCGCTTTTTCGCCCTTAAAAGGCCCTGATATAAGTTCAACTATGTCATTTTCTTTAATGCTGACTTTCATTGGAGCTGCTGTAAGGAAGTGTTCAATTTTCTCAATTGAGACAGGCTCTTGTATAACTCCTTTAGCATGACCAAGGCCGTAAATAGCTGTAACTACGTCATCCCTAGAAGGGGCCTCAACAAATATGTAACCCCTAATGCCGTAAGGGTGCAGTATTGCGCTAATGTTTTGATTTTTCTTTCCAATAACTTCAAGCTTGTCAACTACTTGCCTTTCTCTTCCAGCAGTTGTTCTTACAACAAATATTGGCACTTTAAACACCGCCGAACAATTGATATATTATTTGTATTATAAAGCCTATGCCTCCTATCAACAGCACTCCTAAACTGCATATTTTTACTATGTTCATGTATTCTTCTTTTGAAGGCTTTCTGCTTATATTAATTATGCGCTTGAATTCTTTTAATTGCCTTTTTATTCTTAACACTAAGTTCATAGTATGGATTGGAATTTAGTATAGGTTTTTAAAGGTTTCTAGTCTATGAATTCAATTCCAAGATCGTTCTCAAGCTCTGATTTGCGCTGGCTTCTAACTGTCTTTTCTCTTCCAAAAATTTGAGGGCTCCTGACCCCAGTAACAACAAGCATGACCCTTATTGTCTCTTTCATGTCATTGCTTAGTTGGGCTCCCCAGATAACGTTTGCATCGTCATCTAATTTTTCTGATATCGTTTCAACAACAAGCTTTGCTTCGTCAAGACTCATGCTAGGGCCTCCAATAACATTTATTAATGCTCCTGTAGCTCCTGAAATGTCAACGTCTAAAAGAGGGTTAGTTATCGCTTTTTCGACAGCTTCTATTGCCCTTGATTCTGTGTCTGACTCGCCTACGCCAATCATTGCTACTCCGCCTTGCCTCATAACTGCCTTTATGTCTGCAAAATCAAGATTTATAAGGCCTGTCTTTGTGACAAGCTCTGCTATTCCTTTCACAGCGTTTGTAAGAATCTCGTCAGCAACTTTAAAAGCAGTATGAAGCGGAAGGTCGTTTGCAATTTCAAGCAGTTTATCATTTGGGATGACTATTAGCGTGTCTACAGCATCTTGCATTTGCTCCAAGCCCTCAAGAGCGTTTTCCATGCGGATTTTTCCTTCAATAGTGAAAGGAAGGGTTACAACTCCAACTGTCAAAGCGCCCATTTTCTTTGCAATATTTGCAATTACTGGAGCTGCTCCAGTGCCTGTTCCGCCCCCAAGACCGCAAGTTACAAAAACCATGTCTGCGCCTTGAAGTGCTTCTTTAATTTCTGCTTCAGACTCTTTTGCAGCTTCTCTTCCAATTTGAGGGTTGTTTCCAGCGCCAAGGCCTCCTGTAAGCTCTCTTCCTATAAGGATTTTTTTGTCGCATATTACGCATAAAAGGTCTTGAGCATCAGTATTTACGCCTATTAATTCAGCGCCTTTAATTCCAACTTCGCTCATCCTCATTAAAGTGTTTCCGCCAGCTCCGCCAACACCTACAACTTTAATTGCAGCTTTTTTCTTTGAAAGAAGCTCTTCTAATTCAGCATCAATGTTTCTTGTTTTTGACGCCTCTGGCTTGTGGACCTTAATGCCAAGATCAAGGTCCCTGTTAGGATAATCATTTCTTGATAATGCGCTCTCAATTATGCTATCCATAATAATTTTCTCCATTTAATCTTTTCTTAAATACTTTATGCTTTTTTAGTATATTATTTCAGGATTTAATCCTGTTACAGCCTTTAATTCCTTTTTAATGCGCTCCTCAAGCTCTTTTGACAATTTCTCTTTAAATTTCACCTGTATTTTTTTGTCTATGGTCTTTGCCTCGCATTCAATTCCTATAAGGCCTTTTATTATTTCCTGTGCAATTTGCGCTTTGTCTTTTACCTCTTCTAATATTTTTATTTTAAATTTCAAGGTCTTTCCAGCAAGAGGGTGATTAAAATCAACAAGCACTCTGCCCGGGCTTACGCTTCTTACTCTTCCAAGCAGGCCGTCAACATTAACTACGAGTCCTGGATAAGGATTCACATTATTTTGCCTAAAAAATTTCATTGGTATTAACTTTATTAGTTCGCTTATTCGCCTCCCATACGCTTTTTCTGGAGCAAGCACAAGCTCGTATTCATCCCCTACATTTTTGTCTTTAAGGCTTTTGTCAATTTCTTTTAACACATATTCCCTGCCAACAGGAACCACTATCTCTCTGTCTTCTACAACTTTTCCGTCAGTTTCCCCTATTATTTTTATTTTTAAAACTCTCATGCTACACCTACAGGCAAATATATTGCAACTCCTGCCTTGTTATTTTCTAAATTATTCACAGTTATAGTGTATCTGTATGGATACCCAGTAACTCTGTCAAGGCAGGCCTTAATATACACTAAATCGTAACCTCCCAAGTGCCTTTCAACCCCAATAGTGTTTTCTGTTGTAGCCTCAACTTCATAACACCCATTTTCAAAATTAAGAATGCCTAAATATCTGCCACTCATATTTTCTAAAACATAAAGCAAGTTTTCAGGACTCATATCATAAATAGTGTCAGTATCATTTGCAATAGGAAAACTCCAAAAAGGAAATCCTTGTATTTTTGTGTAATTTGCAATTCCTGACTTAGTTTCCACGCCAGAAGCGCTATGATACCCTAAATTCACAACATAAGACCTTGTGTAATTTTTTATGCTTTCCATTCTTGCCTTGCTTAAAAGTATTATTTCCTTGTATGTCGGCTCCCTTATAAGCATTAAAGAAATCACAAGCACGGCAATTGCAATGCCTGTGCCAGCTAGCAAAGCCTTTAATATTGTCTTTTTTTCCATTTAATCCTCCTCTATCTTTATAGCTTCCTGCTCGCATGAATAAACGCATGCCCTGCATCCAAGGCATTCTTGCGCAGGCTTAACAACTACAACTTCATTACTCTTTTTTGCAAAGTGCTCAACAGGGCACACTTCTATGCATTTGCCGCAGTTTGTGCACTTGCTTTTATCAATTACTGGTTTCATGATTTTTTATTGAATTCTATTGACTTTAAAAATATTCTGCTCCCTGCTGTGTGGGTGCCATTATAGTCTGCCACAAGTATTAACGTAGGATATCCTACTTCATTGTCCATGCAAGCCATGTACGCAACCTTTCCGCCGTTTGTATACACTTTTAGACTCATGTTTTCTGGAAAAACAAAAGTGCTGTGGCAAGGCCTTTTTAAAGGATGCAAATCATTTGCAAAATTTGCCTTTCTATTTTTCTGTATTATTTCAAAAGCCTGCATTGGATTTGGAAGCAAAGCATATCCAGTGAAATTCAAGATGTCTCCTGCAAGCACTGTGTTCTGCCTGCCGTTCCTGTTTGAATATATCATTTCTCCTTCAAAAGTTCTGTTGTTCTCGTCTGTAACATTCACATCATAAACAAGCCTTATGAACTCTATGTTCCCCATTGCCTGCTTTGAAAGCTCTATCACTTGCGTGAAATTCAGTTTTTCTTCTTGCGTTTCTGGTGCAGGTATTAACAATATCACTAAAAGAACTATTGCACCCATTAGCACTGCTATAGAAGCTGTAAGTATGAATTTTGTCCAGTTAATTTCCATACAATCACCTAAACAATCTTTAACACCTTTTTAAGCACATTAAATGCCTTTACAGTTCTAGCAAGCATTTTTTCTGCTATATCTTTAGTAAATTCTTTACTTGGTTCAACTATTTTTCCTTTAAAGCTTATTGGATACCTTGTCCTGCTAAACATTCTCTCTAATCCTGCTAAAAACAATATAGCGTCTTTTAAATCCTCATTTTCATGCTTTGGAAGCACTTCTGTAGCTAAAAGTGTTGAGACATCGTGACTAATTATTACGCCATGACCTTTTTTGAAAAGTATGGCTTTTGCTGTCTTTTCCAAAGCTTGCTGGCAAAAAAATATGGTTCTTGCATATTTTCCTGCGTTAAAAAGTATTTTTGCTGAGTCTAGATCTACTTTTGCTTCCCTAATTAAAGACTGGATAAACTTACTTTGCACTGCATTTTTTAATTTAGGCTCTATTTTTTTAATCGCATTTTTAAATGTGCCGTCATCTACTAGCACTTTATGATTATGATATATTTCAATCATTAGGGGATCAGGACAACTTATTGAGTATGCAAGCTCTTTAGGCGTCATAAATATTATTGACACTTGCGTGCCTCTAAGCATAAGCTCATCTCCAATTTTAGATTCCAAATCCAATCTTTCATCAAAAGTATCAGGAATCATATCGCTTATAACTAATAAATCATAATCGCTTGCAGGACCAAAATCCCCCCTTGCCCTTGAACCATACAGAACAATAGACTTTACGCCCTTTACTTTTTTTAGAATTGTTTTTTTAATTAATTCTAAGCCCATAAGTAATTTTAATAATTTTAAGCTTTTTAACTTTTGCAAACCCTAAAGGAAAAGTTTTTTATATAAGAACTAAATTTCCCTTAATATTCTTATGAAATTCGAAGACGAAGACGGAATCATAGAAGACGTTGAAGTCATTTTCCCTGACGGCTCAATAAAAAAACCCCGAGAAATCAAAGACAAAGAAGTCCTAAGGGTTATTGATTCTGAGCTTGGAAGACTAAAAAGCATTGATAAAAAACCTGCCCATGTCGAATTAATGAAAAAACTTGAAATAGCTTGCGTTGAGCCAAGAGTGAGCGATGCAGGACACATAAGATGGTTTCCTAACGGCGCATTCATGTGCGAGCTGTTCAGGCGCTACGGCTACCAAATCTCTGCAATTGACTTAAAAAGCTATCCAGTAAAAACCCCTATGATAATCAATCCTAATGAACCAAGCGTTGCTAAAATGATGAGCGCTTTTCCTGAAAGGCTTTACAAAGTCCTGCCTGGAATGAAATCAAAACAAGAAACCCAGGAATTCAGATTAAGGCCTGCCTGCGATTACGGCGTATTTTCTATTTTTAAAGATGCTATAATTTCTTACAAGCATCTTCCAATAAGACTTTATGAGTATGAAGATGCTGACTGGCGCTATGAGCAACGCGGAGAATTGTTGGGCTTAAAAAGAACAAGAGAATTTGCAATGGTTGACATTCACACAATGGTTGAACCTGGCAAGCCTGCTCTTGAAGAATTTGCATATCAAATGAAAGAATTCGGCATCAGGTGGTATTACGAGCTTGGCATGAAGCCATCAGGCATTGTCTTAAACTGCATGCACGACTTTTACGAAGAAAACAAAGAAGAATTTAAGAAAATGTCAGCTTATGCTAAGATGCCAATAGTCATTAAATTGTTCTCTAAAATGAAAACATACAAAGTTGCCTGGTTTGACGTAGTGGCTTTTGACATTTTGGGAAGGCCTGTAGAAGTTGACACAGTTCAATTAGACACAAAAAGCCCTGAATGGTGGGACATTACATACACAGACAAAGACGGCAAAAAGAAGCACCCATACATAATTCACACAGGCATAGGAACTGGCCGTGCAATCATGGCTTTGCTTGAATGGGAAGCTGCAAAAATTGACAAAGGGGAACTTCCATGCCTGCCTTTGTGGCTTTCGCCAGTCCAAGTTAGAGTAATAAGCGTTAGTGAAAACAACAATAAGGGCGCTTTAAAACTCTGCCAAAAACTAAATGAACTGGGCGTGCGCGCAGAACTTGACGACCGCCAAGAAAGCGTTGGCAAAAAAATAAAAGACGCCAGAAGCCAATGGATTAGCTACATCATTGTTTACGGCGACAAAGAAGAAAAAGCAAACAAATACAAAGTCAATGTCAGAGCCAAAAGTGACCAAAAAAATGTCTTTGAAAAAGAATACACGATAGAAGAGCTTGTAAGCGAAATCAAAGAATTGTGCAAAGGCAAGCCGTACCTTCCATTGCCAGGGCCAGTGGAATTGTCAAAAAAGCCTACTTTTTACTCGTGGGGAAGATAGTCCCAGCTGTTTATCTTCCAACAACGGTTAGTCTAAAGACGAATAAGAATCGGATTTGACTATATCATGTTTTATATGATTAATGATGAATTTTTTAAATCGCTCCTAGCATCTTTCTTAGCAATCACCACATAAGTAATCATCATATTTATCCTCTTATTTTAGGCTAACTTAAGGAAATAACTAGTAAAATAGATAGAATAATCCTCCAAAAAATAAAATAAGCAGCACAATTAACATACCCGTATGAACATACTTAGCTAACTTAATAGTTTTTTCCATACCATACTGCTTAATTAAAACTTTAAAATACCATTTCTGAAAAGGAATTTTAAAATATAATTCTGGCTTAATGGCAAATAAACAACAATAAATAGACATTACAAAGAAAACAATAAGCAGACTTGTGAGCTCTTCCATGACTCAAATATAGAATCACGCATATTTTAAAATATTTTGCTAGGGCACTTGTTCTGCAACTACTCATATAAGAAAACAGAATTTTAAATAGATGTTTAATTATAGAAAAGCTTAATAAGTTAGAAAAGACGATATAATATTTGGGGATTGTTTTTAGTTTTTCCTGCGCACATTGCATTTGTTGTGATGCAAGCTGAAGTGCGGGCGCATCTGCAGAGGAGTTGCATTTTTAGTACTAGTACTTGCAGTTTTAGGGAGCGCAGAAGCACTAGTTTGTGGAGGAGGGTGCGTTGAGTACGAGAATTATGACTGTAATTGCAGGGATGTTACTCATTCTAGAACTTGCGAGAGGGACAAGTGCGGATGGGTTGAACATGAGAATTGTTATGATAAGACTGATACTTGGGCATGTTTGCAATGGGGCGTAGTAGGAAGTCATAAAGAGTGTGAAAGGACTGAGAGAAAGTGCAGCTGGGTTTCTAAGACTTGCACAAGATGTGTTTCATGGTTTTTATGGTGGTGTCTAAGAAGCGAGTCTTATGACTGCAGTGGTTATGAGTGCAGGGACGAGTGCGCAAGCTGGAAAAATGTTGATGATTATGGATGGTATTGGGGAACTTGTTCTAGGACTTATACGAAGTGCGACAAGTGGAACTCTTGGGAGTGCCACAAGGAAAGCTATGATTGCTCTTGGAGCGAGAGGGTGTGCGACACTTGCAAAAGGTGCAAGAGATATGGCGAAGTTTACTTTAAAGAGGATGACGGGTGGTATTGCAGCGGGAATGTCTTGGAGTACAGGGATTATGATTGTGACAGATGGTATTATTTGGCAAGAGAGAGGAAGAC
>JAFCFT010000013.1 GCA_017608505.1 Candidatus Parvarchaeota archaeon | reverse complement strand
TTACATCACCTCCAAAGTTATTTATTACATAATAACTTTAGAGGTGCAGAAGGCAGTTAAAAGTAACTGCAGATGAGCCCTTAAGGGCTCATCGCCATTAACTTAACGCGACCCTTTTATCAAAAAGTTTATAAAAAAGCAGTGCAAACAAAGACATAATGAAAAATGCTTTGCTTGCAATAGTAAGCCTCTTAATTATAAGCACTGCTTTTGCTCAAGGAAGCTCATGCCTTTACAAGCCAGGGTCATTCATATTCAGATGCAGCAACAATCTGCCTGGAACTACAATACGCCCGGGAGAAGAAGGCAACATAACAATATACTGCTGTTTTACAAGTGATTACTATAAAGAGCATAGTGACGAAGAAGTGAACATTACATACAAAATACTGAACGAATTTTTTCAAAAAGTCCAAAGAGAGGACTTGTCATGGAACGAAGTCACTTACGAATATCCTGCAAGCAATTTTATAACAGAAGTGGAAATTCCAAACAAATCAAAAGGATTTACAGACATCCCAATAGTGATTCATTACAAACTGCCTGCGCATTCAGAATATTACAAACCTGGCGCAGTTCTTTATTCAAGAATTGATTTTGATGCGAAAATACCTGGTTCTTTTATGCCAAGAAACTCAGTATATCCTAGAATAATAATCCCGCAAGACTGGAAACCTGACAACACGATCAATATAGTTCTAGGAATATTGGGAGGGATACTGTTACTCGTACCAGGAGGATTCCTAATAAGAAAAAAACGCAAAGCAAAAAAACTTAAGAAAATAATAAATGGGATTAAAAAATAGATATTCTAATTAGGAAAACTTTAAAAGGAATGGAATTAATAAAAAGTATACAATAAAAGGAGGAGGAAAGGCTTTGAAATACAAAATATTAGGGGCTAGCGCAATTTTGGGCGTTTTACTGCTTACAACCGCAATAGCAGACACTAAAAACATTAATTTCAGAGTTGAGATACAAACAGATACAACAATATCAATACCAACCCTTTGCGAAACAGAAGAAAGCACAGTAGAGGGGTATCTGGAATTCAAACCAGGAATTACAACATTAGACGACAATAGAGCAATAGCAATAGATACTTGCGCAGACAGCGTGATTGGAGACTGGAATGTAACAAATGAAGGAAACGTGCTAGTGAATTTAACATTTAAATTAGACCAAAACATGCCTTTTGGAGTAACTGTAGCACTTTTAAATGAAAACGGGTCTCCAGATTATACTGACGGAACTTATATCGAGTTGACAGAAACAAGCGACTCAATATTGCCATTATGGGCACAAAACATAGACAAGTTTAGCACACTTCCATTATACCAAAGGGTTGCAGCAAATGCATCAGCACCAGGAGACACATCATACGATAGACAAATAATAGTGTCAAGCAGTTATACGCCATAAATCTTTATTTTTTATTTTTAAGATGAAGCTCAATGACTGCAAAGAAGATATTTGCAATAATGGCAATATTTGCAGCCATGGCAAGCGCAGTGGCGCAGACAAACGGGTTTGTTTATTTCAGGATAATAATAGACAACAAAGCTCCAAAATACAATGTTTTTGGGGCAAACACAAGCACTATTAAAGAAATTAATGAATCCATAAAATTTTTTGCCAATTGGAGCGACTTCAGCCTTGACTACTGGATATTTGAGTGGGACATAACTGGAGTTGAAGAGAATATAACCCAAGAGAGTTTTATAACATCGTGGTCAAATCTTACAAAAACAATTGACAACTCCTCATGGGAAGGCATGATAGTGTCTTTCAAGTTCTACGCAAAAGACGAACATAATAATTGGAATGCAACAGACGCAGGACAGTTCATAGTTGTTAAAAAATTGCCAGTGCCTGAAGAGCTTTCGCAAAGCGATGACACTCCGCAAAACGGCACGCCTGTGAATTTGTCAAGCTATTGGACTGACAATTTTGAAGTGGCTTACGTATACTTGCAAACAAATGAAACAGGCGTATGGACCAACAATGGAAGCCCTGTATGCATAAATGATGTAGCAGGCTGGGCAAATTTCACATATGACACAACAGGGCAATTAGGCGACAGATGGTGGAGAGTTGTAGGATACGACGTTGGCGGAAGCCCAAATGACAACGCAAGCCCTATAATGAAATTTACAATTATTTAACGGCCTTGGTACAAGCGTTCTGCAAAAATTGGTGGAAGCTTTTCTTTTAGAATTTTCTCTTTATACGCGTCAATGTTATAATTAAATCTGTGAGGTTCTACTCTGATTATCCTTCCGCCTTCTATTGTAACTAAAACATAACTGGGCATTGGATTGTTGTCTCTTGGCTGACCAAGCCCGCCAGGATTAATAAGCAAGTTGTCATCTACCTGCCTTACAAATAATTGATGCACGTGGCCTGTAACAAGCACTTGAACGCCAAGTTTATCAAAATAATTTCTAAGCAAAGACTCGTCAGCATACGGATGTATGAACTCGTTATGAGGGTCTGACAAGCCGCCATGCACAACGCCAAATCTTACCCCAAACACATCGCCAGTCCACACATCTTTAAGATTGCTTAAATACTTTAAATTCTTTGCAGTTATCACTTCATCAGTCCATCTTAAGACAATTTGGGCGTTTGCTCCAAAATC
Organism: Candidatus Parvarchaeota archaeon; assembly: GCA_017608505.1. Taxonomy (GTDB): domain Archaea; phylum Nanobdellota; class Nanobdellia; order WJKC01; family WJKC01; genus JAFCFT01. Next base: position 24,306 of record JAFCFT010000013.1, on the reverse strand, counting down.
AGAGTAATTTCCAGCAACAACAGCATAATCATGATTACCCATAACATTAACATTTGCATTGGACTTCATCCAATCAACAACTTCGTTTGGGAAAGGACCATATCCAATTGAATCGCCAGCATGAATTATAAAGTCCGCATTGCCAACTTCGCTGTGCATGGCTGAAAGCGAGGGCCAGTTAGAATGGGCATCGGCTATAAGCAAAACGCGAACCATCAAAAATATAAAAGAGAGTACTACATATTTAATATTATCTATGACAATAATGGTTTTTTCAGCGCATCCAGATGACGAAGTTATAGGACTTGGAGGAACAATAGCTAAAATGAGTAACAAAGAAGATGTAATTTCAGTCATATTCAGTCTTGGAGACAAATATCCATTTTGGAAAAAGAAAGAAGAAGTGATAAAAACTAGAAAAGAGGAAACTAAAAAAATAAATGAAATATTAGGCATTAAAAAAACATATTTCTTAGGATACAAAGACACGCAATTAAAAAAAAGCGTTAATGACGCCATGCCTAAAGTTAAAAAATTGCTGCTTAAATACATGCCATCTAAAGTGTTTGTGCACACAATAACAGACGGCCACCCAGACCACAGAGCAGTTAATGAAATAGTGCTAAAAGCAGTTAAAAGTTCATTTTTAAAAACGCAAGTGCTTACTTTTGACATTAATTTCTGGAATTTAAGCAGAAACAAAATACAAATAATATATGACGTAAGCAAAACTTTTCAAAAGAAAATAGAAGCGCTAAATGCAATAAAAAGCCAAGGATTAATAATAAAATTGCTAAAGCCTTTAATAATTCTTAAGGCAATATACTTTGGCAGGATTAATGGATTCAAATATGCGGAGTGTTTTAAGTCAATATGAATAAAAAAATCTTATTTGGTGTGTACGGATATGGTCTAGGCCATGCAACGCGGTGTCATGCAATAATCAACAAACTTTTAAAGAAAAATGTTGAAGTAAAAATTGCTGCAACAGACGACGCTTATTATTATTTTAAAAAACAAGGGCTAAATCCTACAAGAATAAACAGCTTTCAAATAAGCAATATTGGGGGAGGATTCAGCTGGGTTCAAACAATATTTGAAAACATAGACTTGCCTTTTAACATGATTGCTGACTATTACACATTAAGCAAAGTTATTGAGAAATTTGACCCTGATGTTGTAATAAGCGACAGCGAACCTGTAAGCCTATACACTGCATATAATCTTAAAAGAAAATGCGCGTTTCTTTCAAATTTAATTGTAACTGTGAAAGAATATGAACATTTGCCAATATGGCTGAAAAATGCAAAAGTTGCAGGAGAACATGTAATGATCAATGCATTTATGGACAGAGTGCTTAATTGGTGCGACAAAGTACTTAGTCCTACAATTGCATCGTATAAAATGAGTAAAAAAGCGGTATTTACTGACTTAATAACAAGAGCAAGTCCAAAAGACCTGCCCCCTGCGCAAGAATTGAAGAAAAAACTAAAAATAAAAAATGAATTTTTCTTGGTGTCTTTTGGCGGTGCAAAAATAGGCATTGAATACTGCAAAAAAATACTTCCTGTTCTTAAAAAAATAGACTGCAAATTCATAATAAGCACAAACAACGCTGTGAGAAGATACAGAAAAATAGGAAATCTTGAACTGCATCCTTTTATAGATAACTTTTTAGAATATCTAAAATGCGCTGAAGGAGCGATAACATTAAGCGGGCACTCAACTCTTTGCGAAAACATAGTTTTTGGCAAGCCAAGTTTTACAATCCCAATTCATGAGCATGTTGAACAGCTTGGAAACGCAAGCGTGATAGAAAGAAAAAATTACGGAAAGGTGTACTTTATTGAAAAGAAAATAAATGAAGAAAGGCTCCTTAAGAAAATTAAAGAATTCATTGAAGACAAAGAATATTATGCGCGCAAAGTTAAAGCGTCTGGATTTAAAGGCAAAGGGGCTTTCGAATGCGCAAATGTATTAACAAGCATGTAAAAACGAAATGCTTAAATGGAATCAAAATTTACTTTAAGCTCATGGCTCATGGAATTTCAAAAAGATACGGCAGCAAAACAAGATGCAAAAAGAAAAAAAGAATTGTAGGCGGAACAAAAATTAAAGGAAAAAATCCTAAAAAAAGTTACAAAAGATAACTACTTTTTGGCCTTTTTCTTTAAGCTTGCTTTTATGTAAAATTCAACTACCAGTCCGTCCATTTCACTTGTGACAGTGAAACGGTAATCATCAATGTTTGCTTTAACGCCTTCAAGAAGACCTTTAACTTGTTCTGCAATTTCTTCCAAAGTTTCCCGAGTCACATCAACTTCCTTTTTTTCAGCCATATTTATTCACCAAGAAATAATAATCAGACTATGCTTTTATTCTTTTTCTTTTTTAGATTCTATTTTAAATAACTTTTTAATGCTTAATTTACCGCCATACAATTTAGTTACAAGTTTCATAAAGTCCACGTCTGTAAGCATGTCTGGAAGAAAATCTGCAAGAGACAATGTGAAAGTCCTCAATAAAGAAAAAAATTGGTCTTTTAAAAAGAAATTAACAGCATCCTCTTCGTCGCCTCCTTTTGCCTTGAAAAAAATCACTGTTGCAAGAAATTGGGCCATTTGTTCAACACTCATGTAAGCAAGCAATACGCGAGCCAATTCGCGCAGAGTATCTGTTCTTGCCAACTTGTCAATAAGCTTTTCATCCTTTTTCGTGATTTTTATTTCCATTACTTAATAGTGATTAATTATTTAATTAAAAAAGTTGTTATAAAACATAATGAGCTACGTTGAAAACATAGTTTACAGTTACATTAAAAATTTACTCGTAGGAGGTCTTATAATACTAACAAACAAAAGATTTATTTTTTACTCAAGCAGCGTCCTAATAATAAGCGCTATGCTTACTGCAGCATCACTTGTGCAGCTAAGAACCCCTGTAGTGCTTGAACCGTACAAAGTATTGTTTAACTTAGAGCTTGCAATCTGTGTAAGCCTCATAATTACAGGTCTTGTGACCCTTAAAACAAATGTATTAAAAGCAGAACACATAATGTATATGGTGCTTATTCTTTGTTTATTCTTCTTTTTTTACTTTAAAACCCATGCATCAGAACTATTAGGATCAGCAGTCATATACATTGGATTTTATTCGTGGATTTTCATACTTAATATTGTGGTATTTGCAGGAATAAGGGACTTCTTAGTCTCGCTGCCAGGACTTATTGTAAGTCTTGGAGACTCGCCTGACAGAATGGTCTTTGAACCAATTATTGTCCTTGCTGTGCTTGGAGCATCCATATGGTTTGCATACAACTTATTTACAGGCGATTTCCATATAATAGAATTCATCTCTTTATTAACATCTGTGGCAATACTGTACACAATATTCATATTTAGAAAGGCGTATGACGATGCCCTAATTGCAAGCATGCTTTCAATATTTTTCTTGACACTTTTGTATCATTTATTTGTCAGAGGAAGCGAAGGAGCAACAGGCTTTTTGTTTCTTGACATCTTCATCATAATGCTTGTCACAATAATGAGTGCGCAGGGAATTGCCAACATGATTGCTGGAAGAAAACATGTAATTTACTATTGGGACAGCTTAATATTAATAATGCTTGGATTCATGCTTTGCTATCACCTCCTTGCAATTAGGCTTGTGCTTCTTAGAGGTCTTGGACAGCTCTTTTCAATTTATCATGACATAGCATACGGGTTCGGCTCGCTAATGATATTTGGAATTCTAATAACATATACAATAAGCCCAAACTTCAGGCGAATTAGCAAAAGGCAAGTTAGCGCCGCGCAAATAGCAAACCAAGCAACAATATATGCAAAAGAATCAATAAACAAAGTAAAAGAAATTCTTAAAGGAGAATGGAAACTAGAAATTAAAAAACCAAAAGACGAAGAAGAATTATGAAATTAGCAACTTCCCTTTATAATAAACTTTTTCTTCAAAATCGTCAGACTTTATTTCAACAAAACACCCATCATCCTTATAAATAATATATGCCCACTCATAAATTCTAACTTTTATTGGTTCTTGCTTGCTTAATTCGGCAATATCAATATTAAGAAGTTCTAACTCAAAATCATAAGGCATAATAGCTTGGTTTTTAATATAATCTACAAGCTCTTTGTCGCTCCCTAAAAAGTCTTCTAAAAAGAACCCATATTCTTTCTTGAACAACTCAACAGTTTTCATCAAAAGGATTTCTAAAGATTTTTATATAAAAATCTTTCGCCGCAAAGCCGCAAAGCAAAACTTAAAAACTTATTAACAACTCATATACTTAAGTGCTGGGGTAGCCAAGCCTGGTTACGGCGCAGGATTGGAGATCCTGTGTGCTCTGCACGCGAGGGTTCAAAAGCCAGAGAGGGGGAAGCTTCCCCCTCCCTAGGCCCTACCCACCCACTCTGAGGGGCAAAGGGCTTTTGGGTTTTGGAAATCCCTCCCCCAGCGCGTTAGGGCAGGAATGATTTAAGCCTCAAGAAATGAGCTTAAAAGCAATGAGTTCAAGGCATCAGATTGACCTGCCCTTAATAAATATTGATTATTAATTCGTCGCCGTATTTTAGTATTATTTTTGCCTTGCCAGAAAATAAGATTTCAAAATCAGAGACTCTGTAACGGGACAATATGTTTCTAATGCTTTTCCACAATTTTGGTTCTTTAAAAATGGTTTTAAGCCTTAATAAGTCAAATTTTTCTAATTCTTTGTCATTGATTTCTACAATGGCGCGTTCATTAGAAAGGTTGTTTTTCTTTACAACTTCATCAATTTTTAGCATTATGTCCTCGTAGCTTACAGGCTCATAATACTCTATCTTCACAAAGTTTTAATATGCACTAATAACTATAAAAAGTTAATGAACGTTTTGCAAGCAGTGTTGCTCGGAGTTCTGCAGGGATTTTTTGAATGGCTTCCAATAAGCAGTGAAGGAAACCTAATAATAATAATGAATACACTGCTTGGGATTGGCACGCAGCAAGCGTTTCACACTTCAATACTGCTTCATTTAGGCACTGCTCTGTCTGCAGTTGTATATTACAGAAAAGACGTTAAAAATGCGATTATGCTAAAAGATAAGGGGCTTTTGAAATTTTTAATTATAACAACAACAATTAGCGTAGCAATAGGAGGCGCGCTTTATTTTGTTGTTAAAGACTTGAGTGCTAGCATAGGTGCGTTGTTTTTGGGAATAATAGGAATTTCGCTAATAATAACAGGAATAGTGCAACTGCAGGCAGGCAAAAGAACTGGATTAAGAAGCAAGTGCACACGCAAGGACACAATAGTGGCGGGAGTAGCGCAGGGCATAAGTATTATACCTGGACTTAGCCGTTCAGGCATAACTACAAGCGCGCTTTTGCTTATGAATGTAAAAGCAAAAGATGCCCTTCGCTACAGCTTTTTAATGAGCATTCCTGCAATAATTATTGGAGAAACAGGTCTTGCTGTGCTAAATGGGTTTGCAATTGCTTTTGAAGATCTGCTTGGGCTTGCATCCGCATTTGTTGCAGGAATATTGATGATTAAGATTCTTACAAAAATAGCTCAAAAAGTTAACTTTGGCAAATTTACAATATTTTTAGGCGCGCTTTCTTTGCTTCCGCTAGCATTTTTATAAAAAGCTTTATAAAAGAAGCGTATTATATTCATGAGCATATGAATAAGCAAATAATGCTTGAAAACGTAATAAAAAAATTCTTTGAAAAGAAAAAAGCAGGCACAAGGCAAGAATTGATAGATTTTATTAATGAATTCTGCGCTGAAAAGGAAGTTGTTGATAAGAAAAATAACGTAGTAAAAGAAGCACATAGAACTACAGCTTATGATTATTTAAATAACGCTTTTTATTACAAGGCAAACATAAAAGATGGTTGGAGCGCCGGAAAACCAAAGACCTTCTTCTTTAGAGCAATTGACGAGAACAAAGTAAAAGAAATCCTGCTTAAAAAAGAAGGCAGAGTTGAACTTGCTTTAAGAATCATTGAGTACGCAAAAAATAATGAGGGGCTATTTACAAGAGAACAAGTAATAAAAGAGTTAAAGATAACAAAAAACAAGTACTACTCAACGCTTAAGCTTCTTTTAAAAACAAAAGTTATAGAACCCTTAGGCTCGAAAAATTCTGGCGTGTTTTTAGTGCAAGAAACAGACGAAAAAGCGCTAAAAGAAATGTTTTGGAACGCTCTAACAGTAAAGAAGTAAATTTATAAAAAACAAATGCCAGATATTATTAGATGGGTCTTGAACACAAAATTAAGGCTCTAGAAAATAAAATCGCAATAGATGATTTGCAGGAAATATATGAAACATGCGAAAAAGTGATTTATAAAAACGACAAGATTAAAAAAAGAAGATATTACTCTTTGCTTAAAAAACATTACTTGCTTAAGGAGGAAGATCTTCTTAAGAAAATAGCAGACGCTGAAGCAAAACTTAAAAACACATACGAAAATTTTTACGATTTTAAAAAAGAATATCCAAAAATTTTAGCAACACTTCAAGAAATTAAAATTAAAAAAATATACAACACCACTATAAATTCGAAAAATTCTATGACTGTGCAAGAATTAGCAAAGGAATATAATATGATAGTAAAATATGAAATGTCTTATCATGAACAAAATCGTTTGCTTAAAAATTTAATAAAAAATTCTATGAAGTATCATAAAAAACTTAACAAAACACAGAATTTATTTGAGAAAATACTTGACTTAAAAAATTTAATAGAAAGCATAAGAGTGCTTGAAATTAATAGTAATTTGAACTTGTTTGAAATGTGCCCAAACAAAAGATTAAACAAATTTAGAAAGGGCGTCTTATGTTTTCAAAAAGGGGAATTTAAAAAGGCATTCAGATTGCTTAAGAATCTAAAAATCTATGGAACAATACTTAAAATATTTAGCAGGGATTCCGACAATAATTCTTCACTAATGAGTGATTAAAACAACAACATTTATAAAGGCTCGAATTTGTTTAAAACAACATGGCAACCGAAGAAAAAGGCTTGGAAAAGAAACTCAGCGGAACAGAGTTGAACAAAATAATAGAAAGCATGAAAAAAGACTTAAAAGGATGCTTGCTTGCAGTTGTTACATTAAAAGTTAAAGACAAAAAAGAAAACTTGGCAATAGTAAATGACTTGGCAGAGCCTGAAAAAATGCCAAAATTATTAAAGCCTTATGCTGAAAAAATATCAATACTGCCGCTTTCTGGATTGTGGCAGGCTCTGCATGACAAGAAATACAGCTTGCTTGCAACAATACTAACAGGAGAAGTGCATTATGACAATGGATTCCTAAAAGCAATGAAAGCTGCAGAAGGACTAAAGCTTGCAGTAAAGCAGAAATTTGAACGCTACATAATGAGCGTCATATTATTTGGAAGCTTGGCAAGAGGCCAAGCAACTGAAGAGTCAGACATTGACTTGGCAGTGATTGTTGATGACACTGACTTAAAGAACATGAGCAGGTCCGAAGCAAGAAAAAGATTAATGGCAATGATTAACAAAGCAGGTCATGAAATATTCCCAAAATTTGGAGCAATACAGGTTTATTTGCTAACAGACGTTTGGGACTGGATAAAAGATGCAAGCCCAGTGATATTCACTTTGCTAAGAGACGGCGTCCCGCTTTATGACACAGGATTATTCATACCATGGAAGCTTTTGTTAAAAACGGGGAAAATAAAGCCAAGTCCAGAAGCAATTGAGAACTTTCAGAAATCAGGCAGACTATTGCTAAAAATTGTTGAAGGAGAAATAAATGAACTAGTGTCAGAAAAACTGTATCAAGCAATGCTTATGCCTGCGCAAGCAGCCTTAATGCTTTACGGAGTAATGCCAATGACATACAAAGAAGCGCCAATGTTGCTTAGAAGAATATTTGTTGAACAAGAGAAAATACTTGAGCCAGAATATCCTCAGTGGCTCGAGGAGGTCATTGAAGCAAGAAAAGAAGTAGAGCATCACAAAAAGCAATTGACAGGCGAAGAGCTTCAAAAGCATTATGAGAGAGCAAAAAAATTCAATGAAAGAATGGATAAATTATATGAGCAAATTAAAAAAGAAAAAATATACGACAGACTTGACAACTTAGAAAAAATGCTTGAAAATGCTATGAGAAAAACATTAAATGCGCTTGGCATAATTGCCGGCAAAGACGTTGAAAAAGTCTTTAAAAAAGAATTAGTAGACAAAGACAAGCTTAGCAGAGAGCAATTAGAATTCTTAAGCAATTTAAAAAGAATTAGAAAAGCAAGAGAGCAAGGAAAACTATTGTCAGAGGATGTAAATAGAATAGAAGAACAAGTGCTGACATTCATCAACAGTCTTGAAACAATAGGCAAAGAACCTGTGAAATTAGACTAAACTTTTATTTTAATTCTTTTAACAATTCTTTTTTCTTTTGGCTTTAAATAATAGCAATAGTCTTTTTCTTGAATATCAAAGACTTTAATATTAAAGTATTTCTTAAACAATTTGTCAAGATTTTCTTTTGAATAATTGCGTTTTAATACAGTAATTATTGCTGCGTCTTTGCATATGCGGGCAATTTCACGCAGAATCCGTTCTTTTTCAGCAATATCCTGCAGCATTGTTATGTTGATAACCGAATCAAAAGACTTGTCTTTAAAAGGCAGGAATCTCGCATCGCACAATACTTTTCTGGGATTGCTGTTTTTCTTTAGCATCTTTGCGCTTGCGTCTGCTGAAACAGTTGGCATAAAATAATCATTAAGCAAACCTGTGCCTGCGCCCAAGTCAAGAGAAACGCCTTTTAAGGTCTTAATCCAAGGCAACAAAAACTCAATTTTATCTATTTGTTCTTCCCCGTATAGTTCTTCATATCCTTTGCTTAATGCATCATAATATTTTGTACACATATTAACTCATGGCAGCAAGCACTACTAAATAAATAATGTATAAAGATAAAAAAATCATGCCGTCTGTTCTTGTTATGTCCCTGTCTTTTGTCAATAAAAGCAACAAGATGCTTGCAAAATTCATAAATATTATCGAAAATACAAGGATCTGATTTGAATTAATAATTACTGGATTAACTAATGCCACAATGCCTCCAATTAACAACAAATTAACAATGTTTGAACCGACAACATTTGCAACAGCAATTTTTGACTTGTGAATAAATGTAGCTGTCATGCTAGTTGTAAGTTCTGGAAGGCTTGTGCTTAAAGCGATGATTGTCAAGCCGAAAAATCCCAAAGACAACCCTGTAATTGTTGCAATATGCACGCTTACATTAATCATAACCCAGCCAATAACTAAAATGCCGAAAATCGAAGCAGGAATGATGACATAAATATTCTCATAAGGCTTTGGGTTAAAGTCATCTTCATAAACAAATTCTTTGCGATGAAGAATGTACAAGTAAGCTGCGTAAGAAGCTATTAAAATAACGCCGTCAATTCTTGAAAGCACAGAATCAAAAATCAGAATGTAAAAAATAAGAGAAGATGCTATTACAGCAAGATTGTCCCGCAACTCTATTTTCTTAATGCGCTTTACAGGGCTTAGCAAAGCTGTTACTGAAAGAATCAAGCAAATATTTGTAATGCACGAACCTACGATTGCGCCAACGCCAAGCTCGCCTGCACCAACAAGGGTTGAAACAACTCCGCTAATAAGCTCAGGCACGCTTGTGCCAATTGCAAGAATCAAAGAGCTTAAGAAAAAAAGGCTTAATTTAAGGTTTTTTGAGAATTTAACCAAACCGTCAATAAGATAGTTGCTAAGCAAAAATAAAAGGATAAAGCACATTGCCAATATTGCAATTGCCACAAAAACCATAATTAATTAATATACTAAGAGTTTAGTCTTAATAAATGTCATTGTCAGTTCCGTACAGCGAGGCAATTTATATAAGTGTTATTAAGTTCACAATAGGCCTTGTAATATCGCTGGCAATACTAAAAAGGACTAGAAAAATAAAATACTTGAATGCAGGTCGCGCATTTGTGCTTGCATCAGGACTGCTGATAGTGTTTAATGAAGCGCTTAACATACTTGACGGCAACAGCATTGTATACGAATTGCTTGATGCAATGACATACCTTCTTTTTGCAGGAGGAATGATACTCTTCTACAAAAAAGCAGTTCTCATGAAATACTTCAGTGCTTTGAAAAAGCCAAAAGCGCCTCCTGAAGTGATAAAATAGCACTAGACCTGCGCTCTGCCTTCAAATTCGCAGCAACTAGCCCCGTCTGCAATTGTTCCTTTTTTATTAATGACTTTAAGATTAAAATAGCCTTTAATAAATCCAATTGAGTAGCCGCAAGGGTGAAAACCTTTTTTGATATTTTCAAACACGCATTTGCGCACAGTTAATTTAAGCGTCTGACCATCATAGCTGCCTTCAGAAGGGTTGCCATACTTTCCTAAAACTTTTGAAAACTTTGCAAGCAACTCGAAATTAAGAGAATTTAGATAATCTTCATAATCCTCTTCAAACAATCTTTCTTTGTAATAATTGTTAACTATGTCTTCTAAGTCAGCATCTTTATGCTTAGAATAAAATTCATCAATTAAAGCATCCCAGTCAAGGTCTTTCTCTGCAATTATTTTTTCATAAAAAGAAGGGTAATCTTTAAAAACCATCTCAATTACGTCTTTCCAAAAGAAATCATTGTCGCTAATTAGCTTCTTGATAACGTACTTTTGTCTTATGCGTTTTCCGCGCTCATAACCAACGCCTCCAAAAATCGCATTAGCTGTGCCCCGAAAAGGAGGACTATAAAGCGCAGAAATTAAATCTTCTAAAAGTTTCTTTTCGTTTATCATCATAAATTTTTGATATGCAGTACTTTATAAATACTTCGAATGCTTATTCAAAACATTTATATATTAGTTTAATTACTAATTAGTGGTAATGCCAGTATGTGTTTATTGCGGGGAGAAAATAACATACGATTACCCATGCTGCACTTTTTGCGGCAGGCCCATACCAGGACTAAAAAGGATTGAATTGCCTAAAAAAGCAAGGGGCTCAAAAACACTAATAAGTCCAAAAGCATTAAGATAATATTGATGGCAAAGGCAGTATGGGGCGGATACATAGCTTTTGGACTAGTGAATATTCCTGTTAAATTAGTGAGTGTTGAAGGAGCAAGCAGGGTTAGCTTTAGACTGCTGTGCGCTAAATGCAAAGCGCCGATAAAATATAATAGGGTGTGCACTAAATGCGGGATGACGCTTTCATGGGACCAAGTTGTTAAAGGCATAGAGATAAGAAAAGAAGAATACTATGTGCTGACCCACAAAGAAATAAAAAGTTTAAGGCCTGAAAGCACAAATACAATACAAATCCTAAAATTTGTGGATGCTGACAGCGTGGACAGAATATACTTTAAAAAGAATTATTACGTGCTTCCAGCAAGCGGAGGAGAGAAAGCGTATCATTTATTCAAAGAGGTCCTGCTTTCTGCTAATAAAGGCGCAATAGGCAAATTTGTGATGAAAGAACACGAGTACATATGTTTAATAACAAGCTACAAAAGCGGGCTTCTTTTAACAACGCTTCACTACGAACAAGAATTAAGACATATTGAAGAGTTTGAAGAGCTTAAGGCAAAACCAAGATTAAGCCCTGAAGAGAAAAGGCTTGCAAATCTTTTAATAAATAAATTAAGTGCTAAAGAACTTGACATGAGCGAGTACGAAGACAAGTTTATAAAAGAATTAAAAAAAGATCTTAAGAAAAAAATAGAAGGAAAGTTGGTGATTAAGGAGAAAAAGAAAAAGCCAACAAAGAATTTAATAGAGGCCTTAAAGGCGAGCGTATGAAGTACAAGCCAATGCTAGCAGTTATTGGCAACAAAGATTTGCTTAAAAGCAAGGACTACTGGTTTCAAATAAAACTTGACGGGACAAGAGGCATATTAGTAAAAGAAGGCAACACATTAAAAATGTACAATAGAAGAGACAATGAATTCATTTATAGATATCCTGAGTTTAAAGTGTTTAAAAAATTAATTAAGGGGTCGTGCGTGCTTGACGGCGAAGTCATTGTATATAATGAAAAAGGGATGCCAAACTTTCACTTGCTCCAGTCGCGCGAGCAGACAAGCAACAAGTTTAAGATAGAATTAATGAGCAAAGAATATCCTGCCACATATGTTGTATTTGATGTTTTAAGGGCAAGTGGCAAAGATGTCACTCAAAAACCAATTGAGGAGCGGATGAAAATATTGGAAAAAATTGTTACTGAAGGCAAAAATCTGCAAATAATTAGCACAACAGACAACGGGAAAAAATTATGGTCATTTGTAAAAAAGCACAGGCTTGAAGGTGTTATGGCTAAAAAGAAAAAAAGTAAGTATTATGAAGGTGAAAGAAAACCTGTATGGATGAAAATTAAATATTTAAAAAGAGTTCACTGCGTGATTACAGGATTTACTGAAGGGCATGGCTGGCGCAAAAATTACTTTGGAGCTTTAATGCTTGGCTTGTACAAAGACAAGAAATTAGTAAATGTAGGCAGGGTTGGAACTGGCTGGAGCAAAGATTACTTAGAGCAACTCACTCCAAAATTAAAAGAGCTTGAAAAAGAACGCGAGGGCGAAAAGCATTATATAAAACCAAAGCTAACTTGTGTTGTTGAGTACTTAGAAGTCACAAGCAAAGGAGAACTAAGAGCTCCAAGTTACAAAGGCTTAAGCGACTGGCCTGCAAAAGACTGCACAATAGATCAAATATTAGAAGAAAGCTTGTATTTAACATAAATGTCCTTGAACAAAATATACGAATTGTAAAGACCCCGCAACTCTGAAGCGTCAGGAATGCGTTCATTTAAAGGTATTATGTATCCTAAAAATTTCATATTAGAATAATAAATGTGCCTGCCAATGTAATCAGAAAGTTTGTCAATAAGTTTTTCTAAACTGTTAAAAAAGATTTCTTCGTTATCTGGACGATCAACATTAATAAATTGGTCCATGTCAATTTTAACAGGAACGCCGCCGTAACTTAAAAGATAGTAATCTTTTTTCTTGTCAAAACATACTTGCTTTTTCTCAGGGTCGTAATAAGGGAGGTCCATGAGAAGATATTTTAAATTTATTTCTTAAATATTTTGTGTCTTAAAAACTTGTGATAACTAATTGCAAAGCGGTGCGCCTCGTCCCTGACCCTTTGAACAAGTCTTAAAGCATCAGAGTTTCCTGGCAGAACAATAGGCTCGTCTTTGCCTTTAATAAATAGGTGCTCAAATGATTTGGCAATAGCAACGCATGGAATGTTTAATTTTAATTCGCCAAGCACGCTAAGGCAGGCATTTAATTGGCCTTTGCCGCCGTCAATGACAAGAAGGTCAGGCAAGGCATTTTTGTTCTTGTAGCGCCTGTAAATGACTTCTTTTAGCATCTCGTAGTCATTAGGTTTGAAAACGCCTTTGATTCTAAAGCGCTTGTAATTGCCTTTGCACGGGAAACCATTTTTAAAGCAGACTATTGAGCCAGTGGCAAGAGTCCCTGAAATATTGGATATGTCAACTCCTTCAATTACTTTTGGAATCTTTTTTAAGCCAAGTGTTTCTTTTAGTTCGCGGGCGGCATTGCTCATAGAGCGTTCTTTTAGCAATTCTTCTTTGATAGCGCAAACGCCATTGCGCATAACAAGCTCTAAAAGCTCTTTTAATTTTCCTCTTTTTGGAACTTTAATTTTAAGACCTAAAGCTTCACTAATTAATTTGGAATCAGGAGGCAACGCATTTACAACAAGCTCGCGCGGCGCGTCATTTCTTTTATAATAATATAATTTTATGAATTCATTAATTACTTCTTCGTCGCTTAAGTTATTGGCGCGGCTTAGCGCATAGAACTCAGAACCTATGACTCTGCCTTCTCTTACAAAAAAGACCATGACGCCAACACGCCTTTCTAATCTGGAAACGCTTAGCGCATCAAAGTCACCGCGTTTAAGCACAACTTTTTGGCTTTCTATAATTGACTCTAACGCATAAATCTTGTCGCGGATTGAGGATGCAAGCTCGAATTTAAGTTTTGACGACGCGTCTTCTAACTTGCTTTTTAATTCGTTAATGAGAGAAGAATACTTGCCTTTAAGAAATTTGCGCGCAAGATTTACTCTTTTTTCATACTCTTCTTGAGAAATAGAGCCTGTGCAGGGGCCAAGACATCTTTTCATATGATAATTAAGGCAAGGTTTTTGCTTCATTTTGCTGCATGAGCGGAGGCCTAAAAACCCTCTAATGAAACGAATTGAATTCTTTAATTCGCGGGCTTTTGTGTAAGGCCCGTAATACTCGCTGCCATCATCTACAATTCTTCTGGTTACAAAAACTCTTGGATAAGCTTCATTAGTGATTTTTACATAAGGATAGGTCTTATCGTCTTTAAGATTAATGTTATATTTCGGCTTTTTGCTTTTAATTAAGGAACATTCAAGGATTAGCGCCTCAACTTCGTTGCTTGTTAGTATGTACTTAATTTCTTCTGCTTTTTTTATGATTACAGAAGTTTTTGCATCAACATTTTTTCTAAAATACTGGGAAACTCTTTTTTTTAAGTCCTTGGCTTTGCCAATGTATATTGGTCTTTTTTCTTTGTCTAAGAACAAATAAACTCCTGGAGCATGAGGCAGGTTCTTATAATCCATAAAGCGCCCTCCTTAAATACTTGGCAGTATATGAACGCTCATTTTTTATTAATTCGTGAGGTGGCCCTTCAGCAACAACTTGTCCTCCATTGTCTCCTCCTTCTGGACCTAAATCAATAATCCAGTCTGCATTTTTAATAACATCAAGATTATGCTCGATAATTAAGACAGAATTGCCGCGCGCCACAAGTTCATCCAAGACTAACATCAACTTTGAAACATCATCAAAGTGCAATCCTGTTGTTGGCTCATCAAGAATGTATAAATAGTTCTTGTGGCTTCTTTTTGACAATTCGAGACACAACTTGATTCTTTGGGCTTCGCCTCCAGAAAGTGTTGTAGCAGGCTGTCCAAGCTTGATGTAGCCAAGCCCAACATCCATCATTACAGACAGCTTGTCTCTAATAGCAGGAATATTTTTGAAAAATTCATACGCTTCTGAAACAGTCATCTCAAGAACATCAGCAATTGTCTTGCCTTTGTATTTCACTTCAAGGGTTTCTCTATTAAAGCGCTTTCCTTTGCACACATCACATTCTACATACACATCATCTAAGAAAGCCATTTCAATTTTAACAACACCTTGCCCTTCGCAAGCTTCGCATCTGCCTCCTTTTGTATTAAAAGAAAATCTGCCAGGAGCATACCCCCTCATTCTAGCGCCGTGCGTCTTAGCAAACAACTCTCTAATTGGAGTAAAAACCCCTGTATATGTTGCAGGGTTGCTTCTTGGCGTTCTGCCAATAGGCGACTGGTCAATAATGACAACTTTTTCTAAGTCTTCGTAACCCCTGATTGCGTCGTAAGCGCCTTGCTTTACGTAAGCATGATTAAGCCTTCTTCTTAAAGCTCTTCCAATAACATCATTCACAAGCGAAGATTTGCCAGAACCTGAAACTCCTGTAACGCACACAAGCAGTCCAAGAGGAATTTTTACATTAATGTTTTTTAAATTATGTTCTCGCGCTCCGATTACTTCAAGACACTTGCCGCTTGGAACCCTTCTTTTCCTATTGTAAAAGACTTTCTTTTTTCCTGAAAGATACTGTCCTGTAAGAGAGTTTTCGTCCTTTTCTATAATTTCAGGAGGTCCAATACTAACTATTTTTCCGCCGTGCTCTCCAGCACCTGGTCCAATATCAATTACATAATCTGCATTTCGTATAGTCTCTTCGTCATGCTCTACAACAATGACTGTGTTGCCAAGGTCTCTTAGTCTCTTTAAAGTCCTAATTAGTCTTGCATTGTCTCTCTGATGCAATCCAATTGTTGGTTCGTCAAGCACATACAAGACTCCAGTAAGACTTGAGCCAATTTGTGTTGCAAGCCTAATTCTTTGAGCCTCTCCGCCAGAAAGAGTTCTTGCTGGTCTGTCAAGCGTAATGTAGTCAAGACCAACGCTCACTAAAAAATCAAGCCTTTCTTTAATCTCTTTTAGAACCTGCCCTGCAATTAATTCCTCTTTTGGCTTTAATTTTAAATTACTAAAAAAAGCAAGCAAGTCTTTTATATTCATAGAAGTAAGCTCATTAATGCTCTTTCCATTAACAGTCACTGCAAGACTTTCAGGACGCAGGCGCTTCCCATTGCAGTGAGGGCACAATTCCTCGCTCATGAATCTTGATATTTGGCTCCTTATGTAATCGCTTTTTGTCTCGCGATAGCGCCTCCTTAAATTTGGAATGACGCCTTCAAAAGGCCTTTTTGACTTGTATTCGCTTCGTCCATCAGCAGAATAGTATTCAAACTCTATTAATTCGTCTGTCCCGTACAAAATGTAATTTATGTGCTCTTGTTTTAGGTGGGAAATAGGCACATTTAAGCTAAAGCCATAATGCCTTGCCAAACATGCAAGTTGCTGCATATAATATGCGTCTTTATTATTGCTCCAAGGCTTTATTGCCCCATCTCTTATTGACAAGTATTTATCAGGAATTACAAAGTCAGGATTTATGTCTGTTATATATCCTAAGCCATTGCATTCTTGGCACATGCCATAAGGACTATTAAATGAGAACATTCTTGGGTCCAATGCGCTAAATGAAATCCCGCAGTCAGGACATGCCAAATCTCTCGAATACATCCTTCCATTGCCGCTTTTATCTTTTACAAGAACAACCCCTGTGCCTATAGAAAGCGCTGTTTCTATAGAGTCCTGCAGTCTTTCAATTGTGTCTCGCCTAATAGTCAAAGAATCAATAAACACATATATGTCATGCTTTTTGTGCTTGTCAAGCTTTGTCTCGTCATCAAATTCAATTAGCTCGTTATCCACAAGCGCTTTATTAAAGCCCTGCCTATACAAGCTTTGAAATAACGAATTAAATTCTCCTTTTCTATCTTTTGCAACCATGCCATAAATTTTAATCCTGCTTGACTCCATGTTTATAATATTGTCTACAATTTGCGAAACCTCCCATCTCTTGACAACTTTTCTGCACTTTGGACAGTGTGGCACTCCTATATGCGCAAATAAAAGTCTTAAGTAATCGTAAATTTCAGTCACAGTTCCTACAGTTGAGCGCGGATTTTTTGACACGCCTTTGTGCTGAATGCTAATAGCAGGGCTTAAACCTTCAATACCATCGACATCAGGCTTGTTCATTTGGCCAAGGAATTGGCGCGCATAACTTGAAAGCGATTCAACATAGCGCCTTTGGCCCTCAGCGTATAATGTGTCAAAAGCAAGAGATGACTTTCCAGAACCTGACACGCCAGTGATGACTACCAGCTTATTCTTAGGGATGTCAACATCAATGTTCTTTAAGTTATGCTGCCTTGCTCCCCTAACGCGGATGTAATCATCAGTCAAGCATATCACCCCTCATTTTCTTAAGTCTTAAAAGTTCGTCCCTAAGAATTGCAGCGCGCTCAAAGTCCCAGTTGTTTGCTGCAAGGAGCATCTCGTCCTCAAGCTCCTGCATTAATTGCGTCACTGGTTTGCTTTTGTCTATTTTTATTTTTTCCTCTTCCTCATCTACCTGAATCATTGCCATTACTTTCTTTTTAATAGTCTGAGGAGTTATGCCATGCTTTTTATTGTACTCTAACTGCTTCCTTCTTCTCCTATTTGTTTCCATTATTGCTTTTCGCATCGACTCAGTAATATTGTCAGCATACAGCACGACCTCTCCATTAACATTTCGCGAAGCCCTTCCTATTGTCTGTATGAGGCTTGTTTCGTCTCTTAAAAAACCTTCTTTGTCAGCATCAAGTATTGCAACAAGAGAAACTTCAGGAAGGTCAAGCCCTTCTCTTAGCAAATTAATGCCTACAAGAACGTCAAAGTCTCCCTTTCTTAAGCTGTGAAGGATTTTAACGCGCTCAAGCACATCAATGTCAGAATGCATGTATCTTACACGTATGCCTTTTTCTAACAAATAATCAGTCAGATCCTCAGCCATGCGCTTTGTAAGAGTTGTTATTAACACCCTTTCATTGCGTGCGACTCTTTCTTTTATTCTCTCTATTAAATCATCTAACTGATTTTTTGTCGGCATTACATGCACTTTTGGATCTACAAGACCTGTAGGCCTAACAATTAGTTCTACAATCTGTTCTGAAATGCTTTTTTCATATTCTCCAGGCGTTGCAGACACATATATGACTTGATTAAGCCTCTCATTAAACTCTTCAAATTTTAAAGGCCTATTGTCTTTTGCGCTTGGAAGCCTAAATCCATAGTCAATTAAATTTTGCTTTCGCGACAAGTCCCCATAATACATGCCTCTTACTTGAGGTATTGTCACATGGGACTCATCAATTATTAAAAGAAAGTCTTTTGGAAAATAATCCAGCAATGTGTACGGCGGTTCTCCTGGCTCCCTGCCTTCTAAATGCCTTGAATAGTTCTCAATTCCCTTGCAAAAGCCAACTTCTCTAAGCATTTCAATATCATATTTTGTCCTTTGAACCAATCTTTGCTTTTCTACAAGCCTTGCTTCAGCTTCTAATTCAGCAGCTCTGTCTGCAAGTTCAAGTTCAATAGATTCTATTGCGCGTTCAAGCCTGTCTTTAGGCACAACATATTGTTTTGCCGGATAAATGCTTAATTCACTATAATTAACTATTTTCTTTCTTGTTAAAGGATGAAATCCAGAGAGTGAAGCTACAACATCATCATCCAATTCAATTCTTAAAGCCTCATTGCCATAAGAAGGATATACTTCTAATTGACTGCCAATAACCCTAAACTGCCCTCTTTCAAGGACCATGTTGTTGCGAGCATAATACATGTTTACAAGCTTGGCAATAATGTGCTCCCTTTCAATCTTTTGCCCTGTGCGCAGCTTAATGACTGCGTCCCTGTAATGCTCTGGCGAACCAATGCCGTAAATGCAAGACACTGAAGCAACAATTATGACATCCCTTCTTGTCATCAGCGCCTGCGTGGCTTCGTTGCGCATCCTTTCAATATTCTCATTAATGCTTGCATCCTTTTCTATATACAAATCTTGCGCTGGAACATAAGCCTCAGGCTGATAATAATCATAATATGAAACAAAGTACTTCACTGCATTGTTTGGGAAAAGGGCTTTTAATTCTGCATAAAGCTGGCTTGCAAGCGTTTTATTGTGAGCAAGCACAAGTGTCGGCTTGTTTACATTTTTTATTACGTTCGCAATCACAAAAGTCTTCCCGCTTCCAGTCACGCCTAAAAGAACTTGATGTTTCAATCCTTTTTTTAAGCCCTGTGTAAGCTTTTTTATTGCTTCTGGCTGATCACCCTTAGGCTTAAAAGGGCTTACTAACTCGAATTTTTCCATTGCGCCAAAATACTAGGCAATGAAGTCTTTTTAAATTTATTTCTTGTATCTTAACTCTTAAGCAAACGCATAAAAGCCCTTGCATTCTTAAGCATTGCATGATTGTTGTTAAAGAATGCATAGACAGTCTTAGGCTTTTTCTCAAGAATCCTTTTTGCAATTTCTTTTAGTTCTTCATCAGAGTAATCATGAGAGTACCAGGCGCTTCTTCCGTGCACTCGCATGTATATAATGTCTTTGCTCATCACTTTGTACGGCAGGTTTGGGGCGTCAACACTTACAATTAAGATGCCAAGCTTTTTGCCCCATTTTATTATATCATCAGAAAACCACTCAGGCCTCCTGAACTCAAAAGCAAGCTTTAAAGATCCAAACTTCTTAACAAAGGATTCTATTCTTTGAATAGAGTCTTTAGTAAAGCTTGGGGGAAGTTGCAACAAATAATAATGAACGTGTTCTTCAAGAGGCTTAAATAAATCCTTAAAGCGCTTAAAGTAGTCATATGCTTTTTCATTTAGTCTGTGTACGTGCGTAACAAGCCTGTTGACTTTGACAACCCATGCAAGATTGCTTCCGCGCTTTGCCCAAGACTTAACATAAGCAGGATAAGGATATCTGTAAAAGCTTGCATTTAGCTCAATTGCGTTTAGGCCAGACTCGCTAACATACCAGTCAAGACTTTTGCCCTTGTTCCAGCCGTAAAGCCAGCCAGATGTGCCAATAAAGCATTTCACTTTAAAAACTTAAAGGCAAAATTTAATAATAAGTTTTTACACAAAAGAATTGTGAAAAATAAAGCAAAAGTTAGTGTTGAAAAAGAATTGCTTAATTCATTTTTAGATAAAATGCTAATACTTTATAATGCGTGCAAAGAAGAAACATTTTCAATACCTTTTATTAAATTTATAAAATTTAATTATGGACTATTTAAAGAATTACTTAAAGACCTAAAAAATTATTATATCAAACAATTTGACTACAAAAACAATACAAAAGAAAGCAATGAGTATCTTGGAAAATGTGTGTTAGCCTCTTTTCTAAGCGATTTGATTGCAAAAGGTAACGAAATCGTAATTAAAACAGAAGACAAAGAAATTCAGCTGAATCACAAGACATATAATGAAAAAATAGTATATTCAATAAGGTGCAAATATGAAACCTAAAATAAATGTGCGCGAGTGCTGGTATGCAAAGGAAGAACTTTTAGAAGACGCAATTAAAAAATATTGGGGAGAAGATTATCTTGATGAACTGCTTGACAAAACAAACACTGGAACAGTGTGGGAGTATCTGTATAATAAAGGCAAAGATGGCGCATTTTATGTGGGAAATTTTGTAAAAGGAAGGCTTCCAAAAGTTACAAAAGACTATGTTTTGGGCATGCCGAGAATAATTAACCCCAAGCTACAAGGTCCTGACGAAGCAACGCCATACATATACGAGTGGGGCGTGTTCTCCAAGCAAATAATAAGAAGATGGGGGACTTATTTAAGAAGATCAAACAAGTCATACTATTTTGAAGACCCTGTAAATGCTGTTGTTGCAAACTGCATAAGGCTTGGTGACAAAGTTCTTGAGTACTGCAACTTTAAAGAAAAAGAATTAGAAATGATAGATGCAGGACTTAAAAAACTCAATGACATACATATTTTCAAATGCGATATTAAAGGCTCATTTAAGGGTAATGCTGGCTCAATTGACGTGTCAAGCAAAACAAGAGATGAAACTTCAAAGTATAAAGTATACTTAAATCATCCTTTAGTCCTTAAAAAAACAGAAAACGGAGCTAAAATAATAAATCTTTATCCTGCTAATTACAAATGCGCATGCAAAGATCAAGGATTTGAAGGTACTGTCAAATACGAAAAGATAAGTTCAAAAAATTTTTTATGTATACATACTCTTGCTGCAGTCCAAGAGTTAAAATATGGAAACAGAGTCAAATTAATAGAAAAAGATGGCATATTGTATGATTCTAAAAATATATTGTCAATGTATTCATCAATAGAACAGCCAGACCTTGCAAACAAAGAACCAAACCCTTTATTTGAGGAATTTAATAAGCTAATTCTTTACGAACGCTATGCGCATAGCTCAAATGAAAAAAAAGTAAAAAACATAAGACGTGTTGATTATGAAGTATTAAATACTTACTTTGAATTAATCTTAGATCCAACAATCCATATACTGTTTCTTGAAAACATGAATGATCTCGGACACAGATTATTAAATACTTGCTTTATGCTTGGATACGTCACTCCAGGAAAAATAAAAGAAAAAGGTAATTTTGACCCTCCAAAAGAGCCTGTTTACGAAGTCAATCCTATATGCAATGTTGATAAAAAAGAGTTAACACTTCCTTATGCAACAATAGATG
This sequence comes from Candidatus Parvarchaeota archaeon, assembly GCA_017608505.1. Taxonomy (GTDB): domain Archaea; phylum Nanobdellota; class Nanobdellia; order WJKC01; family WJKC01; genus JAFCFT01. The sequence continues at coordinate 2,508 of JAFCFT010000013.1, read as the reverse complement.
TAATTATTAACGATTCAGAGGATACTGAAAAAAATATATTGCATGTCGGCTTTTTAAAACAAGGAACTAAAAAATCATAAATAAAGCAAATCATTGCTTGTTAGAACTGCACGCCTCATTAATTATTGAGTCAATTAGCTCTTTAGGTGTTGTCTTTTTTATCAACTCTTTGACATGCTTGTGCTCAGCAAGTATTGACTTTAAAGCTTTCCATTCGTAGGAGTCAAAAGAAAAAACAATACTTTTACTTGAGTTTAAGTGCGCATTTTTATTATTTCTAAATTGAATCTTATCAATATTTTTTAATAAAACATAATATGGTTTTTTTTCAAGCTCTAATTGGAGTTCCTTACGATAAAAGTTTAATTTGTCATTAATTTTATGATCAAAATCTATTTCCAAATGCGTTCTGTAACATGCGCTCATTTTTTCAAGTAGCTTGCTACAGTCTGCATGTCCAAACTTAACAAAACGTGTCGTATGCTCATGTAAAGATTCATACAATATATTATATGCATTATAAAGCTTGGCGGTTATTGAATCAATAAGTTTTGAAGCATATATGCTAAGAAATTTCTCGTTAAACTTTGCAGCAAACTCTTTATCAAACAATTTTATAATCTCATAATATGTTCTTTGAGTATTGTAGTCAAGCAGTGAATTATTAACAATATCAACATAGAGCTTGTATACACTTATGTTTAACTCAATGCTGCTGTCTTCAAGACCTAATATTTCTGCAAGTTCTGTGCTATGGTCAATAAATTTTAAGTATAAATCCTCGTAAATGTCAATAGGCGTTGCGTTATTTTTCATTAGAAAGGGTATATCGTTGCTAATACTTATAAAATTTACTTTCTTCCTAAAAATAGATAAAATGAGTCAAAAAACAATTGACGAATGCATTGAAAAGATAATGTACGATGAAAAAGAAAAAGAAAGATGGTTTAAAAAACATGCTCCTAGAAAGATTGCATGTGTTGTTGGCAAAGAGCAAAACAAAGTATTATTTTGTTTTAGCAAGGATTTCTATCAATATGGAGTAGACGACTGTGAAAAAGGATGGCTTATGTTTCTCGAAGACGATAAACTGCTTTTTCGAATTAATGACAAAAATATTGTGTGCGAGGTTGGAAAGGAGAAAATAAATAGCATTAGAAAAGTACTAAATACTGTATTTTTATGTTCGTATAACATAGAAAGCACTCCTAAAGAAAGAAAAAATACCCTTAAAAACGCGTGGACAAAAATAATCGATGCATTGAAAGACAACAAGAACTTTAAGAAAATTGAATACATGAAGGAGACGCCGTGCGCAGTATTTTGGTTGAGCAATTAAAGACATGTAACTAAAAAGCTTAAGTAGAAGCTTCTTACACCGAAAATTTTTTAAAAAAAGATAAGGCATCAAATAAACTATGCTTGAACGTTTTGTGAATGAAGACGGCAAAATTAAGCTGTGCGCTGACGGATTTGAGCATCTTGTAGACTACATTATAAAAAATGAAAAAGAATATGTTTCTGTAAATGGCGAGCTTTATGAAGTTAAGCCACTAGAAATGCAAGGGTATTACAAATTTGTAAAAATAGGCGATCAGCCTTTTGTTTTGTATGAAAATGTTTATGATCCAATAGAAGATGATGAAGTTCCTAAGAATTATCTAAGCAAAGTTGAATTTCTTAAAGGCAAAGCAGTTCTTGAGCGAATTTTAAGTGGTTGGAAAAACAGTTTTCTGCATCCAGAAGACTTGCAAATTGTAAAGCATAAAAACAAATATTACATAATAGTGCCTGATAAGACTCTTTCTTCAGAAGACTGCTTACTTGGCGTTGCAGTAAATGTTGACGGAGAAGTCTGCTTTGACGATGACGGACAAGCTTTTGGAGGGCGAGGACACGTTAATGTGTTTTATTGGGATTCAAAAGGACTTGTGGAAGTAGTGCCTGTAGGCCACGAATGCCACGGCATGCAGTATGACATCGATCTTAAAAATGGAGAAATCAGGAAAATAAGAAATGTAAAGGATGTAAACATGATTATAAACATGATTAATAATTTTCAAATAAAAACTTATGAAAAAGACATAGGAATTAAGATGCCAGTAATAAGTCGGCAATACATGGAATTCATACAAGACGCATATATGGAGCTGTTTAACTCGTGCTCGGCAAAGCTTAAAGACTTAATAAGTAAAAGTAAAGAAGAGATTGTGCAGAATTTATATAAAGCAATATTTAGAACTCATATGGGGAGATATATGATAGATATGGCTATAGATAAGGTTCGTAAATTAAAGACGTGGTTTGGTGTAGGACCTAGTGAAGAGGTTGTGCAAACAAGTTATGGGGCATTTCTTATAGAAGGAAGCACTTACGCTGCTCTTAAATTAAAAGAATGGTCTAAGATAAACCCTAATAAAGAGAATTTGTATTTGTATCTTAAAAATAAAATAAGTGGGCTTGAAAAGATAATAAGTGAAGATGCAAGTAAGGAAGAGCTTGTACAGA
>JAFCFT010000002.1 GCA_017608505.1 Candidatus Parvarchaeota archaeon | reverse complement strand
TTAAAAACAATTGGATGTCCACTTGGACATCACCTCCGACTTTTACTTATTAAATTTTACATAACTAAAAATAAGAAACTGGGAAAATAAAAACACAATTAATGTCACTTAACCAAGAGATCATAAACTTTATATAATACAATTCTTCCAAAAAAATATTGTGATAGACCTTTACAAATTAAATAAAAAACTTAAAAATCCTTTTAAAAAAGTTTGTTTAAAAAGAAAAGATTTTGTGGGAGAAGCTTTAGAAGATGACTCCCTTATTATTGCAACAAACAAGTTTTCTGATGAAATATTGCTTCACGAATTTGTAGAAGGATTAATGAGAAAGTATAAAATAATTGGCCATGCAATAACAAACAACGAATATCTGGCAACGCACATACTGCTTGACATAATAATTAGCTGTTATTCTGACAAGGTCCAAGAATTAATAATCGAAGAAACAAAACAAGGATATGCCTCATTTAAAGAGAAAATATCATGTTTAAGAGGCATCTTAAAAGATAGCGATATTCAAGAGATAATTGAAGACACAATGTATGATAATTTTGTAAGGGCATACATGCCCAAGGAGATTTACGATTTTGCAAAAAACGAGTTAAAATACGCCAAGCAAAATTATGTTCAAAAATACTTTGAACGCAAAAGAGAAAGCAACTCATCTGCATAGCTCATTGCGTAATGCTTTACAATATTTATTTTTGCCCCTCTATCAGTAAGACTTAAAGCCCCAATAATGTCAACGCCGTTCTCAAGCAGTTTTTCAATTGCGCAAGTTAGAGATTCTCCAGTTGTTGTCACATCTTCTATTACAAGGGTCCTGCCTTTTGGCGCGCCAACAAAGTATTTATCAGCAGGATCGCCGTGGTTTTTTGGCTTGGCCCTAACAAGAGAAAGCGAGTAATTATCCAACCCATTTATGCAAGCCCACTTGTACTGCGTTATTAATCCAATAATTGTGGCGCCTTCTGGCACACCAACAAAAGTGTCCGGTTTTAAGCCCTTATAATTCACATAAGAAATTATATAGTCGCTTAATTTGTCAGCAAGGCGCGCATTGCAGCATATGCGCCTCCAATTAACATAATAATGAGATTCTTTGCCAGACCTTAACCTAATGGGCTTCTCGTAAAATCTTATCACGTCATTCTTAATGATAAATTCGTAGAATTCCTTTTTCTTGGGCCATTCATTCATCAAAAAATTTTAGCTCAGTAAAACTTATAAAAGTATGTGCATCCTAAAATGAGACTATGAAAATCTTTGCAGTATCAGACATACACGGCGACAAAAGACTTGTTAGCAAATTAGTCCCAAAAGCTTTAGAGTCTGACATCATAGTGCTTGCAGGAGACTTGACTTGGGCAGAAGCAGACCTTACAGGCATTGTCGGTCCTTTTAAAGCAACTGGCAAGAAAATTTTAATGATTCCAGGAAACCATGAGACTTTGGCAAGCGTTGATTTTTTAGAAAAACAGTACAAACCAGGTGTTTACAATCTTCATGCAAAGTCTTTTAAGCATAATGGAGTTGGGTTTTTTGCATGCGGAAGCGGGAACATAGGTTTGTTTCAGCTTACAGAAGACGAGATTTTTGAAGTGCTGATGAACGCATATAAAGGCATTAAAGACTGCAAAAAGAAGGTGCTAATATCTCATATTCCACCATATGACACTTTGCTTGATGACCTTGGCTGGACGCATGCAGGAAGCCAAGCTGTAAGAAATGTCATAGAACTTGTGCAACCAGACTTGTGCATTTGCGGGCACCTTCATGAAACTGAAGGCTTAATTGACAAAATTGGAAAGACGCGAATTATTAATGTAGGCCACAGGGGTGCGCTGCTAAAGATTTAAGGTGCGTACAATGAAAAATGGCATCTTTGAAAAGATAAAAAAAGAATATGAATACAAAGACGGATGGTACGTTTACAAATCTTCAAAAAGAAAAAACAAGAAATTTAAGGCATTTAATTGGAAATTGTATGTGCAAATAAAAGATAAAGTGAAAACTGATAATAAGAAGACTTTATACGAAGAAATCACTGAATACTTAAAAAATGATATCGAACACAAAATACATAATTCATTTAAAGGAGACAGGGCAATAGTAATATACCCATTAGACGAAGATGAAGCAGTAGATATCATTGACGAACTTATTCAAATTCTTGAAAAATATAAGGATATTTTGATAGAAAAAGATGATAAATTTAAATTACAGCTGGCTCGTGGCCTTGCAATGCGTTATGAAATAATAATTAAACCTGAAAAATATGATGAATTTTTTAACGAATTTCTTAAGATTTGCAAAGAATGCAGATTTAAGTCAAAAGACGACTTTAAAAATGAAAAGGGAGATATTAACAAGTTTAATGAGAAGTTTAGCAAACTAATTAATAAATACAAGATAGAAGAAAAAGCCATCAATACGGTCATTAAAATTATTATGGGAACTGGCTCATTATTCGACCAAGTTAAAGACAAAATTGCAGAGCACGGACTTGTACCTTTTGGTTTATATCATTTTTTATATTTTAATGAAGTTGAAATAAACTACAAAAAAATTCTTAAAAATGACGAAAGCTTTTATAAAAAACTTAAAGAAGTGCTAAAAAAGCATAAGCTTTAAAAAGACAATCCTTTTATTTTCTGATTAAACCAATGAAATGAGGTGTTAATTATGGCTGAAGAAAAAAAAGTTGAAGTCGATGAAAAAACAATTCTTGAACTAGTTGACCTGGCTTCAGAACCAGGAAGCGAAGGCAAGGTTAAAAAAGGCATTAACGTAACAACCAAGGCTATTGAAAAAGGGCTTGCGCAGCTTGTAATTATTGCAGATGACGTTGAACCAAAAACAATAACAGCGCACTTGCCGCTTTTGTGCAAAGAAAAAGGAGTGCCTCTGCTTCATGTCTCATCAAAACAGGCATTAGGCAGTGCTGCAAGAATTGACGTAAGCTGTTCAGCTGTTGCAATCGTAAATCCGGGCCTTGGGAAAGAGCTGTTCTTAAAGATAAAAAAAGCGATAGGAAATGCCTAAGCGTTTAAAATCAGTAGGACCGGGAAAAAGAGTGGTCATAAAGACCAAAGAAGAAGAACAAATAGTTACTTATAGGGATGCCTTTGCTGCAAAAGTCATTGAAATCATAGGGCGCGTAGGCGTAAGGGGCGAAGCAACACAGGTTAGGTGCAAAGTCTTAGAAGGCCTTGACAAAGGCAAGATATTAAGGCGCAATGTAAGAGGTCCTGTAAGGCCAAATGACATATTGATGCTTAAAGAAACTGAATTAGAAGCTGCGCCTTTAAAAGGAGGTAGAAGGCGTTGAAGTGCTCGTTCTGCAAGCGGGAGATAGAACCTGGAAGAGGCACAATACTAGTCAGGCCTGACGGCAAAACAGTTAACTTGTGCTCAAGCAAATGCATGAAAAACATGAAACTTGGCAGAAAACCTTCAAAATTAAAATGGATTATTAAGGAGAAAAAGGTGAAGAAAGTTGAGTCCTGAAAAAGAAAATTTTGTGGAGCACACTTTAGTCCTAATAAAACCTGATGGGGTTTACAGAGGCGTTGTCGGAGAAATTATAACAAGATTTGAAAGAGCAGGTTTAAAGATTATTGCAATGAAAATGGTCTGGATTGACAAAGACTTTGCGAAAAAGCATTATGGCGCGCATCTTAAAAAATCATTTTATCCAAATTTAGAAGAGTATATTACTGCAGGTCCTGTGGTTGCAATGGTCTTAGAAGGCGTTGAAGCAGTAGAAGTTGTAAGAAAAATTGTAGGGCCAACAGAGCCTAAAAGCGCAATGCCCGGCACAATAAGAGGAGACTATGCGCATATAAGCTATGCTCACGCTGACAAGACAGGCAAAAGCGTTTGCAATCTTATCCATGCTTCTGGAACCACAGAAGAGGCAGACGATGAAATACTTCTATGGTTTGATCCAACAGAAATACACACTTATAAACGCGCAGGCGAGAAATGGCTCAAGTAAAGCTTTTTAAATAAAGCTTATATTCTTCTTTTCCATGGCTACAAGGCAGCTAATTTGCGCAGTATTGGGTCACGTAGATTCTGGAAAATGTGTTACTCCAGACACCTATATACAACTTAGTGATGGAAGATTAATTAAAGCGTATAAATTATACAAATTACCTAAATGCAAACTAATAAGTTTTAATAAAAACAAATTTACAAAAATACGACCATCTTATTTTGGAAAACGAAAAGCAGAAACCATAGTTGAACTAAAACTTGGCAACGGGATTGTAGTCAAAACAACGCCAGAACATAAGTATTTTATTCTTACAGAAAAAGGATTAATTGAAAAGGAAGCAAGAAATATTAATAAGGGTGATTTTTTAATAGTGCCCAAAAGATTTAATTTAAAATTATATAGTTTAGATGAAATACGCACATGGATACTTAAAAAATTAAGTAAAAACAATGAATTCCTTATTAAATTTGATGACTCATTTAATAAATTGTTAATAAACACCTTAAAAAAAGAAAATATTAAACAATTATCAGACAAAATAAACTATAAATTACTTCGCCATCATTTGAAAAAAAGGCATTTTAGGATTTTAGATATAATAAAATTATGTAACGAATTAAATATAAGCTTGACAAAGGTGGCAAAAAACATTAGAGAGATTAAAAATGCATCTTTAAAACAAAGGGCAGGACACAATTCTCCATGGATTAAATTTCCAAGAACAAAAACCGAGCTTAAAAGCATGTGTTACATAGCTGGTTTAATGTTTGGAGATGGCAATAAAAACATATTTTGGAATAATGACAAAGAACTAATAAAAATATTCAAAAACCATATTAAAAGAGCATTTAACTTAGATGTCAAAATTAAAAAGAAAAGAACATGCAACCAAATAATTAACAATGGTGGTAAAACATTTGTTAAATATTTAGTTAATGTCTTTAATTATCCATTAAAAAACAAAGCAATAAGCATAAAATTTCCAGAGCTAATTGAGAAATCAAATTTAGAGATTGCAAGCGAATTTATTAAAGGTCTGCTTGATTCTGATGGGTATGTTACATCTACAGTTGTAGGCTTTTCAAGTTCAAGCAAGGAATTTTTAGAAAAGTTTCATTATTTTTTATATAGGTACGGGTGTTTTTGCCAGAAAAAAGGAAATTATGAATTAGTACTTACTGGCAAAAATAATTTGCGAAATTTTTGCAAAAATATTAATTTTAGATTAACTAGAAAACAAGTTCTTGCTAAAAACCTTTTTAAAAAAGCAACAACCAATAGAATTTACGAGCTAACACCAATAAGCGGAACATGGTTAAGAGGCATAAGAAAAAAATTATGTATATCAACAATGGATTTAAAAATTCCTTATTATAGAAAATATGAATCGTATGAGAACATCTCAATTAACATTCTCCAAAGGTTTATTAAGAGTATTAAATATTTTTTAAGAACTTCAAAATACAAACTTAACTTAAAAGAACGAAAATTAATTATGGATTCCATAGACAAACAAACAAAAAAAGAATTATTCAAAAAATTAAATATACCCAATAGAAGATTTCAAAATCACATATCATTTCTTAAATCCATGGGCTATATTTCATTAAATCCACATCTTAAGAAAAATAAAATTTATAAATGGCAAAACACAAACCTAATAATCAATAAGTTAAACGAAATCCATAATTTATTTAAAAATTTTTGCACAGTACAAGTGAAGGATGCAACTATAAGATCATATAAAAGATATGTATATGATTTTACAATACCAAATGCACACAACTTCATTGGAAACGGAGTATTAATACACAATACATTGTTACTTGACTCTGTAAGAGGAAGCGCTGTTCAAGCAAGAGAAGCAGGGGGCATTACTCAGCATGTAGGCGCTTCAGAAGTCCCTCTTGATGTCATAAAGAAAATTTGCGGTCCTCTTCTTAAACAGCTAAAAATTAACATCACAATACCAGGATTGCTGTTTCTTGACACTCCAGGACATGAAGCATTTACAAGCCTGCGTGAAAGAGGGGGCTCTATTGCAGACATAGCAATTCTTGTTGTTGACATTCAAGAAGGCTTAATGCCTCAAACAATAGAGTCAATACAAATTCTTAAGCAATTTAAAGTGCCTTTTGTTGTAGCACTTAACAAAATCGACTTAATTAATGGATGGCATCCATATCCTGACAAGCTGTTGCTTGAGGACATAAGGCTTCAAGGAAAAGATGTTCAAGGAGTTCTTGAAACAAAGCTTTATGAAGTCGTTGCCCAATTAGAAGAGCAAGGATTTAAAAGCGAGCGCTTTGACAGAGTCACTGACTTCACAAAAGAGCTTAGCATAATACCTGTAAGCGCAAAAACAGGCGAAGGCGTAAGAGAACTTTTAATGGTCTTAACAGGCCTTGCCCAAAGATTTCTTGAAGAAAATCTAAAAGTTAATGTAAACTCGCCTGCAAAGGCAAGCATCTTAGAAGTAAAGGAAGTGCCTGGTCTTGGCAAGACCCTTGACATAATTCTTTATGATGGAAAGCTAAGGGAAGGCGACATAATTGTCATAGGAGGCATTAAAGAGCCTATTGTAAGCAAGGCAAGGGCGCTATTAAAGCCTGCCCCTCTCCAAGAACTGCGCGAAAAGGGAAAATTCTTTAATGTAAAAGAAGTCACTGCTGCCTCAGGCGTCAAAGTGTCTGGCCCAGGCCTTGACGAAGTCATTCCAGGAATGCCACTTCTTGCCTGCTGGGACACGCGCAAATTAGAAGAGCTTAAAAAGCAAGTCCAAGAAGAAATAAAAAGCATACTAATAAAGACAGAAGGAGAAGGCCTAATAATAAAAGCAGATTCTCTTGGCAGTTTAGAAGCAATTAATAATCTATTCAAAAAGTATCCAATTAAAAAAGCTGAAATTGGTCCAATAAACAAACAAGACATTATTGAAGCGCACTCAGTCAGCCAAACAAAAGAGGAATACGGCGTAATAATTGGATTTAATGTTTCAATGCTAAAAGAAGCTTCCGAACTAAACAAGGAATTAAAAGTAAAAGTCTTTTTGGCAAATATTATTTATAAATTAATAGAAGACTATGAAGAACACCTAAAGAACTTATTGCAAGAGCGCAAGGCAAGGGCGCTAAAAAGCATAATAACACCTGTAAAACTTCAGTTCTTAAAGAATAACACATTCAGGGCTTCAAAGCCAGCAATTATAGGAGTCGAAATACTTGAAGGCACTTTAAGAAGCGGGTATCCCCTAATTAATGCTGACTTAAAAAGAGTTGGAGAAGTTAAAGCAATACAGTCAAAAGGCGAGTCAATGGGGGAAGCAACAAAAGGCATGAAAGTTGCAATAAGCATTGACGGAGGCGTTGTAGGCAGGAACTTGCATGAAGGCGACATATTATATTCAAATGTGCCTGAAAGCCACTTCATAAAAATGAAGACAGAGCTTAAAGGATACCTAAGAAATGATGAAATAACTGCTATGCGCGAAATCCTAAAGCTTCACAGAAAAGTGGATGAGAACTGGGGCTTGTAACCAAAAGCTTTTAATACTATTCCTTTTTCCCTCTAATCTATCATGGAATTCAAGATTAACATTGCTGGAAAGAATGGGAAAAGCTATAAGACTGTGTTAAAAGAGCCTGGAACTGCAAGACTCATAGGTCTAAAAATAGGCGATACTTTTGACGGCAGCATCATCGGCCTTCCAGGATACGAGTTTAAGATCACAGGAGGCTCTGACAATGCAGGCTTTCCAATGAGAAAAGACATCCAAGGCGCCAGAAGAGCAAGGATTCTAACTGGAAAAAGCGTTGGACTCCGAAGAATCAAGCAAAAGGGATGGCGCAGAAGAAAGACTATGAGAGGAAATACAATTGCAGAAGACATTGCTCAAATTAATGTAGTCCCAGTAAAATGGGGCAAAAAAGACTTAGAAGAGCTTCTTGGCAAAAAAGAGGAACAAGGCAATGATACTCAAAGTTAAGAAACTTTCTGAATCTGCAATTCTGCCTGAGTACAAAAGCGAAGGCGCAGCAGGCATGGATTTGTACTCAAATGAGAATGTTACATTAATGCCTGGAGAAATTAAAATGATAAGCACAGGCATTGCCTTAGAAATACCAAAAGGATATGAAGGCCAGGTAAGGCCTAGAAGCGGATTAAGTCTTAAGGGCGTCACTGTAGTCAATGCTCCAGGAACAATTGACAGCGATTACAGAGGAGAAGTCAAGATCCTGCTGATAAATCACGGGCGCGAGCCATTTAACATAGAGCCAGGATTGCGCATTGCGCAGTTAGTTATTCAAAAATGCGAAAAAGCTGAATTAGTGGAACATAAAGAGTTAAGCGAAACTAAAAGAGGAAGCGGCGGCTTTGGAAGCACTGGACTGCAATAGAAATACTTATAATATGACACCATTCTTTTAAAATCTATGGGCATCCCAGTCGTAAACATAGGAATGGTAGGCCACATAGACCATGGCAAAACAACCCTCCTTGCAGCCCTGACTGGGAAGTGGGCATCTACTCACTCTGAAGAGCTAAAAAGAGGCATCACAATAAGGCTTGGATATTCTGAGATGACTGTGTATGAATGCCCAAAAGGAGAGCTTACAAATAATCCTACGTGCCCTTCGCACAAGTTAAAATGCAAGCAAAGAAGATGCATATCTTTTGTTGACGCGCCTGGACACGAAACATTAATGGCTACAATGCTTTCTGGCGCCTCAGTCATGGATGCAGCAATACTTGTCATTGCTGCTAATGAAAAATGCCCGCAACCGCAGACAAAAGAGCACTTAGCAGCCTTAAATGTAATGGGAATTAAAAACATAATAATTGTTCAAAACAAAATAGACCTTGTAAGCGAGGAAGAAGCTAAAAAATCTTATGAAGACATCAAAGCTTTTGTCAAAGGCTCAATTGCAGAAAACGCTCCAATAATTCCTGTAAGCGCCCAGCACAATGCAAACATAGACATTTTAATAGAAGCGATTGAAGAATTCATTAAGACGCCAAAGCGCGACTTAAAAAAGCCTCCAATAATGCTTGTCTCAAGAAGCTTTGATGTGAACAAGCCTGGAACTGAAATCAAAGACTTAAAAGGAGGCGTGCTTGGAGGCATACTCAAGCAGGGAGTCTTAAAAAAAGGCGAAGACATAATCATACGCCCTGGCTTAAGGCGCGAAGAAGGTGGAAAAATTGAATACAAACCCATTAAAACAAAAATTGAAAGCATTTTTTACGGTTCAAAAGAAGTTAATGAAGCAGTCCCTGGAGGCAATTTTGGGATTTCAACATTACTTGACCCAAGCCTTACAAAAAGCGATGAGCTTGCAGGCTCTGTTGTATGCACGCCATCTTATTGCCCTCCTGTATTTAGCGACGAGCTTATCATAAAACCAGAACTATTAAAGCGCGTTGTCGGCACTGAACAAGAGCTTGCCCAAGAAGAACTGAAATTAAATGAGCCCTTGCTTATTAATGCCTTGACAGCAAAGACTGTTGGCACAATCATAAAAATAAGCGGCGAAGAAGTCACGCTTAGACTTAAGCTTCCAATTTGCATAGAGCGCGGAGAGCGCGTTGCCATCTCGCGTTTCATCAATAATAAGTGGCGCTTAGTAGGCTCAGGAATCGTCATTTAGTCGCGTATAATACTCATTAATTTTGTCTACATCATAATTCTCTTTTTTAAAGAATGCGCCGTCCTTGTCATAAACATCCAAATACATTGCAAAAAACATTGCAAGATTTGATTTTTTACACATCAATTCTTCTGGCATTGGCACTTTATAATATTTTACCGGATTTATATTGTAAGCGTAACCAAAAGACTTTATTAATTTTATGTGTGGAATTTGCTTAGCATATATTTCATCCACAGTTTTTACACTTATGTCCTTATCAAATACATAGTAAAAATTACTTCTTTCCAATGTTTTTGGCAGCACATATCCCATCATGCGCGCTGTGAAATCTAATATGTCTTCTTTTTCTGTTGAAACTGTAATTGCCTGTGTTTCAGGATAACCTGTAAATTCGTACTTTACTGCGTTTCTTTTTAACAAATCAACTAACAAAGAAGTGATGTTTTTAGTGTTTTCTTCTTGGCTTTCAACATAAATGCTCGCGAGTCTGTTTCTTTCTGCTTCATAAACTTTTATTGAATCAACAAACTCGAAACTAAGTTCTAAATCATCTGATGTCAAGTATTGCTTTATTAAAAACAAACATTTTTCTTCTAAACTAATGTCTTTGCAATTTAAACTTTCAATTTCATCTTTATGCGTCTTAGAAATTTCTTTAAGCTCATTCATTAACAAAGCATCAATATTTGACTCAATCATAAAATACAAAGTTTGAATTCTTTCTTCTTCCAACTTATAAAGAGTAAGGGCTCCTTTAAAAAACTTAAACAACATTTCTTTCATTGGCGCAAGAAATAAAAAACTTATTTATAAAATTTTTCGTAAAAGCGCTTTCTGAGCGTAAGCGTTGCTTGTGAAAATTTGTTTATTATCTCTTGCAAAGACATCTCTTTTTTGTTTAATAACCGCAGAAATGCTACGTTTCATGCCTTGAATTTGATTAATATGCTCAGTAACTTAGTCTCTCCTCATCGAATAATCTCGGCATGGAGCTGTTACGTCATCGCTATTTTAAGTATGTGCGCGCGGGCTTTTAAATGTTGCTTTTAAGCCCCGGGTGGGAATCGAACCCACGACCTTTACCTGTCTGGTTAGTTAAATACCAGATTCGCCGTCAAGAAAATATTTTTCTTGACTGTAACGCTCTAACCAACTGAGCTACCGGGGCTTAATTTCTTAAATTTCCTAATATTCGAAGAACTTATTAAGGTTTTCCATTTTTTAAGGTTTTTGAAACCGTACAATTCTATGTAATAAAGTGTTTTGTGAGGGTCTCTAGTTTGACTTCTTAATGCAACTTTAAATCCCATATTCTCTAAAAGAGCGCAAATTCTTAAACATAAGACTTTACTAGTCGTGTTAATAGTAATTCTAGGATATGGATCTTTATAGATACTTCTTTTATCCCAAAAAATATTGCCGTCTGTATCAAATAATCCCCTTAAAAAAGCAAAAGCATAATTTTTGTTTTTTAAGATGAATTTTGGAATGACCCCAATAGGAAATCCATATTTTACTAACTGATTAAAAATACTTTTAGAATTAAGTACAAGCTCTTTACTTTTTTCTCTATTGACAATTCTTGGATTTTTCCTAAATAAAAAAGCCATTAGCCTTCTTACATATGCAAACCATATTTTGATAAGTATCCATCACCAGTCAATATTCCAAGAAATTCTGATAATTTATTGTAATCCATATATGAAACTTATTGATTATGAATATAAAATATATCTGTATGAGAACGCGCCTTTTGTCCGCAAATCTAAAGCACATGATACATACATTTAATTATATCGGAAAACAGGGCTTCTAATTCTTTATTGTGGACTATTACAGGCTCTAGATTAAGCAAGGATTTGATAAAGGCGTCATCATATGGAATTAGTCCCAAGAGTTGCGCATTTTGTTTTTGAATCGTGTGTTTGATTTTTAAGGTGTATTTTTTGTTTAAGTCGTATTTGTTAATGATGACTCCGTATGGGATTCTAAAGTGCCTGACAATTGCAAGAGTCCTATTAAGGTCGCTTAAAGCGCTTGGCGAGGGCTCAGTCACAGCAATCACATAACTGCTGCCTTGAATTGAAGCAATTGCAGGGCAGCCAGTGCCTGCTGCAGAGTCAACAAGAATGAATTCGCAAGAATCATTCTTTGCTATGCGCTCTGCCTCTTGCTTGACAAGAGAAACTATTTTTCCAGAACCAGATTCACCCATTTTAAGCTGGCCAGTGACAATTTTAAAGCCATAGTGAGAAGATGCAATGCCTAGCATGGCGTTGTTTACTTTTTTAAATTTGATGGCGTCTGCAGGGCACACAATTTCACATGCGCCGCACCCTTCACACAGGAGCTTGTTAAAGACAGGCTTTTCATTTTTCCATGAAATTGCATTAAAGACGCAAGTGTTAAGGCACGCGCGGCAGCCAATGCACTTGTTGCTGATTAGTGCAGGCTTTTCAGAAGTGTAAAGGCGCTTCCAAGAATAATTTTTTTCATTAAGTCCTAAAAGCAAGCCCAGATTTGGCGTGTCAACATCGCAGTCAGCGCACATTATTTTGTGTTTCTTTGATAAGAGGATTGCAAGAGATGATGCTATGCTTGTCTTGCCAGTCCCTCCTTTGCCAGACACAATAGTTAAGATTTTCAAATTAACACCTTCATAAAATTGTTGAGAAACGAGTAATCATTGATTTTAAATAAGTGGCTTTTGCAAGAACAGTCAGTTGAGCCAAAGTTCTTAATTGGCGCGCCGTAAGCGCTGACAATGCGTGCAATCTCGCACTCCTCTTTTTTATCTGAAGGTTTGTAAAAGACTTTTTCAATGCTAACAAAAGGGTTAATTGTCAAATAGTCAATGTGCCAGTGGAGCTTTTTATCGCGTCTTAAGTGCCTCTTAACGCGGGCGTCAATATTGTTTAATGCCGAACCAACATAGATATACTTGCCTTTTTTAAATGACATGTTGCCTAAGGCGCCTATCTTAGCAACAAAATCTTTTTTAATATTAAGAATAAGACAATAAGAGCCTTTCAAATCAGCACCTCCTCAAATGCTTTGGCAAGATTTTTTATTGACTCATCTTCAATTGGAATCCCTTTGCAATACGCTTTAAGTATTGACTCTTTATATGGAATTTTTGCAATCAGACCTTTAAGTTTTAATTTTTTGTTGATAGTTGACTTGTTAAGAACTGTCTTGTAAGGCAAGCCAAGGATTTTTAGCAACTTGATAATTAGCCTAAGGTCGTGGATTCCAAAAGGAGTTGGTTCAGTAACAGCAAGAGCAAAATCGCATTTCATTAGTGCAGTTATTACATTGCAGTGCGTGCCAGCAGCAGTGTCAATGATTACATAGTCATAGTCCTTTATTAAGGGGTTAACAAAGTTTAAAAGAGAACTGACAACACGCGATGATTCTTTATAGCCTACAACAGATTCGCCTGAAAAAAATTTGAGCTTTTCTCTTGCGCCAGAATATATTGTGCCAATTTTTTTTCTGTGCTCGCCAATGGCATTGACAGGGCAAGAAACAATGCAAGCCTTGCACCCAATGCACTGTTCAGGAATAAATATTGGAAACTTATTTTTGACAAAAACTATTGCATGCTCTTTGCACGCTTTAGAGCAAGCGCCGCATTTGATGCATTTTTTATAATTCCATTTAGGAATTGTTTGAAATACAGTTTTTTCTTTAATTCTTTTAATTGAAAGAATAAGATGGTCGTTTGGACAGTCAACGTCAGCATCTATTAGCATGACTTTGTATTTTTTTGAAAGCTCGTAAGCAAGAGAGGTTGCAATAACTGACTTGCCAGTTCCTCCCTTCCCGCCAGTAATGCCAACAATCATATTTCAAAAGTCTCTCCAAAATGGTGGCCCATGCCAGAGCAATGGCATGGAATGATATTTTTGACACCAAGCAGTTTAAGTTCGTTTGCGATAGTATTATTAAATATATGAAAGCCTCCAATTAGAAGATAAATTTGCTTGTTGTGCAGTTCAATTGCTTTTTTTGCAATAGTAACAACACCTGGATGGGAGCATCCTGTTAAGATGACTAATCCTTTAGGCGTGTCTATTATTAAGGATTGCTCTTTAATGCGGGCGCCTAATTCGCCTGTAGAATAAAGATTTTTATTTAATTTTACGGGCTTTTCCACTTCGATTAAGTCGGCGCCAGATTCCTTGATTTTAGTCTTAAAAGCGCTGGGAAAGGATTTTAGAACATAAACGCGCACATTAGGATTGCGCTCTATGAAATCAAATAATCCACCAGTGTGGTCAAAGTGAGCATGCGAAATAAAAATTGCATCCACATCTTCTGGCATAAGATTCAAAAACTCCATGTTGCTTAGAAGTTTTTTGCCGTCGCATCCTGTGTCAAAAAGCAAGGTTTCTGCATCAGTCTTAACAAAGCATGAAAATCCTCCATTATCATAAAGGATTACTAATTTCATTTTAATCCCTTAGTAGGACTTTTTAGCAATGTTAATTTGTTGTTTAGATAGTTCCTAACGACGTCTTTAACAGAAAGGCCGTTTGTTTTGTAAACATCGACTAAGTTGTCTCTTAATGTATGAAAAGAAATCTCCCCAATGCTTGCAGTCACTAAAGCGTCTATGTTTTCTTTAAGAACATACTTGACAGCGCTTAAGCCAGCCCTTATTTTTTTGCCTTTAAAGATATTTTTCTTTGCATAAAAGGACTTTATTTTGCCTTTTTTTAATGTAATGAAAATAAAGTTGTCAGCCCTTCCAAATTGGCTTGTTACTTTTGAGTCAAGGCCTTTGTTCTCTTTTATTGGAATAACAATTTTTTGCTTTGTGCTTTTATAAGGCTCAACATGCACAAGAAACGTGTCAATTTGTTTGACTGCATGTTTAACTTTGGCTTCAAGTTCATCTGCAATTTCGTGTGCCTTTTTAACATTGATGTACTTCTTAACTTTGATTTTAACATGTCCAAAAATAAATGGGCCAGAAGTCCTTAATTTCAAGCCGCTGTACCCTTCAATGCCTTTTATTTCTTTAATTATATTGATGATTTTATTTTCAACCTCTTTGCTTGGACTTACGTCCATTAGTGCGACAACAGAATCTTTAATTGAAAAGAGGCCAACCCTAAGCACTAGCAGTGATATAAAGATGGTGACAATGCTTTCAACATAAAACACTCCATAATAACTTGCTATAATGGAAACTAACACAATGCTTGACTTAACAGCATCAATTAAGCGCTCTTTTGAGCTGTTGATTAATAACGAAGAATTAATTTCTGTTCCCTTAGCCTTCAAATATCTTGAAAGGACGTAAGAAGTAATTAAGGATGCAAAAGCAGTAAGAATTGCAAACAAAGGAATAGTAATCGCAGGCTTAACAAATATTTTTGAAACGCCGCTTATTATTAATTCGATTGAAGCGTACAATATTAAGAATGACACAAAAAGCGAAGCTAAGGACTCTGCTTTATAATAACCATATGGAAATTTCTTAGTAGGCTTGCGCTGCGCAATTTTTAGGCCAAACCATGCAGCAATCATGCCAACAAGATCAGAAGCGCTATCCAAACTGTCGCTTAATAGCACAATGCTTCCAGTGATTAGACCTGCAACGATTTTGATAACTAATAAAAAAAGAGAGACAATTCCAGAATTCCTTACTACAAGTTCGCCTTTTTTTAAAGTGCTTACTGCCATCCGTGCCTCCTTCCAGGCATTGGCGCAGTCATTTTTTCAAGTTCTTTGTTAATGAATTTGCTTAAAGCATCTTTAACAAGGCCGTTGCCTATGTAGACTTCAATGCCTAATCTGCTTAATACGTCAAAAGCCCTTGGACCCATATGAAACGTAATTACTGCTTTAACGCCTTCATTGCCAACAAGCTGGGCTGCAGTGATTCCTGCGCCTCCTCCAGACATCCCAATATTTTCAATTGCTTTGAAACTTATAATTTTGTTGTCTTCAATATCTGCAATAATAAAATATGGGCACCTGCCAAACCTAAAGTCTACATGGCTTTCTAAGTCTTTGCCACTAGAACTTACAGCAACTTTCATTTTGAATAATTATTCAAAAAGTATTTATAAATGTTTTTAAGTTGACTTTCAAAAAGTTTTTAAAGACATTTTATAAGTTTAAGCAACATGTATGCAAACATTATTAGCAAGATAGCAAAGAAAAAGGGCTGCCTTGCAGCGTTTATATATGGTTCTCATGCAAATGGAAATGCAAATAAAAAGTCAGATTTAGATGTTGGAATGTATTTTCCTAAAAATATCTCGCAGATTAAATACAAAATCCCAATGGGCAACAGCCACATAGACTTGAATGTGTTTGGGAAATATGCAGACAAGCTTCAATTAAGAAAGCTTTTTGGCGAAAAAATAATTCCATTGAAAAATGAGAAGCTTTTAAGAAATCTTGAAATGCTCATAAAAAAAGACATTGTGAATGAAACATGCAGACGCATCTGCAATGCGTACTATCCTAAGAAAGTGATGCTTGACTTAAAGGCTTTGCTTGTGTATTATTATCTTAAAGTGAAATTTAATGAAGAAATAGGAGGCATTTACAAGATTTGCAAAAGAAAGATGAATAACGAATTCTTTAATATGCTGGCATGCGAATATTCAAATATTGTTGAGCCTGTAAAAAAGAAAATGTATGGTTTGAAAATTAAAGATGATTATTTGATTTTAATCCCAAAGAAAAAAGAAAAAAATAAGTCATTTATTAAGAGCGCATGCAAGTCTGCTATTAATAAGTTAACTAATTTTTCAAAAACGCAGTGGCAATATGCGCCAGAAGCAATATTAGGATTATTAATTAGAAAAAATTATTTGCTTGAAAAAAGAGGCGCGTCAGTTGTCAAGCTCGAGTCAAGATTGCGTAAGTAAACGCTGCTGAGGCGACAGTAAGTGATACTGTAAAAGGGAACATAAAAGAAAGAGAGTATTCTGGGAGGAGCGGATGCGTTGCAAGCAAATAGTCGCTTAAATCATTAAAGAAGAGGAAAGCAAGAGGAGCTATTAATTTGCGAACGTTAAATGTTGCGTATTTTATTAATAAAAATTGTTCTAAGAATAAGCCGACATGGGCAGAAAAGTCAATTACATAATCTATGAAATTGCTAGGAGCGACATAAAAGTTCCAGTATGAAACAATAGCAAAGCAAGTCCAGACGCCATATTTAAAGCCAGAAATCATTGAAAGCAAAAAAAGAATGTTGCTTTTTTTGTTAAGAGCTAAAAGCATGAGTGATGCTGTAAAAAAGACAGTTGCAAGAGGACAGTCTGGGACAAATATCCAAAACAAAGGGTTTGTGTTTGCTAATTGAGGCGCATACATGGCAAAGCCGTAGAATATGGCAATCACGTTCATTATAATTAGCCAGTTTCTGAATACAGGGCTCATTGATAAATTTTTAAAGCGCGACTCATTTAATTATTTTCTATGAAACGCATAGTTCTAAGAAAGACTAAAAACCCGCAATTAAATAAAGCGCTTGCGAGCATTGAAGAGACTTTAAATGATATTAATGACAAACTTGAAGAGCTAAGGGAGCTTGACAAAGGAAGCAAGGTTTTTGCAGTACTTGGATGGTTATTAATGGGAATGGGAGGAGGAGGCATGCTTACAATGGCAATTGCGTATAAAGGCAGCAATGATCCTATGACATACCTTGCGCTTTTTTTTGCATCTTCGCTCCTCATAATAATAATGATTGCAGGATTCATGCTTTCGCATAAAGGGCTTACAGGGGATTGGCTTTGAGCGTTCAAGAAGAACATGCTATAAATTCTGTAAAAAAAGAAGTTAAGCGTATTGAAAAGAAAATTGAGATGCTTACAAGCGAAGACAAAGCAGGAGGGGTTTTTCTAGTGGTTGGCGTGCTTTTAATTTCGTGCGGATTAATACTCGCGGGAGTAGTGTATAACATGACGCAACCCCAACATATTAATTTCTTGTTAGGATTTTTAGCAACAGAAATATTAATTAGCGGGTACTCACTAATGCATAAAAGTTTAAGAGGTGCGTGGCTTTGAAAGTGCTGGGATTAATGGGAGCAATAGGCTGCGGCAAAGGAACTGTCGCAAACATACTTGAAAAAGAATACGGATTTCATACAATAACAATAGGAGATTTGGTAAGGGAAGAAGTTGCAAAAAGAGGGCTTAAGCCTACAAGGGAAATCACAACTAAAATAAGTGAAGAATTGCGCAGCAAAGACCCTGCATATTTTATTAAAAAAGTGATTGAAAGAATTAAAGAAAAAGGTTGGGACAAGGTTGTAATTGACGGCATTAGACTTTTAGTTGATGTGGAGCATCTTAAAAAAGCGTTTCCAGAAATCATATTTGTGTTAGTAGAGACAGACCCTAAAAAAAGATTTGAAAGAATGAAATTAAGAGGCAGGCCAGGCTTCCCAAAAACATTTGAAGAGTTCTTAAAACATGAGAAGTTAGAAATTGAAAAGTTTAATTTGGATAAAGTTTGGAGCTATGCTTCAAGAGTGATAAATAATGACGGTTCGATATCAGACTTAAAAACCCAAGTAATTGAAATGCTGGAAGACTTTGGATGGATATAGAAAATTTTTTAAGTAAAAGAAGTTATTTTTAAATTAATGCAAGGCAGCTACACAACCACAATGTATAAATTTTAATAGCCTTGCTCATAATTCTTCTGGTGTTTGAGCATGAGTCCAAAATCCTTTGCAAAACCTGTGTATATTTTAAAAATAGGGGGCAGTCAGCAAAAGACAAAAAAAGATATCGCAAAAAATGCAGCATTAATTAAAAATTTATACAAAAATAAAATAAAAGTAATTGCAGTAGTCTCTGCATGGGAAAATTTAACGCAAATGATAAAGACTTTCTCAAAAGATCCATATGACTTAATAGAAGGCGAACGCATAGCTGTAAGATATTTAGATCATGCACTTAAAAACATTGGAATAAAATGCAACACATATTTAATGGAAAATGAAGAGCATCCGCTCATAGGAGACATTAAAAACCATGAAAATGTTGAATTTGCGCCAAATGGGATGTTTAATAACAACAACCCTTGTTTAGTTGTAGGTTACGGCATTTTAGGAAAAAATGGGCACCCAAGTCTTGTTTCAAATGGCAGTGATGATGTTGCAGCGCTTCTTGGAAAAAATATCTGCAATTCCCTAAACATATATTTAAAAGATAGCGGCGGAATTTACTCAAAGAGCATAAATGGCAAGGCGAACGGCAGGTTATTAGAATGCATATCATGCAAGGACTTGTACAATGAAGTTACTAAAGGCGTAATTAAAAAAGTTATAAGCAAAGGTGCAGCAAAAGTGCATTATGAAAATAAAATTCCGGCACACGTCTGCGGACTCGACAATTGGCTTAAAGGAACTTGGATATTACCTTTTTCTTAGTGCTTTTTTAATTGGATTGTCTTTGCTTGCTTCTCCAAAAGCAGAAGGCAGGTCTATATAATATTTTCCAGGGCTTATGTTAATAACTATTGGCGCACCCCTCATTAAGGCAGAAACGTCAATTCTAAATTTTCCAGGACCCAATGCTTTAATAGTCTCCAAGTCAAGAATAACTGCTTCTTCAGAATGGCCAGACCCTATTATGTTTCTAACTTCAAATTCTAAATCTTTAATTTCATTTCTGCTTAAATTGCGTCTTATAAAATCACTCTCTTTTAGTAGCTTTTCCTCTTTTATAAAGAAAAAGAATTTTCCTCCGCAAGTGTTGCACCCTTCAAGCAACTCTTTTGAGCCCGAAGGTATTAGTTTCCCGCAACGAACGCATTGATGAGGCATTGATTATTTTTTGAAATTAGTGACTTATAAATTTATTTGGTGAGCAATGATATCCGGTCTGGCTCGCGTTTTATCTCTTTTATGATTTTTGCAGGGCCTATGACTGTTATGCCGCTTCTTCCGCCAGTTAAAAGCTTAATAAGACGGTGCTTTAATTTCAAAGGCCAGCTCATATTTGGATTAAGTTCTTCATAACTTAAAGAGCAGATTTCAATGCCTGGAAACTGCTTGTTTACATGTTTCATTGTGCCCTCAATTAAAGCAGCTTCATCTCTGGGGTCAAATTGCCCGTTAAATACAATGATTTTTTTGTCTTTCATTTTCTTTATAATTAAATTTATGCGTTCCTCTTGGGATGCCTGCATTAAGGATTCTATAGTCATGAAATCTATTGATAGCTTCATTTTTACACCTTTTTGCTTATTTCAAATATTGCATCATATAATTCATCAAAGCCTTTGCCTTTTTTGGCTGAAACGCCCACCACTTTGTATTGAGGAAATGCTGCCTCAACTCTTTTGACTTTGCTTCTTTTAAGGTCTGTTTTGTTTGCAACTATTATGACAGGTATTTTTCTTACTTCAAGATTGCCTAAAATAGTTATATTAACTTGAGTATAAGGGTCTTTTGTTGAATCCATAACTGCTAAAACAACGTCCATGTCATCAAGCCATTTAATAGCTTCAATAATGCCTTTTGTAGCTTCCATTGCCCTTTTCTTTGCTTCCTTTGCCTTGATTTTGTATTTTAAGAATTCTTCATAATCAACTTTTGTGCTGATTCCTGGCGTGTCTATTAAATTAATCTCTAGTTTTTTGCCGTCTTTTTCCATAATGACATGCTCTTTAATTTGTATTTCGCGGGTTTCATGAGGCACATTGCTTACAACCCCAACTTCCTCGCCAATCCAATCCACGCTGATTTTGTTTGCAATGCTTGTTTTGCCTACATTTGGGGGACCGTAAATTCCAAGCTTAAAAGATTTTTTTCTTCTAAAGATTCTTTTGAAAAATAATTTAATGAATGAAAATCTAACTCTTTTAGGGCGTTTCATTATATTATTAGACAACAGAGTAACTAAAATACTTTGCGTTATTTATAGAAAACTTTATTATTTAAGCATTAATTTCAAAAAATAATGAAAAAAATATTATTAACTGTTATTTCCTTGCTAGTAATTTCGCAGGCATTTGCATTAACATATGAAGTTAAGAACGTAAAAACAAGAGTGTTTCCTGAGGAGAGCTTGCAATACACAATAAATTTTACAAACGATGCTTCAGAAAATATTCATGTTTACATAAACACTATAAATTTCATTAATTTTGGAACTGTAAGCGTCAAACCTTCTGTCAATCTGTACTTAGACCCTAATGAGAGCATTGCTGTAAACTTAACAATTACAGTAAGAGCAGACATGATTCCTGGAGAATATATAACCCCTCTAATAGTCACTTACAACAGCACAACTGAAAAAATCAATATTTTATCAACAATATTGTACAAGTCTGTTGAACCTGTTAAACTTCAAAATTTGACGCTTGTAGGAACATACACAGCAGACCCAAGAAATCCTTTTAACATAACAGGAACAATAGTAAGCAACGTAGACGAAGTCTATCCTAGATTCAATGTAGTGATTTCAAATGAAAATAGAATAATCTATAATTCTTCAAGCATCGTCAAATTTACAAAAGGCCTTAATGAATTTACAAAAGAAATTGTTCTTGACCCAAAATTAGAGCCTGGAGAGTACACTTTGCTTGTTGAAGCAATTGTTGGCGGCAAAGTTATTACGCAGTCTGCAAAAACATTAAGAATCTCAAGTTACAAGAACTCCTCAATTTCTGTAAGCGCAACAGAAGATCTTTTTGGCAAACGCATTTTAAAAACAATTAATAACACTGGAAATGAAGATATCGTAGTTAATATAAATCACACATCCAATCCTCTTGAGTCTTTTTTAATCACAAGCATAGAATACAAGATTTATGAAGGAAACAAATTAATTGAAGAGCGCAAGTTTTCTTCCAGCGACATGGTTAATAACATGTTTGCGCGCAATGTCACTTTAAAAAGAGGTCAAAGCGCGCTTTTAACAATAAACATTTCGTACTTGCCATTAACGCTTTTGCCATTTTTTGTCTTGCTTGCAATTTTTGCAATTGTAGTGTTTAACAGGAAAATTAAAGTTGCAAAAGAAATAATTCTTTCAAAAAGAGAAGGCAAAGAACTTTTAATAAAAATTGCAATTAGAGTCAAGAACATAGGATTTAAGCCTGTTAATGAAGTGTTAATTATTGAAGACATCCCGCTATATGTCAAAAAACTAGGGGGCTTTGGAAGCATTAAAGGCGAAGTTGATAAAGTCAAAAGATGGCTTAAATTTAATTGCGGCACATTAAGGCCAAGAGAAGAAGTGCTTATATCATACAAATTTAAAACAGATGTTGAGTTAGTCGGAAGGGTCTCATTGCCTCCAGCGCTTGTGAAATTCAAGTACAAAGGAAAAATTAAAGAAGTTAAAAGCAACACACCAATAATAGAGATAATAAAGGGTGGCGAACCTTGAATGACATGTATTCTGAATTTACAGAAATAGTAGACATATGGTTTCCAGAAAGTTTGAATTATTATGAAAATATTCTAAAAAAGTTGATTTCAGAAAAATACAACATTGACTACGAAGAAATTGATTTGGAGAAATATATGGATCCTGTTGGCATAGTAAATGCTATAGACAACAAAAGAGCATTCATAGAGCTATACGATGCAGTTATGCAGACTTTTGCAGAAGCAAGAAGAAAAGCAGACGAAGAAGATTACTGTCTAATAAATGAATACATAGACAGTCTAAATAATGCTGTTAAATATGCTCTTGCAGAAGAAATGTGCGACAACTATGATTACGGCCTGCTTTGCATAGAGATAGACACAATATACAAAGAAAGTTTTTTAATAGTTAGAGAATACACAATGACTGAAGAAGAAAGATTAACTATCGAAAAAAAGGGCTCGAGTTTTTATTCACGCATCAAAGATTTTCTTTGACTCCAAAACATTTAAATGTTAAAAGAATTTTTTAAATTTCGTCCCGCCGTAGCTCAACTGGTAGAGAGTAAATTATTTGAATAATTTACCTACAACGCACGGCTGTAGTTCAATACAAATTAGTATTGGACCAACAGCAGTTGAGCAGCAACCGTGAGGTTCCCGGTTCAAGCCCCAGAGAGGGGGAAGCTTCCCCCTCCCTAGGGCCTACCCACCCCCTCTTAAGGGAGGTAAGGTCTTAGGGTGAAAATCCGGGCGGCGGGAGATATTTTAATATGAAAGCGCGCAGAAATTTAAGGAAAAAGTACTTAGGACCACTCGTAGTAAGCTTTATTGAGACTATTGTTTTGTTTGTTTTATACTGGGTTGCGGTGTTTACAATTAAAATATTAGGGCTAGTCCCGTGGGAGAGCGCCCATACATGGATTTTGTTGTTTGTATTCCTGCTTATTTTTAATTACATTAGGTGGTGTTTTTGGAAAAGAAATGCTCGTGAATAGTTTTAGAAATATTCATTAAGAGTTTTTAACTGTTGGTCTAAATCTTTCTTTTTCTTAGGCGGGAATGCTGATATTAAAAATTTTTCATGGCTGTTTAGCCCTTTAGTAAATTTGCTCCATTGACTCTTCCCAGTCATATAAGGGCTAAAGGATTTGGCAAGGTACAATGTTAATCCAGTAATGTACATTATTTTGCAAAAGTTTAACATGCTATGCATGTTGGCATCATTTAATAAAGTATTTAATACATTTACTAGCATGCAAGCTTCAGATAATAACATTGCAGCAATATATATTTTGTTTGTGTTGCTGATAAATTTAGAACTCGCGTAGTGTTCTGCAAAGCACTCTTTTGCCCAAAATGGCGTTTTGCTCATTACAAGTCCTGATAAATAATTTGAATACTCTCTGATAGTTTCAATGTTATCTTTTGCATCGAGCAATGATTCTATTTCTGGAAATGCAAGTTTTGTTGCGCTCACACAGTTCTTTAATTCAGTCTCTTTAATTTTGTGTGTTAATAAGTAATCCAAAGTATTCTTTACTAAGTCGTCATCCTGACTTGACAAGAATGATTGTATTAAATTCTTATGTATATGATGTATTTTTTCGTGTTCTAAAACGTGTTTGCCTGCAAAGTTATTGCCTGGAATAAATATTGTGTCGTAAGGAATGTAGCATTTTCTTAAGCGTCCATGTATTAATTTAACAGCAAGGTTGCTTTTATAACTCATTGCCACACCCTTGCTTTCGTAGAATGCTATAGTAAACAAGCTCATTATTGGCGATGCTTTAAATAATTTACTTCTTGAAAAACTCATTATTTTAGCAGGGGTCGGCACAGCTTGATTGGTTTGGTACTCGCCCCATAAATCTGTGCTTTTTAAATCCTGAATTAAATTTTCACTAGTGTATTCGCCAAGCTCTTTTGATCCTAAAACATTGTACATTGATTTCATAAGTTTCATATTTTAAAAACTTGTTTTAAAAACTTTTGTTTTTCCATCAGCAAGATAAAGTTTAAAAATCCTAAGCATATAATGAAACCAAAATGCCCGGGTAGTCTAGTCTGGCCTAGGATCTCGGACTGTCGATCCGAGGACCCGGGTTCAAATCCCGGCCCGGGCGTAGGGAGGGTTGGTGGCAACGCCCACCACCCCAACCTTAAATACTTCTTCAGGATAATACATGAAGTGTAATGGTGATAGGTTGTGGGCATCCATGATTATGATAAACGAGTCGAAGGCAGTTTTAATCGCTTGATGGCAGCGGACATCCTGGAAGTTAACAAGGGTTACTTTGTTAAGTTTGTTGATTACTTGAAGGCTAATGGCTTGAGCAAGGCGCGTATTGATCGTTACTTGCAAGTCTTGAAGTTGTGGGGTGAGATGGTTGATCGTGACTTCAAGGAGTTAGTAAAAGAGGATTATATTAAGTTGGTTGGTGAGATTGAGTCTCGTGATTATACTGGTTGGACTAAGATTACTTATAAGCGTATTTTGAGGAAGTTCGTGACTTGGTTACATGAGAGTGAGGAGGTGCCTGATTGTGTTAAGTGGATTAAGTTTAATTATAAGAATGCTAAGCGAATGCCAGAGGAGATACTAACACAAGAAGAGGTCAAGCAAATGATTGAAGCTGCTAAGAATAGTAGGGATAAGGCGCTAGTTAGTTGTTTGTATGAGAGTGGTTGCAGGATTGGAGAGATTGGCAACTTAAAATTGAAGCATGTAGCGTTTGATAAGTACGGGGCCAAGTTATTAGTTAGCGGGAAGACTGGTCAGCGAAGGGTTAGGATTATAGCCAGCGTTTCTTATTTGGCTCGTTGGTTGAATGAGCATCCACTGAAGAATGACCCTGATGCTCCTTTATGGGTTAATCTTTGTTACGAGCCTAAGCAATTAAGTTACAGCATGATTAGGGTTAAACTTATTAGGATTGCTAGGAGAGCTAATATTAGTAAGCGAGTGAATCCGCATTCTTTTAGGCATGCTAGGGCTACTCACTTGTGTAATCACTTGACTGAGGCGCAGATGAAGGAGTACTTCGGCTGGGTGCAGGGTTCGAAGATGGCAAGCGTTTACATCCACTTGTCAGGCAGGGATGTTGACAAAGCCTTGTTGAAAGTTAATGGCGTGCAGATTGGAGAAGAGGATGACAATGAATCATTAAAAGTGATGACCTGCCCCCGCTGCAAGAACAGCAATGAACCAACCAGCAAGTACTGCGATAACTGCGGGTTAATACTTGACCGCAAGACATTAATGCAGATTGACGAGGAAGAGCGCAACAAAGACTACTTATTGAACGAGTTGATCAAGGACCCTGAAGTCAAGAAGCTGTTGCAACAAAAAGCCCAGGCAATACTCAGGAGGCGCTAAATGAGTTCTGTATTCGTTGCCTTCGTAGGCAACGTATTCTTTGTTCTTGGATTGTGGGCTTATTCAGTGACGCAGAATCCTATGGATGCCTTCGGCATTCAGGCGCTTGGGATATTAATACAATATTGGTGTGATGTTTTAGAAAAGTTATTATTTAAATGATAAATTTATTTTAATGTGTTTTTGGAAGAATTAATTAGTGGGTTAGTTTCTTATTTGATTAGTCAGCCAGCTATTTTAACAGTGACAATTAGTCTATTTATAGGTGTTTTTTATTTTATTGGATCAATAATTGGGTCAAATAATTGGCAATATAAAAACTCTTCAAAAGAATCTAAAATATTTTTAGGATTTATGTTTATATCTGAATTGATTTTTATCCCATCATTTTTATTATGGTTATTTTTAAATTTAATATCTATATGGATAAACGTTGAAAGTTATTTATCATTAATTCCATCATTTGTTTATCTAATAGGTTTATTTGTATACTTTTTTTTAATTGAAAAGGAATCTCGGGCCATGTCTAAAAGAATAACAAATTTTGAAAGCACCCATTCAATCAAATCGTTAATCATAACAAGATTTGGAGATCTTAGGTATTTATTCATATTAGCAAATTATGGTTTGGTTATTAATTATCAGCCAATTAATATCATTTTCTTATTGATATTTAATTTATTGATAGTATGCTTATGGGCTCATTTAAGCACGTTGCACTATCAAACAGCTACTGGATACATAAAAACCAGCAGCAAAAAAAATCTAGAAGTAAGATTCATAGAATTTTTAGAGAGAGGTTCTTTTTTAAAAGTTCAAGAAAAGAAAACAAAGGATGTTATTGTAATTCCTACTTCAGAGATAAAAATTATAAAATTAATTGATAAAAAACCTAACTTAAAAACATTTATAGAACAAAAAATTGATAGAATTAAAATTTTTAAAAAATAAAAACCTCAGTCGCGTCATAATCACAGTTTTTACATACAATTTTCCCACTTTTAAATTCTAACTCCAGCGCCTGGCACTTAGGGCATGGAAAACAGTCCTTGCAATTGTTGAATGCCTTTAAGTTGATTTTACTCAAATGTCACCACCCCTATTTCCTTTATCTTCCAGATTGGTCTTGGACGGCCATTATGCCAGACATGCGCCGGCTTTGTTTGCGGCAAGTTGCTCATCCACAATGGCATAGCGCCGTACGGGTAAGTGCGGCCGTCATAACTTGTTTTAGTATCAAAGAAGTCTTCCTTCACCAAACCGCACTTGGGGCAATAGTACTCGTGCCTGCACCTTATCATCCTCATATTGCAGAACTCGCAGAATACCATTTCAACTTAATAATATGAAGAAGAATTATATAAAAGAAATACAAAGATTATAAGTTATTTCGAGATGATCAAGATTTTATATGTTGTAATTCTTACTATATTCCTCTAATATTTGTGAAAAAACAATATGTTCGGTCATTGGAACTCTGCCTATTGACATTAGTTTTTTAGACAATTCAAAAGGAAAACATAATGCAACATTATCATGCCTGAGTACTTTTTCATATAGTAATTCCTTACGAATTTTTTTTGGAGGAAGTTTTCTTGAAAAAGGATTTATTGAATAACCCAGTCTTAATTCTGCTTCTGGCAATATTTTATCCAAAAAAGATCTAAGCTTTTTATTAAATTTTAATCTAGCCCAATATTTTATAAATGTATCAAACGAATTAAAAGAAATTATATCGTCATTATTTGGGACGAGGTCTTTAAAAAAGGATTTGAATATATAACTTAAAACACATATTCTTTCAATAGTGTACGCCAAATATACAAACGCGCTGGTTACAAATAGTTTTCCATTTTTATCTTTATTAAATTCTCGGTTGTAATGTGATAATATATAACTTTTAGAAAAAAATGTATTTCTAAACCAATTTGAATCGAGTATTAAAAATAAAATTCTTTTTTCATCCTCAGTTAAATAATATTTTTCTAATTTTCGCTTAGCACTAACACTCCTTTTCTTAAGTTTATCAATAACATAATTAATAAAAGGTTCTGGCTTAGACTTCAGTACAATATTTCTTAAATCCTGTGGATCATTACTAATCTCGATGTATCCTGCATTGTATAAATATTTTCTTGCTCTAATTATTGGTTGAATGTTAGGTTTTGGTTTGCCATAAATCAACCTAACACCTTCAATTTGCATTCTTGGTTTAAAAAATACTAAATAAACTAATGATTCCATCGAATTTTTAGTAAGGGGTTCCCATTTAGGTACATATTTTTTCATTTAATGTATATACATACAGTTCTTTTTTTAAAATGATTCTTTGCTAAAATATAAATTTGTAGAAATAGAATTAGATATTTAAAAATATAAAGGAGGTGATTTTAAAATGTATCAGGAATTATTGAGTGGTTTAATAAATCAAGTAGGATCTTTAGGGATAAAGTTTGGATTATTTACATTAGGAAGTGCAGTATTCTTCAAAAAAGTGGGTTTTGCTTCATGGCCTTCATTGATTTTAGGAAGCATAGCAGGAACAACATTGTCTTCAATTGTATTCGTTTTAGTTAGGGGATAATTATACATCCCCTATATATTTATATCCAACTCCAACTTTAAATACTTCTTCTATTCAATAGTAAGGCATGCGATTTTACACTCATATTGCTTTCGGCTTGTTTTTCTCAGGATTGCTGGGCGTGCCTTTCGAATTTTTGCCTCTTTTATTTGTAATTTTGGGTTCCGTTCTGCCTGACATTGACTATCCGTTCAGCTTCATTGGCAGGTTGTTCCCTCGTATCAGCAGGCAGTTATACAATACTGTTGGCCACAGGTCAGTAACTCACAGCGTGTATGTCGCGCTAGCCCTTGTGATTAGCGGATTCATATTCAGCGACAATCCCTTGTTGTTCGGCTTAACACTTGGCTACATAAGCCACTTGATTTTAGACATGGGTACGCCTTCAGGTGTTCAATTAGCCCCGCCCGCAGGCTATGCATTTACCATTTTTGAGGGCGGGGTAGAGACAGGCAGCAAGAAAGAGAAATTGTTGGCAGTAATTTTCATTGCAGGTTTTATACTGCTTCTGTTCTTCAGAGGACTGCTTTACAGTCTCATTCCGTGAGACTGACCTGATTTAGATGTAATTTATAAAAAAATAAGAAGTGATTTCAATTGGATTGGAAGAGTTTAATGCTTAAAGCTTGTAACAGCAAGAATCACTTGCTTGTCCTTGAAGCTCTTTATGACAGGCCTGCAAAGATGAAGAAGATTAAAAGCGTTAATTACAAAACGACTGCCAGGATAATCAAGCAGTTCACAAGGCATGGATTGGTCGTCAAGAATAGGGATTATTACTCGTTAAGCAACAAGGGCAGACTAATTGCCTGCTTCTTATTAGGAAAGTTTAATGACTTGAAGCCTGAGATTAAGACAGAGTTCATACTTGATAAAGATGAGGTCTACATCCAGCGCAAGGACATAGTGGAGGAAGTACTCTATAACTTGGAGAGAAAGAGAAGCACTCTCATACTTGGCGAGTCTGGCATGGGCAAGACAACACTATTAAAGCACTTGCAACAAGACTACCTAAAAAACTCCGTGCTTGTTAACGCCAGGCCTGCAAGCAACATCACTGAGAAGCTGGCGCAGCACTTGAGTATTCCATTGGTCACTACAAGGGGCAGGAGGAAGCGGATGTTCGAGCTGCTTGACGACATAGTAAGGAAGGCCAGCGAGGACTTGATAGTCATTATTGACGAAGTTGAAGAAGCCACCAAGCAGACCAAGAAGATAATCAAGTTGCTGCAACGTAGCGGGCTTACAATTCTTGGCGCAGGGACAAGCAGTCAAGGCATTAATTTTTCTGCTGAAGTAAGGCTTAGGGGATTCACTAATGAGGAAGCCAGCGAGTTAATACACAAGCTCATTAAGAATTCTGGACTGGTTGAATACGAGAATGAGCTGGCTAAAATCGGCAACCCTGAAGAGTTGAAGAATGCATGCGAGGACTTGTTAATCGCGCATAAGATGGGAGACTTAAAAGACAAGGCTGAGTACAAGAGTGAGCTGAAGAGCAGGCAGTTAAAGAAAATAAATCTTGTCAGCACGTACGACTTAGTCAGCCTCGGCTACTTGCTGATAACGCTGAGGTATGTCTTCTACGGGCAAAAAATGTATAGCATAGGATATCTGCTAAGTACAGTAGCATACATGATGTTTTTCCTCTTCAGGAGGAAAAGGAAAAAGAAATAAACAATAAATTTTATGATAATATTATGCGACTAGTCTTAACTACAGCAGGCATAATAACTATAGTCATAGGCATCACAACCCTTTTCATACAAGATGCTGTTGACAATATGGTCACTGGTTTATTCTTTAGTCAATTAGAAAAAATAGTTCCAGAGTCAGGCAAAGAACCACTAAGTAATATAAAAAACTCTTTTGACTTTGTTGGTCCTTTACTCATTATAGTAGGAATTATTGAACTTGTCATTTCAAACATTTCATAAAGTGGCGAGCGCTAGCGAGCACAAAGCCCCCTTGAGGGGGCAGCGAGCGAAGCGAGCGGGGGTGTGCTTTACCAATACCAAAGCCTTAGAATTAGTATGACAAAAAAATAAAATGATTTTTGGTCACTACGCTGTAACTTCCTTGCTCAGCCACCGCACTGCTCTTTTTGGAATCTCCCACACTAGCGGTTTGTTCAGCTCTAATTCCTTTTCTGAAAAGTAACCCCACTCAGGAATTGGTCCTGTCACGAGGCCGAAGTATATCCTGTCGTCTTTGTATACTCTGCCGTCGATGACGCTGTCCTGCTTGTATGCTTCCTCTACTGCCAGCCAGTAGATACCTGAGAATGACTCCCAGGCGCGTATTATCTTCTTACCATTTACTTTGCCGTCTTTGATGAGGGCTTTCATGCCCTCGCCCCCTGCACTGCGTACCTCTCTGCTATCCTCTTCAGTTGCGCTATCTGTTTGTTCACTTTCCACTCCAGTGTTAATAAACTGCTTATGCTTTCATAGTAATTGTCGTTGCCTAGTTCTCCATCGTTCTCCAGGACTTTCTTGATGTACTCCTCCATTTCGTTCCAGATTCGGCTTCGCAAAGCCTTAAATAGTTCAACTTTCTTAGATAAAATGCTTAATAAGTGGTTGTCAGCCATGTCTGACACCACCTCCTAAAAATTTTTTACTTTATTCGGGCGGGACTGCCCTTGACCATATTTTAATGGGGCAGTCCCAAAAAGGCGCAGCCAGATGAGCCGAAGTATACACAGCAATTCGTCCCCGTAAGGGGGAAGGGTTTATAATGAGACCTGAGCGTCACCTTTCGCGCGAAGGTCTTTATAAACCCTTCAGAATTCAATTAATTTCTAAAAAGCAATGTTTATAGCCTATAACACATTATCTTACTCTATGGATAAATTTGTGAGGAAGCTTATAGAAGTTGAGATAAGATTAGGTTTTCTAAATATCCCTGTCAGAGGTTTAGAGTTAATGCCTAGCGAGAAACAAAGAATTAAGATTGTTATCGATGGAAAAGAAGAAGAATTGTTATATAATCCAGTTCGTCGCAGAATATATGGGCTTACTAAATTTTACAGGAAACATAATATGAAACCTAAAGATGAGATAATATTTTATAAAGTCAATGGAAAGTATAAAATCGAGTTCAGGCAAAGAGAAATAATTACTGAAGAACAAGAATTAAAAGCTGCTGAAAAACTGCTTGATCTTTCTGGATTAAGCTCTTTAGCTAAAGGGAACATTGTTGAAGATAGAATAAAGGAATTATTGCTGCTTCATGGGCAAGGGCTTCTGAATGTGTACAAGCCTGTTAGCGATATCGAAGGAATTGATTTAATTGTCGTTAAGAACGGCGAGTTTCATCCAATATTCTTGCAAGTTAAAGGAAATTTTAAATTATTTCATGGAAAGTTATTAATAATGCAGGTTAATAAAAAAACATTTACCCCGCACAATAATTATTATGTTGTCGGGGCTTTCTTTAACCCTAAGACATTAGAACTTCACGATTATCTCATTCTTGTGCCTTCTAAGATAGTTGCAAAAAAAGGCTCGATTGTCAAGCATGAAAGTAGAAATATGTACAGAATTATATCCGGAATAAATGATAGTTATAAAGGAAAATGGGCAAAATATTTAATTAAAAAACAAGAGCTTGCGGATGCGCTTTTAGCTAAATTTGAAGAAATAAGAAAACACTATAAAGATTAGTAAAGGATGGCATGACTTACTTGACGCTTTAGGGCGCCTACAAATATTGTAGTTAATAAAAGAGTGATTATAGGCTACTTCTGCGTATCTTCTTCCTTATTTATCCTGCTTGGATAAAGTCTGTGTGTTTCCTCTTTTGTCGCGAATCTCCTTATCAACCTTAATTCCTGCGGGCTCCACAGTTTTTCTTTCATTATCCTGTTAAGCCCGTAAGTGTCTATATCTGCTATTTCTTCCCATTTTCTTAATTTCTTCAACACTTCTATTAGTTTTTCTCTTTCTTTTGTGCCTTTGCCTGGGAACTTGTAATGGTCTGTGATGCTTACTCTTATCTTGTTATTTGAACCGAACACCACGTTCACGCCCCTTTTCTTTGCAAACTTAACAAGCGCTTCTTTAAGCTTGTCTAGCTTTTCATCTATCTCGCTTACAAGCTTTCTTTTCTGCTCGCTTAATTCTATATATTTGTTTACCAGCGTCACGCCGTCATCTTTCAAGTACTCATTAGCGCTTTTAGTTTCCAATTCATACATGTGCGCCCATTCAGGACAGATTTGCCTGTACTCACACCAGTCGCATAGCCTGCTCACCTTTGGCTTGAACTCCTTTGTTTTCTCTATCTGTTTTATCAACTGTATTGTGTCTTTCTTTAAGGCTTTTAATTCCTCGCGCGTCCTTATGCTTGTCAGCTCCTTGTTGAATGCCAAAAAGCGCCACTTCAGCAATATCTTCTTGGCATCTCTGTAATTGTGTTGCACTGCCAGTTGATATAAAGCTAGTTGTCTATCGTTGTCTAATTGGTCTTGGATTTTTAAGTGACTGTTAGTCTTGTAGTCAATAATGTGGTATTCTGTGTCGTTGTGGCAGGCCAGGCGGTCAATGTATCCTTGGAGCTTGAATCTTCCCTGCTTGTCAAGGTTTATTACAACTCTTTCTTCTAATCCTATTGTGATGCCGTCGTTTGCTACGTCGTACTTCTTGAAGTAGTCCTCAATAAATTTTAAAGCCATTTTCAAATAATTACTTGGGCCGTACTCTTTGCGCACAATGACTATACTGTCATTCCAGTTTTTCTTCCATAACTGCTTTAGATATTCTTTTGCCTCTTTTGCAGTCATGAATTTTTGGAACTTGGCGTCAGTGTACACTTTCTCAAGCGTTTGATGAACCATGTCGCCCATGAACGCTTCTATACTTTGGGAAACATCAGTCCTCAATTTGTCAATGTACCGAAACTTGTACTTTAAAGGGCAGTTCTCGAAAGCGCTAAGCCTTGAATGCGAATACAAAACCATTAATAGAAAAATAATTTGAACTATGATATAAATTCTATCTTTTTATACTTCTTGTAGTGACCAATAAGGCGTGGTGTTCATCAAAGTCAAGCTGGTAAAGTTAAAGTGTGGTAGAGTCCAAAAGTATTATTACTTAGCCAAATCAGTCAGGATTAACGGCGAGCCGAGGCAGGTGATAATCAAGTACTTGGGGAAGACGATTCCTGAGTCACTTCTTAAGTGCAGGCAAAGGATTTATTAAGTTAAGAAATGTTTTATTTATACTAATGGCGATGAGTGCTGAGCAGGCAGCAGAAGTGTTAGTTGAAGCTTATAATGGCAAACAAAAGAAGAAGTTAAAAGTGAATGATAAGGAAATAAGTGTATATACATTCATACAAGTGATGTATAAAAGGTTAGAAGCAAATAATGAAATTAAATTAGATTTTAGAGCATAGGGAGGCGAAGATTTTAAAACGTTTTTAAACGATAATGAAGATATAATAGAACTGCACGGCCTAAATTTTGAAATAAAAGATAATAAAATAGTAATAACACCTGAGGACTGGTTAAAAAAGAAGCTAAAAAAAGGAAAGAAAGAAAAAGAAAAGATTCAGACAAGTGAAACAGAGGACATTTTGACGTTTGCAGATAAAAATTATGAAAAATAAGTTATCGTAACTTTTATAAATTTAAGAAACTGACTTATTTTTGAGGTTGATGTTATATGGTTGAAATTCATAATATTTATGATGATGGAATAGCAAAATATAAATTTGTACATAAAAAACCCTCAGGATTATTAAAAAAAGAAGATGCTGATCTATTAAGAAAAAAATATGAAGAATATAAAAATATTAATAAAGCTGTTGATTTTGTCCTTAATGAGTCTCTTGAGTTTATGCTTGCTAATTATTGCGTTAAGTCTTTTGATGTTGTGTTTTACGAATTGGCTCCAGAAAAAGCGTTGGAGTTGTTTCATTCTGGTATTAAGGCTGAATATGGTTTGGACTTAATATACTTAGAGGTTGATTCTATCCCTAATAATGAGCGTAGGTACTTCTCTATTATTCAGGATGAAAACGGTAACGAAGAAAGGTTTGCATTAAAAGCAGTGGCTGAGCCTAATTTGTTAAACGTTTACGGAGCTAGCAAGATAGGAAAGCCTTACTTGGAGCACGCCATGTATGATATAAAGCGCTTGGCAGAGGAAAGCATACTTCCAGTGGACGAGAAATTAAGAAGTGTTAAGGCTTCAAAAGCGGATACAGGCATAAGCATTACAAACATAAATGAAGTTATAAAAGAGGCTGTAGGAGATGGCGTCAGTAGCTTAGAGAAGAAGCTAAAGAAAATTGATAAGAGGACAAAAAAGATAGACGACGCCACAAAGGCAATAATACTAAAGACATACAATGATGAAGTGCTATTGGAGTCGTACTTGAATAGGGGGCTTGTGAAGGGTGACGCCTACATAGTTAATAAAGGCAAGACATTCGATGCAGAGATAATAATACAAGCAATTAATAACGAGTTCAAGATAAAAGAATTGAAAAGCACAATTGAATATGTTAACGCCACAATTAATAACGAAGAAGAATTACTAAAAGATTATGTAGTGTGGCCAGGCGAGAAGGCAACCATAAACCTTGAATTAAAGTCACCAGCAGAGCCTACAAAATTGATACTGTCGCTTTATGGCAAAGTTAAGATAGAAGGTCATAAATATTTAATTGAGAGCAGGACAGAACCAGAAACAATAAAGCCAGGAAACGTGAAAGCACAAAAAGCACTAAAGTACGGCAAGAAAGCACTAAAATTTATAGCGCCAAAGATAGCGAAGAGGATAAAGGCTGTGATGGATTGAAAACACTAAATATTTGTGTTACCTTTATATATTAGTATTTCTCGTTATTATTTGTGGAGTATTCGCAATTCATTAAGTCCTTGATGCCTGCCTATGAGGAATTGCGCAGCACGTGCAATGAGTTAGGACTGCCTGAAAGACTATTCCAGAACACTATCAAGTTGTACAAGCAGTTGATGCTTAAACAATTAACACAAGGCAGGAGCAGGAAAGAGCTTGTGAACGCCTGCCTGCTGGTCGTAAGCGAACTCCTGAACTACCCTTTGCTATTAAAGGAAGTCATTAAGGCTTCTGGCGTTGAGAAGAAGCGCCTGCTTAGGTGCAAGTCTTTTATCAAGCAGAACGTGGACCTTCCCAGAAAACAAGTTGACACCAGCTTCTACATCACGAGGCTGTGCTACGAATTAGGGCTTGCGGAGAGCGAGGCGTCAAAAGCAATAAAGAAGATAAAAGAAGTTGAGAAAAAATTAGTGAACAAGACGAACAAGACCAAGGCGCTCGTGTGCATTTATCTAGCGTGTAGTGACCAAGGAGTGAGCATTAGGGACCTGGCAAGAGTCTCTGGCATGAGCATAAGCCATGTGTGGAAGAGCGTGAAAGAGTGCCAAGACGAATAAGAAGATTAAAACTTCTAACTGTTCTTAATGCATCAATTTTTTGTGATTTTGCTTGCGCCTTAAATACTTCTTATGTCCACTAAATGAGCGACTTGTATTAGATTTGTCTAGTCTTGAGAAGAGAAGAGTCTTATGTTACAATTCTTTTTTAACAATTAATATATTAGCAATTATTAATCGTCTTATTCTTCTTATAGCTTCATCTTTAAATATAACTTGCAGGCATACTAATGGCATGATTTTAAGCCCTGCTGAGATGCGGATCGTTGAGTTGTTCAAGATCAAGGGCAGGCCGTTAAGCACGCTTGAAGTAAGCCAGGCTTTGGGGGTGGGCTACGCCTACGCCAACCACAGGCTGTGGCTCTTGGAGCACAAGGGGGTTCTCAAGAAGACCTCAAGGAGCAAGTCGAACAAGGGAAGAGTGTACTACCACTTGAACGAGGACAATGAGGAAGTGAAAAGACTATGCACTCTCAGGAGCTGCTGCGAAGTGTTTTCCTTCAGGAAAGCGGGTAAGGCGTAGTGACCAATGTCGTATATCTTGAATTGTTAGTTGCAATCCGCCTTTGGGGTTGTTATTATAAAAAGCTTTAAAAGAAAAAGATTTTATAAAATTTATGAAATGGTAAACAAAATAGAAAAACAAATATTCATGAATTCAAGATTAATTGTAATTTTGATTGTTGGAATTGTTTTTATATGTGGTTGTGTTCAAGAGCAAGGTCAAACTGGAATTCCAGCTGAAAAAACACAAACATCCCAAACAACCGCTTCTAAATATTCGCCTACCAACATTCTACAAAACATACAAATATCCCATACATCCCAAACAACCGCTTCTAAATATTCGCCTGTTAATATAAATTACTTTGCAACAGTTAAAGAAGGAGAAATAATTAGATTTTATTTTTTACTTGAAGATGTATATGGGAAAAACACACCTGGAGATGGACATGTGAAGGTAGAAATATTTGATAATTTAAATAATTCCCTGTATTATAAAGAATTTGATGTAAAGGCATCGGAATTTGTTGATTATCAATTTATGTTTACAGGTCAAGATATTGGAAAAGCGTATGAATGGAGGGTACCAATATCTGAGATCCAAAAAGGCATTTCTTCTTTTGGTAGGGCAGTTCTTACCTTTGTAACTTCAGATGGAAAAGAATTACATATAGAAGATACGGTAGTACAGATACCAACTTACACAAAAGAAGAACTTACGCAAATGGCTGAGGAAGAATATAATAAAAATGCAAAACAAACATTACTGGAATTAGAAGATGATAATTTTAAAATAAGAATTACTAAATATGGATTCTTTACAGATTATAGTTCTATATCTGCAGAAAACCTTTTAAGAGTCGATTTAGAAGTTGAGGCAAAACAAACAAATTCTTTCTATATTTATAATACAAAATTGATTGATTCTAGTAGTAATCAATATGAAAGGTCATATAGGTCAAAGTTTGAAGGAGGAGAGATTGAAAGTGGAGCTAAAAAAACTGGTTATATGGCTTTTAAAAACGTTCCTAAAAATGTAGATATCTCAAAAATAATTATTGGAGATTATATTTTCGATTTGAAAAACAAAAAAACATACACATATGAGCAATTGGCTGAGGAAGAATATAATAAAAATGCAATAATAGTTAATAAAAAAATAAGTAATGATAATTTTGAAGTAACTGTAACAAAAGCTGGTTTCTTTAATCTATATAACAAATGGAGTAATAAAAAACAATACTTTAGAGTAGATATGGAAGTTAAAAATATTGGGAGTGAAAGTGATTATTTTTCACCATCTGGCATGGTAATTATAGACAACCAAAGAAACCAGTATGAAAGTACTTTCGGTGGAACATTAGATACAATATTTTCTAAAATTTATCCTGGTGTTACAAAGAAAGGTTATGTATTATTTAAAGATGTTCCAATGTCAGTTACGTCTGTAAAATTAGTATTCGAATTAGGCTATGATGCATATTTTAATCCATACCTCTTTGTGTATAATATAAATTTGAAGTGATGAAAATGGGAGTTCAAAAAGATGCGGGTGAATTGTTACTTTTCTTTTATAACGAGTTAGTGAATAAAGGCAAAAGTAGTGTTGGAACACGAGATGTGATTAATGAAACAAAATGGAATGGAAAGAGAATTAATTTAGCATATAATTATCTTAATGATTTAGGCATTCTTAAGAGTTATGGAGCAATAGGTAATATAAATGGAGCTCAAATATTTTTTGTGACACGAATTTTACCTAAAGGTATTAACATCGTAGAAAATCAACCAAAATTTAAACATACATTTGGTTTTGAGGTTAATTTAGGCCTATTAAAATTCAGTTGGAGTATTCATAAAAAGTAATTTAGAAACTTGAGCGACCTATTTGGAGGACTTCTCCTTAGCGTACCTAGACTTAAATTTTGGCTTATAGATTTTTGAAAGACTAGATTTCAGTACTATCTTTATAAAATATATTGTATTGTTAATTTTTAACTACTTCGGTTGTTTTTCCTTTATATACTACTTATTCACAATAATTCTACGATGGGCACTCCAAAAATCAACCGCGTGCTTACTGCTGGCAGGGAGTTTGACATGCTGAACAACATACTATGCCTGCCAAGGAGCGTTAAGCGCGAAGTTATGCGATTATACTGGGAACTAATTAATTTTGGCAAGAGCCAGGGAATATTCACTGACAGGGCAATAGGAGCACTGACTTATTACGTGTGCAAGCGCGACGGGTATACTGTGAGTATGAAGGAGATTGCGCGCGCCCTGGACACGGACAAGTACTCTTTGTTCAGGACTTACAAGACAGTCACTAAGAGCTTAAGACTTAGTGTTGTGGCGCTGCAGATGTCTGGTTTGATAACCCGCTACAGCAACAATCTGGGCTTGAGTGGCAAAACTATAAGCGAGGCAATTAGGAAAATCGAATTAATCGAAAAAATGGGCTTAAACAACGACCCAATGGTTTTAGCTGCAGTGGTCCTATACGACACTGCCAAGAAGAACAAAGAGAAAATAAGCATGTCAAAAGTGACGAAGGAGTTCGGGATATGCGAGTCTTCGTTGATTGCTGTGAAGAGGAAAGTGAGTAAGCTATTATTTTAAATTATTTAAATATTTTTATTACAATAATAAATTGTAAATTCAATATTAAACTATATAAATACTGCTAACTAATGTTTAATTATGAGTGAAAATCAGTATCGCCCAAATTGGAGATTAAAAACTGTTAATAAAGTTATTGAAAAATTGAGAGCAGGATTTAATAAAGACGTTAATGTGTTATTTGAGAAAAATTGTTGTTTTATTAAAAATGGTGTAAAATATATTGCTGATTTAGTTTGTTATGTTGATTCAAAACCTTATATTTTAATTGAAATTAAAAAGTTGATTGATAGTAGTTTATCAAAAATTCAATTGAATGAATTGTTGTTAAATTCTAATTTTCCTTATGGAATATTAACTAACGGAGATAATTTTATCTATTTTAGGAAAAAAAATAAGAAAATTAGTGAAGTACCTGAAATTCCATTACTTGAGTCTTTTGATACTGATGTTACGAGTAAAATTTGGAGAATATTTAATTACCTAAGGAATTATAGAGAAAATGGTACAGTTATAATTATAAAATTATTGGCGTTAATTAAATATGGTAGGTCTAAAAATTTATTTGAATACAAAAATTTAAATGAATTTAAAGATAAAATAAATGAGTTATCAAAAAAGTTATCAAGAGAACTTAATATTGATCCCGAATATTTGAATATTAATAAACTTTTTACTAACAAAGAAAACGATTTGGAATTATTAATGAAAAGTTTAAATATACTTAGTTTGGATAAAAAAACATTGGAAAAAATAATAAATATAGTATATGATTACAAATTAATAAATAGTAAATTTGACGAATCTTATATTCCAAATATATTGGTTGACTTTATTTTGGGATTAATAAAAGAGGATTCTAGATCATTTGCAGATTTTAATTGCAAAAAAGGTCAAGTTTTAGTAAAAAATGCTTTATTGAACAATTTTAAATTAACTGGTTTTGAAAAAAATTCGAATAATATTTATTTTATAAAATTAATAAAGTACCTCTTAAATATTGATGTTGAGTTACAAATTAAAAATGTTCTTAATGACCAGATTCATGAAAAATTTGATGTAATATTTTTGAATCCTCCATTTGGATTAAGGCCAAATAAGGATAAATTAAATGATTTAACCAAATTTAAAAGTGTTGAAGCTGCTTTTATTTATGTTGCACTTAAATCATTAAATCCAAAAGGTAGATTAATAGTAATAGTTCCCAATGGTTTTTTATTTGACAATACAAATAAGCATTTCAGAAAATATTTATTAGAAGAATACTCAATTAAAGCGATTATAAACTTGCCTATAAATATTTGGGCCCCATTAATGCATATTCAATCATCAATAATGATTATTGATAATTGTAGGACCAAAAACGATATTTTGATGATTGATTGTAAAGAAGATTACTCAAATAAAGATGTTGCTAATGAAAAATTAAAAATGGAATTTGAAGGGATTGTAGAGTATATTAAAAAATTCGAAGAAGATAAACCTTTGATTTTAGGAAAGTTACGAAAATTAGTATGTATAAACGAAATCAAAAGTTATAATTATATATTGTCATTTGGTCCTTATTTGAATGATATAAAGAAAATTGAAGAAACGTATCGCAAGAATAATATTAAAATTGTAAGATTGCAAGAATTATGTGAAATCTACCCTGGGATCCACGTTCCAAAAAAAGATTATGGGAAGGGCAAAATAAAGTATATTAGAATATTAAATTTATATGCAGGAACGATTGTTAATAAAGATTTAGTCAATATCGATTCTTCAAAATTTAAATTTAATTTAAATAAAGGCGACATACTATTTTCAATTACTGGTACTATAGGTAAAACCGCTATATTTAATGAAGATTATAGAGGAGTTCACTCGAGTTCTCTTGTTGCTTTAAGACCAAAAAAAGATATTAATCCTTATTATTTACATTCATTATTAAAAACCGATTATGTTAAAAAACAAATCGAGAATTTTAGTTATGGAGTGATAAAGCACTTACCAATAGATACACTAAAAAATTTGAGGATTCCATTACTACGCTTTGATAAACAAAAAGAAAAAATGTTAAAGGCAAAAGAATTGCAAAATAAAATTGATTTGTTAGAATCACAAATAGTTTTACTAAAAAAAGAATTAGATAATTTATATAAGTGATTTTAATGAGTAGTCGTGACTGTAGTCTTAAAGAAATAAAAAAATCAATAAAAGGTGTATTGGATAATATTGACTTTGTTAAAGAGGACATTATTAAAAAACTTGAAAAAATTTCTTGGTTAACTTCTATTCAAAAAAAAGAATTAGAAGCAGCGATAGAATATTTAATTGATCAAAAGAATGATATAAAAAGGATTATTAGTAGTGATAATTCTGCTTATTTTGTTGATATTGTCAGTGCATTGAATGATGCTGTTTTTAAAAGAGTTTTCAAAGTAATATTGAACAAGTTAAATATAGATATAGATCCTAAAGAAAAGGGTGACAGAATGTCTATTTATGCGAAGAATTTTACTATTTTTTGTAAATACAAAGATATGTATAAGGAGACTGTTGGGCGATTACAGAATCCTGGAATAATAATGAGTGGGGTAAAATTGGATAAGAATTTATTTTCTACTTTAAAAAAATACGATGCAGTAAATCCAAGATTTTTTT
The DNA here is from genome assembly GCA_017608505.1 of Candidatus Parvarchaeota archaeon. Classification (GTDB taxonomy): domain Archaea; phylum Nanobdellota; class Nanobdellia; order WJKC01; family WJKC01; genus JAFCFT01. The sequence goes on along the minus strand of JAFCFT010000002.1, from coordinate 50,130 downwards.
TTATTTTTGATTTTTTATCTGATGAAAGAGATAAACATCACGATCCAATAAAAAAACGATATTCAAGTACTGATCTTATAACTAATAAAAAAAGTCCTGGAGGGTTTTTAGTAATCTTTAATATTTTTTTGTTATCTTTATACGCTTTCGATGAATTATTGGATTTAATGATTAAATATTTATAGTATAGCAATATTTTTTAAGATATTACAACTTTTAATTTTAACATTATGAATATCCATTTTATTAATGTTGGAAAAAGCGGAATTGAACCAATTATTACTGGTTTAAAGCACTACGAGGATATAGATAAAGTTTACCTTATTGATTCTGAAGGCACTAAGAATGTTTCTAAAGAAGCAGAAAAGATTATTAAATTAGCTATTTGTGATTCTGTTTCTACAATTACTATTAATCCATTTGAATTAACTGATTTAATTATAAAAGTAAAAAAAACTGCAGATATTGAATTAAAAAACAATTCCAATATTAATTTTTATTTTAATATAACCATGGGCACCAATATTATGGCTGCCGCAGCTAGTATTGCTATAATTTTAATTAATGCAACAGGTTATTATGTTCTTGATAAACGTATATTAAAGGATGCTAAAACTAAGGATTTGGTAAATGAATTGCCAATGTTTAAAATTCCTAAAGCAACAGATTTAACTAATGTACAATGGAATATTCTTAAGATTCTTAATTCATTTAATGGTGAAGTAGAAAATTGTACTTATTTTAGAAGGGTATATTGTGAAAATTTTAAGGATAGATATGGTGAGTTGCCTTTTATTCATAAACCACAAAAAATTAATGCTAGTCTTAAATCTTTAAAGCGGCGTGGTTTAATTGAAATGGAAAGAGAAGGAAGGAACACCAGGGTAATCTTAAAACCAGCAGGTAAATTACTTGTAGCACTCAATATTACAGAATAATTTTGTAATTTCTAATATAATATTTTAATACTTTAATTGTCCATTATTATTTAGGAAAAATGGAGGTGATATAATGATTAAGAACTTGTTAAGAATAAAGAAGTACAATTGCCACTTTTGTAAGTCTAAAACAGATAAGTTCTTAGGTAACAAAAAAAATAAAAATGGTAGAATACCTGTTTGTGAGAAATGTATGAAAGTCTTTTTAGAGTCTTACATGCTATTTGAAGAAATTCGAACTAAAGAGTTTGAAAAAAGTTTCAAAAAGGAAGCATGGACTATTTATGGTTAATTATATAAAAATAAATATTAATGGTGTATGTTATGTTTTATAATATGAAAGCAGACCATATTAATATAAGTGCTGAAGTAAATTTTATCTGGCAATCTGCTGAAATATTAAGAGATACTTATAAGCAACATCAGTATCAAGACATTATATTGCCTTTTGTTGTTCTTAGAAGGATTGAGTGTGTTTTAGAAGAAAAAAGGAAAGAAATTGAAAAAAAACTTAAAAATATTAAAATGGATGACGCGGAAAAGAGGAAGTTTATTCATAACAAATTAATTACCTCTCTCGGATTTGATAATAAATCTAAGTTTACTTTCGAAAAACTTTGCGCTGAAAAAACTAGTGAGATTAAAGAGAATTTTAAGAGTTACTTGAATGGTTTTACAGATAATATTAAAATGATTATTGAATACTTTGGTCTTTTCAAAGAGTTAAATAAGTTAGAGAAGGATAAATTGTTGTATCCATTATTAAAGCAGTATTCTGAGTTAAACTTGTCTCCCCAAGTTATTAGTAACGAGAAGATGGGTTACATCTTTGAGGAGTTAATTAGGCGTTTTTCAGAGCAGACTGGTGAGGAAGCAGGACAACATTTTACTCCTCGTGAAGTTATTAAATTAATGGTTAAACTTTTGATTAATGATTCTAAGATTAAGGATGGTGAGATTAAAGAGATTTATGACCCTGCATGTGGTACTGGGGGTATGCTAGTGATTGCTAAAGAATTTATTCTTAAAGAAGTTAATCCTAAGGCTAAAGTGATTGTTTATGGTCAGGAAAAGCAACCTGAGACTTGGGCGATAGGCGCTTCTGATATGTTAATTAAGGGTGAAGAGTCTGATAATATTAAATTTGGCAATACATTAACTAATGATAAGTTTCCTAATGCTAAGTTTGATTTCATGTTGTCTAATCCTCCTTTCGGTGTTACTTGGAAGAAGGATAAAAAAGCTATTCTTGATGATGCTAGTGGTCGTTTCCCTAAGGACATGCTTCCTCGCGTGTCTGATGGGGCTACTTTGTTCTTAATGCACATGTTATCTAAACTTAAGAATCCTAGTGATGGGGACAGTGGTATTGCTATTGTTTTTAATGGCAGTCCTTTATTCACTGGGGATGCTGGTAGTGGTGAAAGTAATTTTAGGAAGTATTTATTGGAGAATGATCTGATTGATGCAATTATTGCTTTACCTACTGATTTATTTTATAACACAGGTATAGCCACGTACAGATGGATAATCCGTAATAGGAAAGAACCTAGAAGGAGGGGTAAGGTACAACTCATTAATGCTGTTAATTTTTATGAGCCTATGAAGAAGAGTCTTGGTAATAAGCGTAAGTATATCTCTGATGACCAAATTGTTAAGATTTTTGAGATTTATAAGGAATTTAAGGAGTCTGATAATTCCAAGATTTTTGATAATGAGGATTTTGGTTATACTAAGGTATTTCTTGAACTTACTGATGTTGATGAAAACGGCAATCCTAAGAAAGAAACTGTTGTGAAAAAAGTTAATGGTGAACGAAAGGAGGTCACTCAAATTGTTAAGATTAATGACGCTGAGTATGTCCCACTAAAAGAAGATATTAACGAATATTTAAAGCGTGAAGTTGAAAAACCATATAAGATTAAGAAACAGGTTGTTGGTTACGAGATTAATTTCACTCAATACTTTTATAAGTATAAACCTTTAAGGTCGCAAGAAGAAGTAATCAAAGAATTTAGAGACTTAGAAGAAGAAAATAAAAAACTGCTAAAAGAATTAGGGCTAATAAAATGATTATGGAGGATTAAAAATGTCATTAACTCGAGAAATTATACTTAAAAGATTGGCTTTTGCTAAATTCTTAATTGAAAAAGGAAATGAAGAATCCAAAAAACCAGAACCGTTATCTTCAGTGGCACTTTTACATTATCATGATGCTCTTGAACTAGCATTTTTATTAGTCTTAGAAGATAAGGACATAAACTCAAATAATCTTAGTTTTATGCAATATTTTGATAAAATAAATGATTGGATAAATGATAATCCTCCAAAAGTTGAAATTAGTTCAAGACCAAGTTTAGATAAATTAAAAAGAAAAAGAGTTAATTTAAAGCATCATGGAATATTTTCAAGTAAAACAGATGTTCAAGAATCTAGAATTATTGCAAATAATATTTTTGAAGAATTATGTAAAAATGTTTATAACCTTGATGTTAAGGATATCTCTCTTATAAATTTGGTTTTTAATAGTAAAGTTAGAAGTTATTTAGAGAAAGCTAAAAGTGAATTCTCTTCAAATAAGAATGAATCTATTAAAGCTCTTTCCTTGGCTTTTGAGTTTTTATTAAAGGATTATGAGTCATCAAAAAGAACAAGGTTTGGAGAGTCACCTTTTTTCTTTGGAAAAGATATGACTTGGTTGAATAGTTTTAATATAAGAAATAATTTTATTCCTAATCTAAACAATGAAAATCAAGTATTTGATGTTGATAGATTATCTGAGTTTATTGATAAAGTAAAGGAATCTATTGAGTCTATGCAAAAAGCCGTTAAGATTCTTGCTTTTGGCTTAGATTATAGAAAATTCATTAAGTTTTCATTAATTATCCCTAAACCAGTATGGGCTATTGGTTCTCCTGAGCCAATTTTTCATATGCCATCAACAGAAATAACCTTTAATAAGGAAGATTTAGATTTTTGTATCAATTATATTATTGAATGTGCTTTAAAATTACAAGAATTTGACTTCGAATTAACAAGGAGTGAAGAAACATGAGAACTTATCAGGAGTATAAATGTGTGGATTATGAATATGTCGAGTCTTTACCAAAACATTGGAGATTAAGAAAAATTAAAAATTTTGCAAATACTTCGAGTGGGGGGACTCCATCAACAGCCAAATCAGAATATTGGGGTGGAAACATTCCTTGGTTACCATCAGGTAAAATTCAAAATTGTGATTTATATGAAGCAGATATTTTTATTACTGAGTTAGGTTTAAGTGAAAGTTCAGCTAAATTATTTCCAAGGAATTCTGTATTAATTGCTCTAACTGGCGCCACTAGAGCCAATGTTGCTTATTTAAAATTTGATTCTGCAGCTAACCAATCAGTTACAGCACTTTATCCTAATAATTCTTTTATTCCAAGATTCTTATTTTACATATTGCTAAATTCAAAAGATTATTTTTTAAAAAAAACAATTGGAGGGGCCCAGGGACATATTAATGAAAATATTGTTAAGAATTTTAAAATACCTTTCCCACCAAAAGACGAGCAAGAGGCTATTGCTTCTTTTTTGGATGATAAGACCAGTAAGTTAGATAAAGTGATTAATAATAAGCGTAAACAAGTTGAATTACTGAAAGAGTATGAGAAAATAGTTATTAATCAAGCAGTCACTAAAGGATTAAACCCTAATGTTGAAATGAAAGACAGTGGAATAAAATGGCTAAATCATATTGCTAAAAGGTTTAAAATTAAAAGAATAAAAACAACATCTTATGTTAAATCAAGAATAGGTTGGCAAGGATTAACATCTAAGGAATATAGAGATGAAGGGCCTTATTTAATAACTGGAACCAATTTTGAAAATGGTAAAATAAATTGGGAAACCTGTCATCACGTTGATGAAGAAAGATATTTACAGGATCCATATATACAAATTCAAAATGAAGATGTTTTAGTTACAAAAGATGGTAGTATTGGAAAAGTAGCATTTATTGAAGGTTTTTACGGAAAAGCCACTCTTAATAGTGGTGTTTTTGTTATAAGACCTGAAAATAATATTTACGTGCCAAAGTTTATGTTCTGGGTTCTTAATTCAGAACTTTTTAATAATTTTATTGAATATATTAAGACAGGTTCAACAATTTCTCATTTGTACCAAAAAACGTTTGTTAATTTTTATTTTCCATTACCGGACAAAGAAGAACAAGAAGCTATTGTTGCTTTTTTGGATTCTTTTACTGAGAAAATAAAGAGTGCTATAGATATCATTGAGGATGAAATCAAAAGGTTAGAAGAATATAAGAGGGTTTTAATTAATGATTGTGTTACTGGTAAAATGAAGGTGGTAGCGTGACTGGTCCGAAAGAAGAGAAGTTTGAGACTCATTTTTGTGAAAGATTAGAAGCCCATGGTTATCGCAAGCGGGTTACTGATGACATCGATTTAAGTATTAACATCGACGATAATATATTAATGGAGTTCTTAACCAGAACCCAACCAGAAGAAGTTAAAGAATTAAAATCATTTTTTGGCAATAAGTGGCTTAAAGAAGTTAAGAAAGTGATTAGTAAAGAATTAGATAAAAAGAAATTATTTGAGGTCTTAAGAGATGGAATAACAATCAATGATATTAAAATTAGGTTAATTTATTTTAAACCCGAGACGAGTTATAATCCTGAAACATTAAAACGTTATGAATCAAACATTTTCAGTTACGTTAGACAATTCTGTTTCAGAAAAACAATGGAATCAATAGACATTGTTTTATTCCTAAATGGTTTTGCCTTAATCACAATAGAATTAAAGAATCCATTAACTGGTCAAGTAGTTGATGACGCAGTAATACAATACATTGATGACAGGGATAAAAGCTTGAACATATTTAAGAAACCAATACTACATATCGCAGCAGACACTAAAAATGTTAAGATAGCCACTGAATTCATTAGTAATAGTGTTGAAGACTTCGTATGGTTTAACAAAGACTTAATTAACCCGCAAGTAGAGAATGAGTATAATATAGAATATTTGTATAATGAAATACTAACACCAGAATCATTAATAGAAATAATAGAACATTACTTGCATACCATAAAAGTAAAACTTCCAGATGGAAGAGAAGTTACTACTTTTTTCTTCCCACGATATCATCAGAGAAGAACAGTAAATAAAATTAGAGAAGATATATTAAAGAATTATTCGAAAACTAAGAAACTAGATTTAAGATACTTAATACAACATAGTGCAGGAAGCGGTAAAAGTTACACAATAGCAATACTCCAAAGATTCCTAAGACACATACATTACGATAATAAACCTTTGTTTGATTCAATAGTAATACTGACAGATAGGATTAATCTTAACACACAATTAGGAAATGAAATAAGAAACGTTGAAACACAAAAAGGTTTAGTAGCCTATGTTGAAACAACGAAAGAATTAGCAACAGCATTAAACAAAAATAAAAAAGTAGTGGTAAGCACCATACACAAATTCTCAGTCACAAAGTTAAAAGAATTACTAACAGAACAGAAAGGTAAAAAGATTTGTATAATAATTGATGAAGCGCACAGATCACAAACAGGTAAACTACACAAAAACATGTTAGGTTATTTTGAACCTTATGAAGAAAACTTCCAAGACGAGTTAAGTGCAGAATTAGTTAAGAGAAAATTTCCAAACTTGGTTTTTATTGCATTAACTGCAACCCCAAGTGATAAAACAATACAAATGTTTGGTAAACCCTTTGATGTTTATAGTATGGATCAAGCAGAAAAAGAGGGTAAAATACTCAATGTATCTGATAATATTATTCCTTACGAAACACTATACAAGTTATCAGAAAAAATAGGAGAAGGTAAAGAATACCCTCCATTGCCAGTTATTAAAAAAATTAAAGCCAAAGCTTACGAGGATGAAAATATAATAAAGGCTAAAGTGAAAATCATAATCAAAATATTTGAAGAACATACTAAGAATGCAATAAAAGATAATTATGCCAAAGCAATGATAGTAACTAGCAGTCGCAAAGCAGCAGTTAAGTATAAACTAATATTAGACAAAGAATTACAAGACCAAGGATTAGAGTACAAAACTTTAGTGGCGTTTACAGGTAGTATTAAATTAAAAAAAGGTGATGATAAAGTATATACTGAAGCAAACTTAAATAAAATAAAAGGAAAAATTGAGGATGAATTTAAGAAAAAAAATTACAGATTTTTAATAGTGGCCAACAAGTTTCAATATGGATTTAATCAACCATTATTACACACAATGTTTCTTGATAAAAGTGTTTCAGGAATTAATGCTGTGCAAACTATAAGCAGATTAAACAGAGTATTCCCAAACAAAAGGGACACATTAACAATTGATTTCACGAACTCGTACAAAGAAATTATAAAAGCATTCAGAAGATACAAAAAAACAGTTATTGATAGAACAGGATTAGACACTAAAGAACTAAGTAAAATATATATTGATTTAATTAATTGGAATGTTTTTACTAAAAAAGACGTAGACGATTTTAATATAGGGATACTTAATAATGAAACTAATCTCTATTTTGAAAAAATTGCGCAAAATATAGAAAAGAGATTGCATAAATATGAAGTTAAGAAAAGAAGAGAATTCAGAGGCTTATTAGTGAAGTATAATAATACATTTAACTTCTTAAACAATTTATTCGTAATCAGAGATAAAGACTTAAGAAACTTTGCTAGGTTTTCGTATTATATGGCTAATTATTTAAGCCCTTTTGGTAAACTTAGAATGCTTGATAAAGAACTAGAAAAAATTTATGTAACTAAATATAAAATAAAAGAAGTTAAAAAGGAAAAACCAAAAGAAAAAGAAATAATTAGTGCGGGTAAAAAAAGAGAAATAGAATATGTAACTGTTAAAGAAGTTGTTGAAGCAATTAACTTAAGATTTGAATCATCATTATCTGATGATGAAAAAGGATTAATAGAAGAATATATTGAAAATGTAACCCATGATGAATTTGTTACAACAATGATTAAAGGTAACAAAGATAAAGATTTAGGAATGGTATTTAAAAAAGGGCTTCTAAAAAGATTAACAGAAAAATTTATGGATTTCTTATTAGACAAAAACCCAAATTTAATCAGCAAATTCATGGCGATGAATGAAGATATCAATAGAATGGCAGTTGATTTAACAGCAAGAAATATGGGTATAAAGCTATCCTAACTTTAAATACAACTTCTCAAAATAATTACTCTAATGAATGAAACTTTATCACAACTGCCTGATTGGTACCGAGAACTGACCAAAAACATAAAGCCTAAAAAAGTCAGCCCAGAAAAACAGGCAATAATTAATTACTTGAAAAAGTGCATTGAAGAGCTTGAGAAAAGTTAGGGCGTCTATCCCTAAAAAAGTTTTAAAGGAATTTATAAATCAGTACTGCGTATTATTCATTATCCAGTTGAAGTAACGACCGGGCGGTATGACCAACTGTACTAACGCGCGGCCCGGGCGTCCACTTATGCAGTTATAATACCAGCAAGAGCAAGTAAAAACTAAAAAAATTTATAAGGGAAGCAAATGATACTAATTCAAAATGGAAAAAAGTGGGATAGTAAGTTACGGATGGTTTGTTGGAAGATATTATAGAAAACTTGAGGAGAACAACATAGGGTTGTTAGAACAAAGAATAGCGCATCCTTATATTGACTCTGTCAGCGCAGGATGGTATGCAGCAAAAGAGGCAATTAAAAAGGCGGATATAGACAAAAATGACATTGCTTCAGTGTATTTTTGTTCTGAAACGCCTGCATATAAAGTGAAATCATCAGCAATAATTGTGGCAGAAATGTTAGGCCTTAATAAGTTGCTTGAAACAAAAGATGTGCAAAATGCGTGCGCATCTGGACTAAATGCACTGATAACAGCTTTAAGGGAAACTGAAAGCAAGGATTTTAATGGAAAATACGCGTTGGTGGTGTTCGCAGACTGCGCGCCAATAAAAAAGGAGAATATATTTTATGATAAAGTTGGACATGGCGCTGCAGCATTCATAGTAGGCGACAACCCAATAGCAATAATTAAAAGAGGAGGGGTTAATACTGTTTTTGAAGATGTAAACGACTTTTTTATAAGACATGACGACCCAGCAAACCCAATATGCAATGGAAGGCAGAGCATGTATTATTATAAAAAATTAGTGTATGAAAGCATAAACAGATTTTTAGAAAATGCTGGAAAAGACATTAATGATTTTGAATACGTAATAGGCCACACGCCGGTTCCAAACATGCCATACTGGATGACTAATTTTGAAAGAGAAAAAAGAAAACACGAAGATTTGTATGAATTAAATCCTTTTAAAGATTTGAAAAGAGATGTTAAAGAAGTATTTAAATACAATTTTATTAACAGGCGCATAGGAAATGCTTTTGCAGCAAACTTTGGATTAATATTGTGCAATTATTTGGATAATGCAAAACATGGCGACAAAGTGCTTGGATATGTATATGGTTCTGGCGCAAGCGCGAGCACAATAAGCATAAGGCCTGCTAAAAGAATTAAAAAATTTGCAAAAGGCGCAAAACTTGAAGACGCAATTAAAATGCATGACAAGAGATTCGAGTTAAATGAATATATGCATGACAAATTCATGAATAAAAGGATAAATGCGATTTCAAAGGGCGTGGAATGCGCAGGCAAATCAGTTGTCAAGACAAATTATGCGCATGCGCATTTAATAGAATATAATGGCAAAACCTCAAGAATAAGGATTGGAGATAAGGAATGCACGGCAGAAGTAATTGGGTGCGATGAATTGCAGGCAGGGACTAAATTGGAGTTAATTTATAAGTGCAACAAAGGAAAGCAAGGCCCTGTAATATACACGCCTGCTTATAGAGAGTTCCTTTTTTTAACATTAGATAGGCAAAAGGCCCATAAGAATAGGAGAAACTAAGCCTTCGAATAAAACATTCATATGAGGTTAAGCAATCAACACTGTGTTTATAAAGCCCCAGAAAAAAGTTGCTATTTAAAACGCACCAAGCAACACAAGTCTTAAACGTGCTTTTTTATACTCGTCTCTCATACTGGTTAAGATAAAAATGATTACTGTATCAGAGATTAGCCAGAGGCTTTTAAAGATTGCATATAGCAAGCGCCTTTTTAAAAATAAGATAAATGCCAGTTGCAATAAGCAAAGCAGAACCTACAAAGCTAAAAAAATTCCAATTGTAAACACATTAAAAGGAAGATTACATATTTATATAAGATTCACTTGCCGCGCCTTCTGTTTCTTCTTGAATACTCAATTAAATCTTCTACAAACATATCTTTTGTGTAGTCTGGCCAGTAGTCGTCCCTAAAAATGAATTCTGCGTAGCTTGCGTCCCATAATAGAAAACCTGAAATCCGCTTGCCGTCTTCCATGCCTGTCCTGATGATCAAGTCAGCTTCAGGGGAATTGCGCGTATATAAGTGCGACTTAATGATGTTTCTGTCAATTTCTTCAGAAGGCATGTTTTTGTTGATTATTTCTTTAACTGCATCAACAATTTCATCTTGGCCATTGTATGCAATGCAGAAATTAAGCGTAAGTTTATTGTTGTTTCTTGTAAATTCATGGGTTTTTTTAATTTCTTCCTGAAGGTCTTTTGGAAGAAGATATGTCCTGCCCAGGATGTTTATTTTTACGCTTTCCTTCATTATATCTTTGTCTTGCCTAATTTCTGCAAGCCCTTTTTTTAAAAGGCTAAATAAATGCTTTAATTCGCGCTCTTCGCGCTTTAGATTTTCAATTGAAAGCGCATAAATGCTTAAGTGCTTAATGCCTGTCTTAAATGCGAATTTAATAATTTTTTTTAAGAGTTTAAAGCCAGCAGTGTGACCTCTGTATTTTAAATAGCCGTGTTTTTTTGCCCAGCGTCTGTTTCCGTCAATTATTATTCCAACGTGCGCAGGAATTTTTATGTCTTCGAGTTTTTTTAAAAGTGCTTCGTCATTCATAAAGTTTGATATTAGCAAACGATTTTTAAGTTTTACTGCTTAAAACAAAAAGATGTTTTTAATAATCAAGACGCCAAAACATGAATTAAAAGCAAAGTGCGAATACGGATTTATAAAATGCAGTGAAGTAAAAGTGAATAAAGTCTTGTTTGACAAAATGTGCAAAGAAGGGTGCAGGAATTACGGCAAAAAATATTGTTGTCCTCCAATAGCTCCGTCATTTAAAAGGCTGGCGAAGGGTTATGATGCAATGCTTGTTGTGCATATGTATGCAAACCTTGACCAATTAGAAGGATACGGATATAAAGATTATCTTAAAGTCATGCTTGCTAATTCGTGTCTTAAATCGCGCTGTGAAAAGGTAATGAGAATGCTTAAAGACAAAGCAGGGGGAATTTTGCTTGGAAGCGGAGCATGCAAAAAATGCAGGCCGTGCAATCTTACGAAGGGATTGCCTTGCAAACACCCTGATTTAAAAAGATACAGTCTTGAGGCAACTGGAGTTGACTGCAATTACTTGACAAAAAAAATGTTTAATAAAGAACTGCTATGGTACAAAAATGGGAAAGCGCCAGGGCGCACTGCCGTTGTTTATGGGCTGTTGATAAATGACAAAGAAATGAAAAGCCTTAAAAAGGAAATAAAATTAATTTTCAATAAGTGGGCCCGTAGCTCAGCTTGGTAGAGCACCTGACCACCAACCCGCTTTGATTACGAAGCGCCTGCAGTCTTTTTGATTGCAGGATCAAGCAACAGCTTGATGGTACGGAGGTGAAGCTTTTACCAGGCTCTCCCTGGAGGATACCAGGGTGTCGGGGGTTCAAAAGCCAGAGAAGAATTTTTGGATTGGAAATCCCTCCGGGCTCACTAATAAAATTTAAAAGTAATAGCGCAGTCTAGAATTCTATGACTAATAGGCAAGAAATCAGCAACCCAAGCGATGAGCCTTGCGTGTTCTGCAGAATTGTTAAAGGAGAAATACCTTCAATGAAAGTCTATGAAGATGAATACGCAATAGCATTCTTAGATATTAATCCAGTAAATCCAGGCCATACGCTAATAGTCCCTAAAAATCATTATGAACAGCTTAATGACATGCCAATAGAAATGGCAGAGCACATGATGAAAGTTGCGTGGAAAATCGTGCTTGCAATAAAAAAAGAAATAGACCCTTTAGGATTTAATATAATAAGCAACAATGGAAAAGAAGCAGGACAGTTAATACCTCATTTTCACATGCATGTCATACCAAGATTCCATGAAGATAAAACAAGATTTGCATTCATATGGGGGACGAAAAAAATAGAAGAAGAACAAATGAAAAAAATACAAGAAGGAATTAAAGAAAAATTAAAGGAAACAGTATGAATAACAAGCATGCGCTAGCAGCATACATAATATTTGCTGAGTCTCTTGGATTAGGAGCTACATTAGGCGCAACGCCTTTTCTTGTTGGACAAATAATAACTGTGTATTTCGCAAGCCAGTTTGCAACTGCGCCTTTTGCAGGAAAACTAAGCGACAAGTATGGAAGAAGGACCATATTAATAGTATCACAAACGTTTGCTTTTGCAGGATTTATTATACAAATACGTGGATCATGCTATACATAGTATTTATGCTTATTATTGCAAAGCCGATAATAATTAGCGAGATAAGCAAAAGGGTAAAAGGTGAGATTGGAAAAACAATGGGGGCAATTAATTCCCTTACAAGTGCAAGCTATGTAATTGCTCCTATAATAGGGGGATACGTAATCAACAATTATGAGCCTGGAGCAATAGGGCTGTTGGCATCAATGGCAACGCTTGCAAGTTTGCTGTTATCTAAAACTTGCCAATAAGATTAGTAGGACAAAGCCTATTACTTGAGGATTAATTTTATTGTCATCTATTGGAAGATTTAAAACATCAACTAAAAAGAAAGCTCCTGCAAGAAACAGACCAAACAAGATTATTAACAAAGGATTGATTGTTGAAAGTATGAAAAATGAGGCAATGACTAAACTAAATGTGGTAAGTATGCCTGCTATGTAGCCCTCCACTGTTTTTCTTCCTTTTTTTGGAAATCTGTGCCTTCCAAATCTAAATCCCGTAATTGCCGCCATTGCGTCAGAGACAGAGGCAACAAGAGAAACAATTGTAAAAACAAGAAGGCCTGCAAGGAGCCAAGGAGCAAATCCAAGAATCATTGCAGAGGATGTTGTAAATGTGTTGTCTAAGACTTCTTCTTTGTTTAATCCTTTTGAAAAAAGTTTGCTTGCCCATTCAGGCAGCAATTCTGGTTTAGAAACCCGCACGAGGTCTGCAATTGAGAAAACAAGAACAAAACATACGCCAGCACTTGTTATTAATCCAACGCACCATGCTTCCCAATCTGGAAGCAAGGGAGCAAATGACTTGCCAATTAAATAAATGGGAAGTATCACTAACGCAGGTATTATGTGTGTTATCCTTCTTTTGTATCTGTTTTGTTTATTGTAATTTGAAAGGAAATTTTTTTTAAAAGACGCGTAGGATCTTTTCTTTTTAAGATAAGGATGTTTTGAAACATTGAATTTTTCAAAAGCAAGGATTAAAAGTAAAAAACATATTGTTGCCACTGCTAAAATATTTGTTAAAAGATACAAAGTGCTAGAAAGAGAAGGAAAACGCAAATAATACAAAGGGTATATGAAACACAATATTATGTGAAACGCGCCAAGGAGCAATTCATCAAAAGTTCTCGCATGCTTTTTATGTTTTTTAGTTTTTAAGGCATGAAGAATGATTAAAAAGCCAACTGAAAACAATATTATAATGACAGGAAAAGGACCATACATTACTTAAAGATATAAGGCAATAATATATAAGCTTAGTGAATTAAGAATTTATATGATTGACGTGTTTGTAAAAGCAGTTCCATTAATACTTGCAAACTTAAGCCCTGTTCTTAGTGCAAAGCTTTTTCCAAAAATGAATGCTCCTGTGGATTTTAATAAAAAGTGGAAAGGGAAACGCGTGTTTGGTTCTCATAAAACTTGGAGAGGCGTTGCAACAATGATGTGTGTTGGTTTGCTATCAGGGTATCTTGTGCTTGGAAGCATTAAGTACGGGCTTTTAACTGGAGTTGGAGTAGTTGCAGGGGACTTACTGACAAGTTTTATTAAAAGAAAAATTAATTTAAAGCCAGGGGCATCATTTGAGCCTTGGGATTCTGAAATTCTTGTGGCTTGCGTGATTATTGCAACATGGGATTTATTCAATGCCTTTGAAGTTTTAGGCATCATGCTGGCAGCACCATTTATTTACAAAGCGTTTAATGTGCTGGGATTTATGCTGAAACTGCAGAAAAATCCTTGGTAAAAGGGCAAAAAACGAAACATTTAAAAAGAGAAGACAGTTTCTTGAGTAAATAAAATGCGTTTTATTTAAGATTATCAGGAAATTAATTATAATTCGCGCGCGGTTGGTAATTAATTCATGACTGGGGAAAAAAACCAATCAAAAGGGGAAGAAGGGGCTAAAGAAGTAAAAAAGAAGTTTATACTTTTTGACCATGAGATAGTCCCTGATCATAGAATACTTAATGAAGAGGAGACAATAAACTTGCTTTCAAAGTACAATATAACAAAAGCATCGTTGCCAAAAATTTCAAAAAAAGACCCGTGCGCCAAATTGCTTAAGGCAAAGCCCGGAGATGTGATAGAAATCACAAGAAAGAGCCCAACTGCTGGCGAAGCAAAGTATTACAGGGTGGTTGTGGTTGATTAATCATAAAACCTACATAGTAATGCGAGGGAGGGGGAGAAGTAGCCTAGAGGAGGGGGAGGGAAAGTCCCCCTCCTTGGAGGTGGTTGTGGTTGATTAATCATAAAGATTTGTTAAGAGCGTACTTTAGGGAGAAGAGTATTGTAGAATTTAATATAGAGTCTTTTAATAAATTTATAAATGAAAGAATGCAGGTCGTGGTTGATGAAGTTGGAAAGTTAACGCCAGACATCCTTCCTCCAAATGTTTCAGATTTTGAGATAGTATTTGGAAAGGTGTGGGTTGAAAAGCCGCTTATAAGAGAAGCAGACGGCACAAAAAGGCCAATATTGCCAATAGAAGCAAGACTTAGAGATTTAACGTATGAAGCCCCAATAATGCTTGAAATGTTTTACAAGAAAGACGGCGTAGAAGGCGAGAAAAAAGTAATACATATAGGAAATATGCCGATAATGGTAAAGTCAGATCCGTGCTACTTAAAGGGCTTAAGCAGGGAAGAGCTAATTAATAATGGAGAAGACCCTATGGACCCAGGAGGCTACTTCATAATAAATGGAACAGAAAGGGTTGTTGTAATAATAGAGGACTTGGCGCCAAACAGGATTTTTGTAGAAGAGCAAAAAATAGGACCTTACCCTTATATTGTAAAAATATTTTCAGAAGATGATCAATTAAGGATTCCCCACTTGATACAAAAAAGCAGGGCAGGATTAATAAATGTCACGTTCACAAGAGTCAATAAAGCGCCTGCAATGCTCTTGCTTAAGGCGCTAGGTCTTGACAATGACAAAGAAATAGTTTCTGCAATACAGCCAAATGAAAGAATGATGAGCGACATATACATTAATTTGTACAAAGTTGCCGAAATAAAAAACCAAAAGCAGGCATTGATAGCGCTTGGAAAGAAATTAGGCGCAACGCAGACAGAAGAGAAGATGATTAACAAAGCATTGACAATGATTGACAAGTTCTTGTTCCCTCACATAGGGCACGACGAGTCTTCAAGAATGCTGAAAGCTTATTATCTGGCAAAATGCATTAGGAAACTGCTTCAGTTGTCATACAATATAATAAAAGAGGATGACAAAGACCATTACATGAATAAAAGGCTGAGGCTGTGCGGAGATTTAATGGAAAGCTTATTCAGATTTTCATTTAGAATACTTGTTGGTGACATGAAATATAATTTTGAAAGGCTTGTAAAAAGAGGAAAGCTTCCAAGTCTTCAGGCAATAACAAGAAGCCAATTATTGTCATCAAGAATTAAAAGCAATTTGGCTACAGGAGAATGGGTCGGCGGAAGGCACGGAGTAAGCCAGCACTTATCAAGATGCAATTTTGTTGACACTGTAAGCCACTTAAAAAGAGTTGTCTCAAGTTTAACATCATCAAGAGAAAACTTTGAAGCGCGCGACATACATCCTACGCATTGGGGAAAATTGTGCGCTTACGAAACTCCAGAAGGACCTCCAGTAGGTCTTAGAAAGTATTTAGGGATAACTTGCGAAATAAGCACTAATGTGCCTAAAGAAGAAAATGAAAAGATTGTAGAAGCGCTTAAAAATAGCGGACTAGAACAAATAGGGGTTGATAAAAAATGACTGATGTGTTTTTTAATGGCACATTCATAGGGACTGTTAAGAATCCTGCAAGGTTCATAAAACACATTAAAAAAGAAAGAAGGGAAGGAAAAATTACAAACTTAATGAATATAATGTATGATGAAGAGCTTGACAACATTGAGATTACAACTGAAAAAGGAAGGGCAAGAAGGCCGTTAATAATTGTTGAAAAAGGAATTCCAAAATTAACAAAAGAGCACATAAAGAAATTAAAAAATGGGGAGATATCTTGGAATGACTTAGTCAAAGAAGGAGTCATAGAATACTTGGATGCAAGCGAGGAAGAGGATGCAAAAATAGCAATGAATGAAAGCGAACTTACAGAAGCGCACACGCACTTGGAAATAAGCCCTTTGTGCATTTTTGGGAACCAAGCAGCAATGGTCCCTTACGCAGAACACAATACTGCGCCAAGGGTAATTTATGGCGCCAAGCTTTTAAAGCAAGGTCTTGGAATTTACGCAAGCAATTATTTAATTAGAGATGACACTGACAGCAATATACTTCATTATGTTCAAAAACCGCTTGTTGGCACAATAATGTGGGATTTAATGAATTATGATATTCATCCAATAGGCACAAACGTAGTTGTTGCTATTATGACTTGGGACGGATACAATATTGAAGACGCGATTGTGATAAACAAGTCAAGCATTGAAAGAGGCTTGTTTAGAAGCACATACTTTAGGCCTTACAAAAGCGAGGAGCTAAAGTATGCAGGAGGAATAAAAGATTTAATATGCATCCCTGAAAAAGAAGTCAAAGGATATAGGACTGAAGATGCTTATGTTCATTTAGAAGATGACGGCATAATTTATCCAGAAGCTGAAGTTGAGTCAGGAGACGTTTTAGTCGGAAAAACAAGCCCTCCAAGATTCCTTGCAGGTCTTGAAGAATTTAAAGTTGGAATTGAAGCAAGACGCGAAACTTCAACAACAATTAAATTGCAAGAAAAAGGAATTGTTGACACTGTCATGATAACAGAATCTCAGGAAGGCAACAAAATGGTAAAAGTCAAAATAAGAGACCAAAGAATACCTGAGATAGGAGACAAATTCTCATCAAGGTATGGGCAAAAAGGCGTTATAGGCATGATAGTGCCTCAAGAGTCAATGCCCTTTACTGCCTCAGGAATAATACCTGACATAATATTTAGTCCTTTTAGCGTGCCGCCAAGAATGACGTTCTCGCAGATAATAGAATGTCTTGCAGGCAAAGTGGCAGCGCTTAGAGGCACATGCATAGACGGCACTACTTTTGACAATGAAAATGAAATGGACTTAAGAAAAGAATTGTTAAAATTAGGCTTTAAAGATAATGGGACTGAAACTATGTATGACGGAAGAACAGGCAGGCAATACAAAGTCAGGATAATGATTGGAGACATGTTTTACATGAAATTAAAGTACATGGTTGCTTCAAAAATCCAGTCAAGGTCAAGAGGCCCTCTCGCACTTCTTACAAGACAGCCTACAGAAGGAAGGGCAAAAGAAGGAGGATTGAGACTTGGAGAAATGGAGCGCGACTGCCTTATAGGCCACGGCGCTACATTGTTTTTAAAAGAAAGATTTGACAGCGACAAGTCAGTAATGCCTGTATGCAAGAAGTGCGGAATGATTGCAATATTTAACAAATTTAAAAACAAAGGGCTTTGCCCTGTATGCGGCGAAGGAAGCGAGATAACTCTTATTGAAATGAGTTATGCTTTCAAATTGCTGTTGGACGAGTTAAAGTCACTCGTCATATATCCAAAACTGCATATTGAACCAAAGAGTTGATGTCAAAATGGACGTAATAAGCGAAAAAATAGGCAAGATTGAATTTAGGATACTGAGCCCTAAAATGATAAAGAAAATGAGCGTAGTTAAAATAACTAACCCGGATTTATATGATGCTGATGGATTCCCTGTTGACAACGGGCTTATGGATCTAAGAATGGGAGTCATTGATCCTGGAATGAGATGCAGAACTTGCGGAGAGCGAGTAAAAGAGTGCCCAGGACACTTTGGATACATAGAACTTGCAAGGCCAGTCATACACATAAAGTATGTTCACTGGATATACATGATATTAAGAAGCACATGCAACAAATGTTCGAGAATACTTGCCACGCCTGAAAAATTAAAGGCTTACGAAGAGAAAATAAAAACAATTAAGGCTCAAAAAGGAGGGCTTGAAGCGTGGAAAATTGCTGCAGATATAGAGAAAAACATAAAAAACATTAAAAAATGCCCTCATTGCGGTGCAGAACAAGAAAAAATAATACTCAAAAAACCCTACTTTTTCTATCAAGGAAAGACCAAGTTGACGCCAGTGGACGTGCGCGAGAGGCTTGAAAGAGTAATTGATGAGGACTTAATACTTCTTGGATTCGACCCTCTGGCAGGAAGACCGGAATGGCTTGTATTGACATTGCTTCCAGTGCCTCCAATAACAGTCAGGCCTTCTATTACGCTTGAGTCAGGAACAAGAAGCGAGGATGACTTAACGCACAAGTTAGGAGACATAATTAGAGCTAATCAGAGGCTGTATGAAAACTTAAATGCAGGAGCGCCAGAATTAATAATAGAAGACTTGTGGGACTTGCTCCAATATCATGTTACAACACTTTTTGTAAACAACATATCCCAGCTTCCTCCTGCAAGGCACAGGAGTGGAAGGCCTTTAAAAACCCTTGCAGAAAGAATTAAAGGCAAAGAAGGAAGATTTAGAAAGCACTTGGCAGGAAAAAGAGTAGACTTTAGCGCGCGTACAGTGATAAGCCCTGATCCAAATATTGCTGTTGATGAAGTCGGCGTCCCTCTTGTAATGGCAATGGATTTAACTATGCCAGAACGCGTGACTGAGTGGAACATCAAATGGCTTAAAAAATTAATAAAAAACGGCCCTAAAAAGTATCCTGGAGCAAACTATATTATAACTCCTGAAGGCAAAAGGAAAAAGATATCTGACGAAACAAAAGATGCAATATTAGAAGAGCTTCAAGAGGGTTACATTGTTGAACGTCATCTCCTAAATGGAGACCCTGCCTTGTTTAACAGGCAGCCAAGCCTTCACAGAATGAGCATGATGGTTCACAAAGTAAAAATACTTCCTGGAAAAACATTTAGGCTTAATTTGTGCGTGTGCCCGCCGTACAATGCAGACTTTGACGGCGACGAAATGAATCTTCACATACCTCAAACAGAGGAAGCGCGCGCAGAAGCAAAAATACTTGTTGAAGTTGCAAATAACATAATAACTCCAAGATACGGGCTTCCAATAATAGGATGCATTAATGATCACATTGCAGGAGCATACATCCTGACGCAAAAAAGCACGAAATTGTCAAGAAATGAAACTATGGATTTGCTCGCAAGATCAAATATAGTGGCAGAGCTTCCTGATAAAAAAGAATTTACTGGAAAAGAAATATTCAGCCTGCTTTTGCCAAAAGACTTTAATTTTGAATGCAAAAGCGGAGCATGCAAGAAATGCAAAGAGTGCAAGAAAGCAAATTGCGAGTATGATGCTTATGTTTACGTGAAAAATGGAGAGTTAAAAGCAGGCATCATAGACAAAAACAGCGTTGGTTCAGGAGTGGGGCTCTTGCTTCATAAAATAATTAAGCAATATGGAAAACACAAGGCAATAGAATTTTTAAACAAAGCAACATTGCTGTTCATAAATTTCTTGCAGGACAGAGGCATCACAGTCTCGCCGACTGACAGCGACCTGCCTGAAGAAGCAGTAAAGAAAATAAAAAGACTTCTTAATAAAGCAGAAGATAAAGTAGAAGAATTAATAAAAGATTACATGATGGGTAAAATGGAAGCATATCCTGGAAAAACATTAAGAGAAACCCTTGAATTTAAAATACTTGCCACATTAAACAAGGCGCGCAACAAGTCAAGCCATATTGTTGAAGAAATGTCAAAACCTTCTGGAACAACAATCATGGCAGAAAGCGGAGCAAGGGGAAAATTGCTTAATCTTACAATGATTTCAGCCCTTGTAGGCCAAACATCTCTTAGAGGCTCAAGAATTGTTAAAGGATATAATAGAAGGACCCTTCCTCACTTTAACAAAGACGACTTAAGCGCTGGACCTCACGGTTTCATAAGACACGGCTACAAAGCAGGCCTTACGCCTCATGAATTCTTTTTCCATGCCATAGCAGGAAGAGACTCTCTTATGGACACGTCAATGAGAACCCCAAAAAGCGGTTACTTGCAAAGAAGACTTATTAATGCGCTTCAAGACATAAAAGTAGAATATGACGGGACTGTAAGAGACAGCAACAACATAATAATTCAGTTCAAGTACGGAGAAGATGGCGTGGACGTTTCAAAAACGCGCGGTGGTGAAGTAATGTGAATCTGCCAAAAAAACTTCAGGAAAAGTATGATACTCTTGATGAAAAAGGCAAACAAAAGCTTTTAGAGTCCTATGCAAACTCTCTTGCAGAACCAGGAGAAGCTGTAGGAGTGGTTGCAGGACAAAGCCTTGGAGAGCCAGGAACGCAGATGATACTTAGGACCCACAAATTTGCAGGCGTTGCTGAAATTAATGTTGCAAGAGGTCTTCCAAGACTTATTGAGATATTTGATGCAAGAAAAATCCCTTCCACTCCAAGCATGACAATATATTTAAAAGAAAAGTTCGCAGGCGACGAAAAGAAAGTAAGAGAAATTGCAACAAAAATTCTTGAATTAACTGTAGAAGACGTAATAGATAGAACTAATATTGACTTGCTTAACAAAACTGTTAAAATATATCTTGATAAAAAGTTATTGGAAAAATACATGATAACTACAAAAGAAGTTTCTGAAATGATTAAAAAGAAAATTAAAAAAGAAAAAGTAACTTATGAAGGAAATGTAATTAATGTAAAATCTCCTGAAGCTGACATAAAAAAATTATACAAACTTAGAGTCAAAGTAAAAGACATTTATATTCAAGGAGTTCCTAAGATAGAACAAGTTCTTCCAGTTAAAAAAGGCAATGAATGGATTATAAAAACAGCTGGATCAAACTTAAAAGACGTTCTTAAAATACCAGAAGTTGACCCCACAAGAACAATTACAAATGACTTGTATGAAATTCAGAAAACATTTGGAATAGAAGCTGCCCGCAATGCAATAATTAGAGAAGCATCAATGACGCTTAGAGAGCAAGGCTTGTCAGTTGACATAAGGCATCTAATGCTTGTTGCTGACGCAATGACTGCTGACGGCACGCTTAAAGGAGTCACTAGATACGGCATAACAAAAGGCAAAAAGTCAGTTTTAGCAAGAGCTTCTTTTGAAACTGCACTAAAGCATTTATTTAATGCTGCAGCCCACAGAGAAATTGATGACTTAACAAGCGTTGTTGAAAATGTAATGATAAATCAGCCAGCACCAATTGGCACAGGAATGCTAAAATTAGTGGTAAAACATGACAAAAAGTGAAATTGAAAAGGCATTGAAAAAAGGCATTTTAATAAAAGGCGTAGAAAGCGTTAAGAAGGCTTTGCTAAAAGGAGAGCTAGCAAAAGTGATTGTAAGCAAAAATAATCAAAAAGCATTTGAAGAATTAAAACTGTTAAGCATTAAAACGCCAGTTGAATTAAGCGAACTTACGTCAAAAGAGCAAGGCATATTGTGCAAAAAACCGTATGCAATCAGTGTAATAGGAATTAAAAAGGAATCTGAAAGTGGGGTTAAGAAAAGATGACTGTAACAAAGTCAATCAAATTAGATACAGACAGCATAAGATACATAGGATTATTTGAGTCATTAGTAGGTGTTGTAGTAAAAGATGTCATAATTAATGACAACAAGATCATATTTGTTGTAAAAGAAGGCCAAGCAGCTATGGCGATTGGCAAAAATGGAGTGAATATCAAGAACTTGCAAAACATTCTTAATAAAAAAGTGGAAATTGTAGAATTTAATCCCGACCCTTTAGCATTCTTAAACAATGTATTCAGGCCTCTTAAAATAAGCAATGCGTACATAAGCGAAAAAAGCAATTCCAAGAAAATTATTAGAATAAGTTTTGAAAGAGTGAAAAATAATGGAGTCCCAATTAAAGTTAAGCTGAAAAAGGCAAAGCACTTAATTAGAAAATACTTTGATATTGATGATATAATTTTATCGTAAGCTTTAAAAATGGATTTCTCATACACAATAATCCATGAAGAAACCAACTGGTTTGTTTGCAGGCAGAAAGTTGCTTTTAAGGCGCAAGACTTTTAAGTACAGATACAAAGGCGGAAAAGCAAAAAAATTAGGAATACAGCACAAGTACGACCCTTTAGAAGGAAGTCCAAGGGCAAAAGGAATTGTTTTGTCAAAAAGAAATGTTCCTTGCAAGCAGCCTCACTCAGCTTTAAGAAAATGTTGCGTCGTCCAATTAATTAAAAACGGCAAAAGCGTTACTGCGTTTGTGCCTGGAGAAGGCGCAATTAAATACATTGATGAGCACAACACAGTGGAAATTGAAAGGCTTGGGGGCCCAAGAGGAGGCAGTAAAGGGGACATTCCTGGCGTCAAATTTAAAGTAGTTAAAGTAAATGGAGTCTCATTAAAAGAAATTGTGCGCGGAAGAAAAGAAAAGCCTGAGAGGTAAATAACATGGTAAAAAAAGAATTGCTGGAAAAAGCAAAAGAAATTGAAAAAAGAATAGTTAAAAAAGGAGAAAAAGCGCCTGAAATTGTTGAACTGCCTGACATTCTTTTGTTTGGAAAATGGTCAAGCAAAAACATAGAACTTCGCGACCCAGGACTAAAAGATTATATTAATTTAAAGCCGGTTTACATTCCTAAAACTTTTGGCCGTCATGCAACTCAAAAATTCCACAAGTCAAAATATCATATTATTGAACGCTTAATGAATCACGTCCCTGTTTCTGGCCACAAAGGAAAAAAGCAGACCTGGTGCACAGGAAAGCAACTAGGGCAAGGAATAACCCTTTTAAAAATTGTTAGAAAAACTTTAGAATTAATAGAAGAAAAAACTAAACAAAACCCTATCCAAGTTGTTGTGCGCGCAGTTGAAAATGCAGCTCCTTGCGAAGAAGTCACAACAGTGCAATACGGAGGAATCAGGCATCCAAAAGCAATTGAAACAAGCCCTCAAAGAAGAATTGACTTAGCGCTGCGCTGGATTTGTCAAGGGGCAAAAAACCAGTCTAAGAAGTCCAAAAAACACATATGGGACGCGCTTGCAGAAGAAATAATTGCTGCATCTAAAGAAGACCCAAGAAGCTTCTCAGTTGCAAAAAGAATAGAAGCTGAAAGGCAGGCAGCTGCAAGCAGGTAGAAAACTTTAAAAAGCCTTTTTAGTTCGTTTTTTCTATGGCTAAAGTTGAAGAGAGAATAAAGGAATTGCATCACAAGCCAGAGTTCATTAGGAACATCGGCATCATTGCGCATATTGACCACGGAAAAAGCACTCTTTCTGACAGCTTGCTTGCTGGCGCTGGAATGCTTTCAATGGAAAAAGCAGGCACTGTAAGAAAAACAGACACATTAGAAGAAGAACAGCAAAGAGGAATTACAATACAGTCAACTGGCGTTTCAATGGTCCATAAAGTAGGCGATAATGATTATTTAATAAACTTAATTGACACCCCAGGACACGTAGACTTTGGAGGCGAAGTCACAAGAGCACTGAGAGCAGTTGACGGCGCGCTTGTAGTTGTATGCGCTGTTGAAGGCGCAATGCCGCAAACTGAAACAGTGTTAAAGCAGGCCCTAAAAGAGCGTGTAAAGCCAATACTCTTTATCAACAAAGTAGACAGACTCATTAAAGAATTAAAATTAACTCCTGAATCAATGCAGGAGAGATTTATCAAAATAATTAATCAAGTTAATAAAATCATAAGGGCAAATGCTCCAAAAGACCTAAAAGATGACTGGACAGTTTCTGTGCAAAACGGGACAGTTGCTTTTGGCACAGCAGTTGACAAGTGGGCGCTAAGCTTCCCTGTCATGAAAGAAAAAAATCTTACATTTAAAGACATACTTGACGCGTACTCAAAAGATGACCCTGAAGCTGTAAAAGAGCTTAGCAAAAAAGCACCAGTGCATGAAGTTGTGCTTGACATGGTTGCAAAGCACTTGCCAAACCCACTAGAAGCGCAGAAATTAAGAATTCCCATAATATGGCCTGGAGACATTAATTCTGAAATAGGCAAAGCGCTTATGAATTGCGACCCAAACGGCCCTTTGGTTTTTTGCGTCACTAAAATATTTGTAGACCCTCAAGCTGGGGAAATTAGTTTTGGCAGGGTTTTCTCAGGAAAATTAAAGCATGGCGAACAAGTATGGCTTAATAATGCAAAGACAAGCGCAAGAAACCAGCAAGTGTTTGTAATGATTCTTGACAAAAGGCATAATATTGAAGAAGTGCCTGCAGGAAACACTGCTGGCGTAATAGGTCTTAAAGGCGCAACATCTGGGGAAACTGTAAGCCTCGAAAAAATAACGCCGTTTGAGTCCATTAAACACATATTTGAGCCGGTAGTGACAAAATCTATTGAAGCTAAAGACCCAAAAGACCTCGTTAAATTAATACAAGTGCTTAAAGAAATTGAAAAAGAGGACCCAACAATGAAGACTGAAATTAATGAAGAAACAGGCGAACACTTAATATCAGGGCTTGGAGAGCTTCACTTAGAAATAATTGAACACAAAATAGAGCGCGACAGAGGCATACCAATAGTCACAAGCCCGCCAATAGTAGTTTACAGGGAAACTGTAAACAAGCATTCTCTGCGTTGCGAAGGAAAAAGTCCAAACAAGCACAACAAATTTTATTTTGAAGTTGAGCCAATGCCAAAAGAATGGTATGACTTGCTTGTTAAAGGCGAAATAAAAGATGGTGAAATCAGGAAAAAAGACAAAGAACTAATTGAACGCATAATAGAGCTAGGCATACCAAGGGATGAAGCAAAGAGACTTAGAAGCATTTACAAGCGCAATATGCTGTTTGACATGTCAACAGGTATTGTTCAAATCAACGAAGTCATAGGCATGCTAATCCAAGGATTCAAGCAGGTAATGGATGCTGGAATGCTTGCAAGAGAGCCTTGCGAAGGCATAATAGTCAGGATAATAGACATGAAGTTGCACGAAGATGCAATTCATAGAGGTCCTGCGCAAGTGCTTCCTGCAGTGCGTCAAGGAATAAGAGAATGCTTTAAGTCAGCAGACGCGTCTTTGCTTGAGCCAGTGCAAATAAGGCGCATTGACGCTCCAATAGAATATACTGGCGCCATAAGCAAACTAATACAATCAAGAAGGGGCCAGCTAATAGAAATGAATCAAGAAATGGAAAGCGTCACAGTAATTGCTAAAATTCCTGTAGCAAACGCATTTGGATTCACAAGCGATTTGCGCAGTGCCACTGAAGGGCGTGGCGTATGGTTCTTGGTTGACAGCAAATTTGAGCCTGTGCCAAGAGAACTGCAGGATGAAGTTGTCAGAAAAATTAGGGAACGCAAAGGCCTAGGTCCTAATCAATAAGGAGGAAATTCTAATGAATGCGTCCTCTCTTGATAGATGGATTATGAATTATGGCGGTGGCTCAGATATCCTTAAAATGAATATCAGTAGTTTCAGAAAAGATACTAAAAAAATAAGACCTGATTTGTTGCATAACAATTATAATACTGAAAATTGGCTTAAAGGTAAAGAAATTAGAGTCTTCTCCAAAAAAGGCATTAAAACACAAGTTAAAAAGACATTTATAAATGGTGTTAAAAAATTTTTAAAGAATTATTCTCTTGATTTTAAAATAATCGATTGCGGAGAATATGAATCTTTTCCTGGGCTGGAATACAAAGGAAAATTAGTTGACGTGGATACAACAATGGCAAATTTAGCTTATGAAAATTATAGAAAGTACAATCCTCATGGAGACATAATATTTGTAGACAAACCATTTTATAAACGTCAAGATGACTGGGGTGAATCTTTATATGCTACAGGCGCCATATTGGTTTATCCGCATAATCAGTCTTCATTAAAACTGCTTGAAAAATTAGGCGTACATGAGGCATTCCACTTATTTGGGTACCAAACTCATTGTAAATACAGTAAGGACTGCGTAATGAACTGGAGTCTCCCAAGCGCTCGTGCTTGTGATAGATGCGATATTGCAATAAGACTGCTACATGTGAGGATATACGGCAAACTACTTAATGACAAAGAAAAAGCAATAAAATTATACAAAGAATTAATGAATGAATATAAAGAATATAACATATTAAAAGAAATATACAATAAAGCAATCAAGACGCACAAATTTGATATAGACATAATATGCGCACAACTTTTGAAGGAACAGGAAATAAATGATATAACATCATATATGCAAACCGAAATACTTAAAAATAGATGACTTTTTCTCAATTTCTTAAACAAAAAAGGAGGTTTTAATTATGGCAAAAAAACCACACTTGAACTTGATCTTCGTAGGACACGTTGATCACGGAAAGAGTACGCTCATCGGTAGATTGTTCTTTGAAACGGGGGCCTTAACGCAGCAGGAGTTGGAAAAATTTAAGAAAAAGGCAGAAGAGCTTGGAAAGACTACATGGGAGTATGCTTATTTGACAGACTCAACAGAGCAGGAAAGAAAAAGGGGATTGACAATAGAGTTGTCGCATAAAAAATTCGACACTCAAAAATACACGTTCACGATTATTGACGCTCCTGGGCACAGGGACTTCGTTAAGAACATGATTACCGGAGCGTCTCAAGCTGACGCTGCAGTTCTAGTAGTTGATGCTAGGGACGGCGTCATGGACCAAACAAAAGAACACATCTTCTTGTGCAGAACCCTTGGAGTAAAACAAATGATTGTAGCAATAAACAAAATGGATGTAGTGAATTACGACGAAAAGAGATGGAATGAAGTAAAAGAAGACGTAGCATCAAGGCTAAAAATGGCAGGCTTTGACGTATCTAAAACAGTGTTTTTAGCAGTAAGCGCTATTAAAGGGGATAATGTAGCAAAGAAAAGCGAAAACACGCCATGGTACAAAGGCCCAACGCTTGTAGATGCTCTTGACAACATTGTAATGCCTGAAAAACCAGTAGACCTTCCATTAAGAATCCCAATACAAGATGTCTACTCAATAACAGGCATAGGGGCAGTTCCAGTTGGAAAGGTCCAAACAGGCGTATTAAAAGTAAATGACAAAGTGGTGTTCTACCCATCAGGAGCTAGCGGAGAAGTAAAGAGCATTGAAATGCACCATGAAGCAGTGCCTATGGCAGAACCAGGAGACAACATTGGATTCAACGTCAGAGGCGTCGGAAAAAATGACATTAAGAGAGGAGACGTGTGCGGACACCCAGACAACCCGCCGACAATTGCAAAGCAATTCAAAGCGCAAATAATCGTGCTTGACCATCCTACAGTAATTACTGCAGGATACACACCTGTGTTCCACGCGCACACAGCGCAAGTAGCATGCACTTTTGAAAAGCTACTTAAAAAGCTTGACCCAATGACAGGAGCAACTAAAGAAGAGAACCCAGAAGTTCTGAGAAAAGGAGATGCAGCAATTGTCTTGATAAGGCCTACAAAGCCGTTAGTAATTGAAGAAAAGTCAAAAATCCCTCAACTAGCTAACTTCGCTATCAGAGACATGGGCAAGACAATTGGCGCAGGAATGTGCATAGAAGTAACTGAAAAAGGGACTCCAAAGGGAGAAGCTAAGAAGTAAACTTCTTTTTTCTTTTCTTCTTAAGTTTTTTCATTAACTTGCTGTTTCTGTATCTAAGCATTTCAGCAATTCTTTTAGCAACATCATAATCATCATTCTTTAACGCAGTTTTAAAGCATTTTTCTAGCAGACTCATTGGCTTGGACCCTATTATTTTGCCCAGTTCATGATAGTATATGTTTGTTGCATCCTCTAATCTGCCTTGTTCTAATAACTTGACAACCATTGAGTCCCTATCTATTAAGTATTTTAATTTTTCATCCACCTTCTTAGGATCGTTTCCTATTAAAGAATAAAGATTTCTGGCTACATTTAAGCTGTAGTCATGCGTATATCCCTCTCTATCAAAAAAATTTTTGATTATTTTGTCAGCAAATAATTCGCAACACTTGTATAGATCCTCTTTACTGCCTTCAATTTCATAATTTCCATCCTTATAGATAAAAAAAAGATTAGAATCTCTTAATTTTTCCTGCAAACCTAACATGCGCACTAAGTCTATGCGCTGTTCAGACATATAATTAGCAGTTATTGAGATATTATATACTTCTTTAACATACTCCACTAATTGTTTTAGTAATTCAACTTCCTTGCTCATTGCTTTAAAAAGAATATATTCAATAATTTAAAGATATATTTACTACTGAATACTGTTTTTCGAAACTTTTAAAAAGCAAATATTATTCCTGTGTACTTATGCCTAGAGCAAGGATAAAGCTATCAAGCACAGAACCTGAAGCACTCTTGAGTATCTGCAATCAAATTAAAGAGATTGCTGAAAAGACAGGAGTGGACATGAGAGGACCTATTCCATTGCCAACTAAAAAGCTAAGAGTGCCTACAAGAAGAAGTCCTTGCGGTCAGGGGCGCGAAACGTTCGAAACTTGGGAAATGCGAATTCACAAAAGAATAATAGACTTGGGTGTGGACGAGCGGGCATTAAGACTTATTATGAGAATTCAAATCCCAAAAAGTATAAACATGGAAATGGAAATTACTGAATAAAGCATATTTTTAAAGGGGGTTTCGAAAGGGGTTAAAACCCCTTCGATGGAAATTACTGAATAAGAAGGGGCATTGATGCTAAGTACAGACCTAAAAGTAGAAAACCCCATTTCTTGCTAACTCTTTGCCTTGTAGCAAAAATTAGTGTGACAATGAATGTCACAAGAATTAAGTAGCAGCTTGTTGCTCTAATCGCATTATCATAGAGATAATTAGGAGCTATTATGGGACCAAAGCCAAGCGAAAGCGTAGTGTCAACAATGTTGCTGCCAAATATATCCCCAAAGACTAACTCGTACTCTTTTTGTCTTACTGCTGAAACGCCTATCACTATTTCTGGAAGCGACGTGCTGATGCCAACAGCAACAAAGCTTATAATGAACTCTGGAATATTAAGAGTTCTAGAAAGCGAAATAACAGAACTTACAAGCACATAAGAACCAAAAACAACGCCTAAAGTGGTAATTATAAGTTTAAATGCGTAAAGCTTCTTTTTCGCCTCAAAAACCCTTTCTTCAGTTTCTAACGGGAAATATCCTTTTTTAATGTAATTTCTAAGAACAGTGATTATAGCAAAATAAGAAATTACAAGCAAAAAACCGTCAAGACGAGTTATTGCATTTTTAGCTACAACTACAGCGCACAATACGGAAGCAAGTACAGTGCTTAAACCAAGAACCAATATGTCATCTCTTTTTATATTTGTAAAGCCGTCTATTAGCACGCATATGCCTAAAACAAGAGTTATCTGCGAAATTGAAGACCCAATAGTGTCGCCAACATTTATGTCTCCGTGCCCTAATACAGAAGATATTAAAGAATTGCTTATTTCTGGAATAGAAGTTCCAATCCCTATAACAAGCATTCCAATTATTAGGGGAGATATTTTTGAGGCTTTGGCAATGGCTGACGCATAATTAACAACTTTTGGACTTAAGTAAGCAAGCAAAAAAGCGCTTAATAACATTGAAAAAAATTCAAAAATCATTTGGACTGCCTCCTTTAATTCTTGTTAATGTTGCTATTGCAAGCAGTGTAAGCGCAAGCGAATATGTAAATGGCGCTGCCAATCCGTAAAAATCCCAAAGCATTCCAAGTATCAAGCCTGCTGGGAGGGCAGAAAGTCCTGCTGCCATTTGAAATGCGCCAAGCACGCTAGCACGCCCTTGCGCTGGTGAAAGGTCTGATATAAAGCTTGTAGTAACTGGGTCAACCCCTGCTTTAACAAAACCAAAAAGTATGAAAAGCAAGAACACAGAATAAACGTTTGTTGCAAAAGCAATGACGCAAAGCAACGCAAATATTGAGTATGAGAGCAGCAATACCTTTTTTCTGCCAATTTTATCAGAATATCTGCCTAGAGGATACGCAAACGAAAAATACACCACATTAAATAAAAGATAAAAAAGAGGGAGCAAAGGCTCGCTTACGCCATAGACTCTTGCAAGAACCATTATAAATGAGTAGCTCATGAATGCAAACGAAAAAAGCACGTGCGCGACAAAGAAAACTTTAAGATTTCTGTTTAAGTTTCTAAATGAGAAACCTTTAAACAGCTTGCCTTTGCGCTTTTCTTTAATGAAAAAGAATATGAGGAGTCCGCCAATAAGTGATGGAATTGCTGCAAGCAGAAATAGATTTCTATATCCTAAAAAGCCAAGCAATGAAAAGGCGATTATAGTGCCTGCTACAGCCCCTAAAGTGTCCATGGCTCTTAGAAATCCAAAGGCAGTGCCTCTGTGTTTTTTTTCTGTTAAAGAAGCAACCATGGCATCACGCGGGGCGCCCCTTACTTTGCCAGAGCGATCAAGTATTTTAAAAGGGACTAAAAGCAAAGCATTAGCGGACAATGCATAGCCGATTCTTGACGCGCCGCTCATTAAATAGCCGGTCCATACAAATATTTTTCTGTTTCTAATTTTATCAGATAAATAGCCTGAAAAACCTTTGGAAATTGATACAACTGCCTTGCCTAGGCCGTCAATAAAGCCAAGAAAAGCAAGGTTTGCGCCTAAAACAGAAACAACAAACATGGGCCAAAGGGATGAGACTATGTCGCTTCCTAAGTCATTTAAAAATGAAGCAAGAGAGAATGTCAAAAGCTTTTTGTTTTTTAAAACACTATTCTTCATTGTAAAATACTAATCAAGACATGTTTTTATCTTCTTCCTTCCCCTTGACTCAACAATTTTTAGGCGGTCTAGAACTTCCTTATCGCCGTATGACTTGCTGATAAGCTTCCAAGCTTTTTTTGCAATGTCGTGGTGCCTGCTGTTTAATGCCTCTTTTAAGACATGCAAATCAACTGCTTTTGCCTCTGCTTTGCCTGAAATCTCGCTTAATCCAAAGTCTATGAAATATAAATCCTTGCCTTTAAGTATCATGTTGCTTGTAGTAAGGTCGCCGTGTATGATGTTGCGAGAATGCAATTTTCTTATGTATTCGCCAATAGTTCTGCAGACATGCTTAAAGTCTTTTTTGCTTAAATCAGAGAAAACATCCCTTAAAATGTCTCCGTCAATGTAATTCATCACTATCTTGTATTCAGAAACTTCAAGAATTTTTGGCACTTTTATTAGCTTTGAAGCTTCACGCATTGCTTTAGCTTCTCGCCTGTTCCTGTGTTTCCTGAGCCGTTTGTCTAAAGCAGAAATTCTATAGGCCTTTTTTACCCTTTCCTTAATCAGTTTGTCCCCATCTCTGTATAATTTGCTTTCAGCACCTTGCGCTATTAGCACTAGCGCCATAACACTTTCACCTCGTCAGTTCTCTGCCTCTGATTAATGCAATAATCTTTTTTCTTGAATTTTGCGCCAGAATCATGCATAAGCAGTCCAAGAACTGCAATCATTGCACCATTGTCAACGCAATACTCTTTTTTTGGCACATAAAATTTGGCGCCCCTATCTTTGCACATGACTTTGCACATTTCTCTTAAGCGCGAGTTGCTTGCAACGCCACCTGTAAGCAAAAGCTCGTTTTTTTGCATGTGAGCGAGAGCCCGCTCAGAAACTTCTACAAGCATTGCAAACACATGCTCCTGCATTGAGTAGCAAAGGTCCTCTAATCTGTGAGTTTTAAGCTTGTTGCGCAAATTAGTTAAAATGCCTGTAAAAGATACGTCCATGCCTTTGACACTATAAGGCAACTCAACATACTTGCCCTTTTTAGCTAATTTTTCAATCACCGGGCCTCCGGGAAATGGGATGCCTGCATAACGCGCAAACGTGTCAATAAAATTTCCAACACCCATGTCCAAAGTTTCTGCAAATATCCTGTAAAGACCTCCTTGATAGGCAATTATTTGCGTATTTGCACCTGAAACATACAAAGTCACTGGGTCTTTGCATCCTACAGTTCTCCTGCCAATCTCCACATGCGCAATGCAGTGGTTAACAGGCACTAGAGGAACTTTCAAAACTTTTGAAAGAGTTCTTGCAAACACTG
This sequence comes from Candidatus Parvarchaeota archaeon, assembly GCA_017608505.1. GTDB lineage: Archaea > Nanobdellota > Nanobdellia > WJKC01 > WJKC01 > JAFCFT01. Next base: position 17,665 of record JAFCFT010000002.1, on the reverse strand, counting down.
CGCCAACGCGAAGCATGTGCGCAATGCCAGGAGCATTAGAAAACGCCACAAGGTCTACTTGCTCAAGACTTATTTTTGCTTTTTTTAATGCCTGCTTAAGAACGCTGTCACAAACGCTTGCATGATGTTCTGAAGCTTCTCTTGGATGAATCCCTCCTTCTTTTGGCGCGTAAGAGTCTCTTACATTTGCAAGAATTTTGTCATGCGTAACAATGCCTATTCCAAAAGTGTGGGCTGTGCTTTCAATTCCAAGACATATCATATATACTAAGATTTTAGTAAAATTTATAAATAATGTGTTAAATTTTTGAAGTTCATGTGGAAAGAAGAGTACGAAAAGATGCGCAACTTTTTAGAAAGAATAGGCAAGCCTAAAAAGGCAAAAGTTAAAAAAGAAATAAAAGAAATTTATGCAAGAGCACTTAACACTCTTCCAGACAAAATCCATACTTCTAAAACAATTGAAGTCAAGATAGGCCCTGGAACAATTTATCAAATTTCTCTTTATAGCATGAGAAAGAACGAGTACCTAGGGATAATGTTTAATCAAATAAACTATCCAAAACCAGCAAACGTATCAACAGGATATTATACTTTTTTTGCAGACTACAATGATTTTTTTAATTCTCTTTTTAAAAGGCGTCCAATCATGGAATTAAATTTGGAGCAACCTAACAAAAAAAATTTTAGCGCTACAGCAGGATACTTGTTTAATAAAAACAAAATAATTCTTGGCATAGCGCTTGGATATGAAGAACTAGGCAACATCTTCAAAATACCAATGCCGCTTACAGATTATTACGTATGCACAATTAAAACAGACAAAATAAATGAATTAAACTTGCCTGAAAAAGAAACGCTGTTAGACCTTGCAAGCATACTTAAAGAATTTTGCGAATAGTCATTCTTTTATTTCTACGTATCCGCACGCGCCGCAAGTGTAGCGGTCTTTGTGCTCTGCCAAAAATACGCCTGGCCCGCAACGAGGGCAGTACCTTTTTCTCTTTAAAGAGTCCCCTTGGACTTCATATTTTTCCCATTTTTTACTCGGAAGCTTGTTCTTTTTTTGCTTCTTCCCCTTCTTCTTTGCTTCCTTCCTTTTCTTCCCCACTTACTTCACCCTCCTTTTCTTCTTTCTTTTCCTCGAGCAAGCCGTTACGCTTTAATAAATATTCTGGCTCGTATTCAAGCATATCATCTTTATTTTTATATATTCTCGCAAAGCCGATGCTTCTTCCAATGCCAAAAAGAGTTTTAAATTTGTCAATAACTATGTGGCTTGACATGCCTCCTGTTGTTAAAGCAAGCTTTCTCCTAACGTCATTAAGACTTGGAGTAGGCTCTCCTTCATGTATTACTTCAAATCTTATCTCAGTCCTATTAAACAACTTGTTTTCCTCTTCTGACAAAATTTTAAGCTCCATTTACTTCACCTTTAATGCGTATTTTCCCTCAGTTAAATTCATTTTTTCAGCAATTTTAGATTCTTTTGCATCAAGAATTATAAGCAAGCCTTTCCATTTTGTGCTAAGCTTGCTTGTCTTGCAAATTGGGCATTGCTTGCCAGTGACAATCCGCTTGCATTTTAAGCATGCCTTTTCAATCACTTTTTTTCACCACCTTTTGCGCTTTAAGCCTTTCTTCTTCAAGCCATTTTAAAGTGCCAAGACCAGGCTGCCTCATAGTAAGACCTATTTTTGCAGTTTGAAGTGTTTTAAAAGTTGCTGCAATAACTCTTGCCCTGATTTTATCGCCGACTTTTAAAACCCTTTTTGTATTTTTGCCCTGAAGGGTTTTTGATTTTGAATAAGTGACATAATCGTCCATAACTTGGCTTTGGTGAATTAAGCCCTCTATGGGACCTATTTTTGCAAAAGCGCCGAATTCTGCTATCTCTGTTATAGTGCCTTCGACAACTTCATGAAGCACTGGCTTGTATGAAAGCATATCAAATTCGCAATTGTAATAAATTGCGCCGTCTCCAGGAATTATAATGCCGTCTCCAATGCTTTTAATGTCAATTAAACACAAAAGCAATTCTTGGTTTGGCGTCAAATAGCCCTCGTAGTCCTCCATTATGGCCTTAACAATGCTTTCTTTAACATCTAGTCCAAAATACTTTGGAGGCACCCTGATTTTGCTTGTCATTGTCAGGATTTTATACATTAACCAATCACCCTTAAGTACCGTTTTTGTCTCATGATAATAACACGCAACGAGGCATTTAAAAGCTTTTTCTTAAGCTCTTTGTCAAGGGTCAATACAAGGCATTTATGCTTTACAGCATATTTTAATATTTCATCATCGACTGTTTCTGCCTTTAAAAGGCTTTCTATAATTTTTAACCCTTTTTGCATCCCTAAAGCAACTATTGACTCCCATCTTCTTGGCTTTTTTTTCTTTAATTCTTCTACGCAAGATGAAAGAGTTATTATTCTTGCTTTTGGTACCAGCTCCTTTATTTTTTCATAAACATCTAATCCAAATTGAAAAGGTATTAATAAGGCGTTAGTGTCTAAAAGCACATCCAAACGGCTCACCCTATGGCTTCATGTATGGGCGGCACAACCTGCAATTTTCTGCTCATAACGCCAGGCAAGAAAACTTCGTTATTAACTGGCTCTTTTTTAAAAGCCTTTCTTATAACTTCTTCGTCTCCAACAAACCACAATTTTGTTGACTCATCAATAATGTTTGTAAGCATAAAGACAGCAAGTCTTTCTCCTTTTGATGCGCCGACAGCTTCTAATTCTTTTAGTATTTCATCTTTTCTTGCTTCTGCTTCGTCGTAGCGCACAACTTCAACTTGGCACACGCCATACTTGTAGCCATCCTTTTCAAATTCTTTAAAGTCGCTCATTATAAGCTCATTAGCAGTTTTTCCTTTAATGTCTGACTTTGCGCTTTTAACTTCCATGCCAAATTTCTCAATGTCAAGCCCTGCAATCTCATTTAGCTTCTCGGCTATTTGCTTGTCTTTTTCAGTTGTTGTTGGCGACTTGAAAATCACAGTATCTGAAAGAATTGCTGCAAGCAGTATTGAAGCCATTTCTTTTGACAAAGGGATTTTATGATAAAAGTAAAAGTCTGCAACTATTGTGCCGGTTGAGCCCACTGGCTCTGCGTGGAACAGAATTGGCGCGCTTGTCTGTATGTCTCCTATTTTGTGATGGTCTATTATTTCAAATATTCTTGCTTTGTCAGCGCCGTCGACAACCTGCCCCATTTCATTGTGGTCAACAAGTATTAAGTTCTTGCCTTCTGCATTTGTAAGCAACTCTGGGACAGGCACATTAAATCGCTCTAATACATATTTTGTCTCTGAATTAATCTCGCCTGCCCTTGCAGGAATGTACTCGTCATCAACATCAATCTTGCCTTTAAAATTAGCATAAGCTATTGCTGAAACTATTGAATCTGTATCTGGGCTCTTGTGTCCAATAACATACACTTTTGCCATGAAAGAGACTAAAGAATTGCAATTTTTAAGCTTTACTCTAGCTTCTTGACTGCAGTGACTCCAGATAAGTCCCTATTAATAGTGTAACCCAAACATTCAAACAATGCCTCTACTTTCTCGTTGTTTCGTTCAGCAGGCCACCTGCATATGACTTTTTTTGTAGTTGGCGGCACTGTACGAATTATTAGTTGTTCTAAATTTTTTGCAATCCCGCGCCCCCTATATTCTGGATCAACATACACATGCAATTGCATTTTTTCTGGGCTTAACTTGTCAAGCCAAGATACGCCAATTACTCTTCCATTTAAGGCAATTCCATAGTGCGACTTAGCATAAGCTCTGCGCTCCATAGCTTCTAAAACCATGTTTTCGCAAGAATAAATAGTTTCTAGATAATATGACTTGCTTTCCAGTAAAACTTTTGAATACAAATTATAAGCGCTGATTATCTTTGTTGCATGAACATAAACATCTGAGACATCTCCGCAAACCCATTTAGTTATTTCTGAAGAACTAAACCATTCTTTTAAGGGCCAGTGAAGCTCATATTTAATGCCTTTATCCACAAATTCATATGTTGGAACTACTGACATGATTTTATGAGATAAAAAATAAATTCTTTTTAAGCTTTACGAAAAGTAAAAACTAAAGTTTTATAAATAGATGTTTTTTTCCTTAAAAGTCATGGCAAAGCTAAGAAAAGCGTGCTGTTACAGGAAGCCTAAAAGGGCGTATACAAGGGTGTCAAAATATCGCGAGAAATCTTATGTTAAAGGCGTTCCTGGAATTAAAGTAGTTAAATTTGAAACTGGAAAAAAGAATGGAGATTTTACGCATATTGTTGAGCTAAAGTCAAAAAATCACATTCAAATAAGACACAATGCGCTTGAAAGCGCAAGACTTGCAGCAAACAGATACTTGGAAAAAAATTTAGGAAAAACAAATTATCATTTTAAAATAAAAGTATATCCCCATCAAGTCATGAGACACAACCCAAAAGCAAACTTTGCAGGAGCAGACAGATTTCAAGACGGAATGAAGCACGCATTTGGAAAAGCTCTTGGAAGAGCAGCAATTGTAAAAGACGGGCAGACAATCCTATATGCGCGGGTAAATGAAGACGGGATTAATGTGGCAAAAACTGCATTAAAAAGGGCTGGAGACAAATTGCCGTGCAAATGCTATTTAGAGATAACGCAGTATTGAAATATTTATAAAATCATAAGTAATTACTCTATTTACTAATGGTCAAAATAGTTGCTTGGTTTGATGAAATAGACAAGAATAGTGTTGATGTTGCAGGCGGAAAAGGGGCAAATTTAGGCGAGATGTACAAGGCTGGCTTTCCAATACCGCCTGGCTTTGTAGTGACAGCGCAGGCTTATAAAGAATTTCTTGACAGAACAGGCATTCAAAAAGAAATAATGGAGCGCTTGGAGAATCTTAATGTCGAGGATACTGAAACTCTTCAAAAAACTGCAAAAGAAATACAAACAATAATTAAAAGCGAAGAGTTCCCAGAAGATTTTAAACAACCAATAATAGAAGCCTATAAAAACATATTAATTGGAAAAAAGCACAAAGACCTAAATAAAAAAGCCTTAGAATTAATTGGAGCCTCAAGGGAAAAAGAAGCTTTTGTTGCTGTAAGAAGCAGTGCAACTTTTGAGGACAGGCCAGAAGCAAGTTTTGCAGGACAACAAGAAACTTTCCTTAATGTAAAGGGAAGCGAAGCCTTGCTTGAAGCTATTAAAAACTGCTGGGCAAGCCTTTTTACTGCAAGAGCAATTTATTACAGAGAAAAAAACAACTTCCCCCACGAAAAAGTCCTAATAAGCGTCATAGTTCAATTAATGATTGACTCTGAAAAAAGCGGGGTTGCATTTTCAATTCACCCTGCTACAGGAGACAAAGACACAATAGTTATTGAAGCAGGGTGGGGTCTTGGCGAATACATTGTAAAAGGGATTATACAGCCAGACCACTACGAAGTGTCAAAAACTGACTGGACAATTAAGCAGAAGATAGTTAAAAAACAAAAAGTAATGCTTACAAGAGACCCGATATCTGGCAAAAATATTGAAGTAGAACTTCCAGAACACAAGCAAGAAAAGCAAGTTCTTGACGATGAACAAATAATAACCCTTGCAAGAGTGACTAAAAAAATAGAAGACCATTATAATTTTCCTCAAGATATTGAATGGGCAAGCAGCGACAACAGATTATATATAGTCCAATCAAGGCCTGTAACTTTCTTTGGAAAGAAAGAAAAAATAGAAGAAAGAAAAGAAACTGAAGGCAAAACTCTTTTAAAAGGCCTTGCAGCAAGCCCTGGAACAGCAACAGGCCCTGTAAAAATAATATATGATGCTTCAGAACTTGACAAAGTCCAAAAAGGAGATGTGCTTGTAACTTCTATGACAAATCCAGACATGGTGCCAGCAATGGAGCGTGCAGCAGCAATAGTTACTGACGAAGGAGGAGTCACAAGTCATGCAAGCATAGTTTCTAGAGAGCTTGGAGTGCCTTGCGTTGTTGGCACTGGCAATGCAACAAAAGTGCTAAAAGACGGCATGATAGTGACTGTATATGGAGACAGAGGAGAAGTTGCTTTAGCAAGCAAAGAAGAGGTAGAAGAACAAGAAAGAAAAGAAGAAATAAAAGAAATAAAAGAATCTGCTTTGCCTTCTTACGAAGTTCCAGTCACTGCCACAAAAGTATATATGAATTTAGGAATTCCTGAAAAAATAAAAGACTATGCAACTTTGCCAGTTGACGGCGTTGGATTAATGAGGGTTGAATTCATAATTGCAAGCCATATAGGCATTCATCCAAAAAAACTAATTGCTGAAGGCAGGAGTGAAGAATTCATAAACAAGCTTGCTTCAGGAATTAAGCAAATTGCTGAAGTCATGAATCCAAGACCAGTTATAGTGAGATTCAGCGACTTTAAAACAAATGAATACAGAGACTTAGAGGGAGGAGAGGCATACGAGCCTAAAGAAGACAATCCTATGATAGGATGGAGGGGATGTTCAAGATACATAAGCAGAGAATTTGAAGATGCTTTTAGGCTTGAATGCAGAGCAATAAGAAAAGTAAGAGACCAAGGCCTAAGGAATGTATGGGTCATGCTTCCATTTGTAAGAACAATTGATGAAACAAAGCAAGTTTTAAGAATACTTAAAAGCGAAGGGCTTGCCCGCACCAGAGACTTCAAAGTCTGGCTAATGGCAGAAGTGCCAAGCATCATAATTTTAGCTGACAAATTTGCAGAGTTGTGCGACGGCTTTTCTATAGGAAGCAATGACTTGACGCAGCTTACGCTTGGAGTTGACAGAGACTCTGAAATGCTTGGAAAAATGGGATATTTTGACGAGCGCAATCCTGCAGTGCTTGAGTCAATTAAGCGCTTAATAAGACTTGCGCATGCAAAAGGAGTAAGCGTAAGCATCTGCGGTCAAGCTCCAAGCATATATCCAGAATTCACAGAATTCCTTGTAAGACAAGGCATTGACTCAATAAGCGTAAATCCGGATGCTGTCTTAAAGACAAAGCACATAATATCTGCTGTTGAGCGCAGGATACTGCTTGAAGCTGCAAGAAAAGAAGAAAAAACAGAGGAACAAGAGTCTTATGAAAACGAAGAAAGCGAAGAAAAAGAAGAAATATTAGATTACAATGAAATTCCAGAATACAAAGAGACAAAGCCATTTTGGCCTTAAAACAACACTTTTAAATACTGTTTAATATCATTTCCACTAATAGCGCATCCAGAAAACTTAAGACCCCATAGCAAGCCTGAAAGCAGGTCTTTGCGCACTTTTGCGCCTCCGCATGCCTTAATGTAGTTCTCCATAAGGCCTGCCTCGTACGCTACGCACATTAAATCAGAGCTTCTAATGACTTGAATTTTAGAGCAAGCATCCCTAAACTTTGAAAGCGCCTCATTATTAATCTCTACTTTTGTGTGAAACCTGTTTGAAAGCGTGGTGCATAATGCTTCAGGATTGTCAATAAGCATGCCTGTAATCCTCTCGTCTATTAAAAAGTAATTTATTTTGTTTTTCAATGCAGCGCTTATAGCTCCCATCTCGCCAGGATGAACAATCCTTAAAGGCTTTCCCCATGCAAAGAAAATGGAATTTGCAAGGCTTGTCAATGAATTTGCAAGAGGGACATCATATTCTATGTAATCTAGAGTTCCCTCGCAAAGCCTTTTTAATAAGCGCACACCTGAAAGCCTGAATCTTTCAATTTTTAATGCATGATTAATAGACTCTTCAACAACGCCTTTTGTAACATAAAAATTAATTTTGTTTTTTAGCGCATCAAGGACCCATAATAAACAATTTGTTGAAATGCTTATAAGGCTTGACGTATCAACTACAATGCTTTTCATTCTAAAAGCCTCCTAGCGCGCATTAAGCGCTTTTTTATGTCTGTCTTTATTTTGTCCCTGTCAAAAATCCTGGTCTTTCCAGAATAATGCATTAAATCCCACTCGCTAATTCCTAAAAGCTCTGCAACCTGCCTTAATGAGACTCCGTGTTCGTACATTTTTGCGCCTTTTTTAAGCTTTGCTTTGTCAATTACAAATTCAACATACTGCATGTAGGATTTATCTAAATTCATTATTGCTTTCTCAATCCTGTTAAACGAAGTCAGCAATTTTTTCTCATTGCCTTGCTCTAAAGCCTCTTTTGCGCGCCTAAGCTCTGGACCTACAACCTTTCTAAAAGCCTCCCACTTTCTTTGTGGGTATCTTTTCTCTTTTCCTTTGTCAATAATCTTTCCTATAGAGTAAATTATAACAGCTGCTTTAATAGAAATTTCATCCTGATAAATGCTTGCAGAATGAATTATATTGTTTGAAAGCCCTTTAATGGCGTCAGCTTGATAAGTTTCATACAAAGGAATTATTTTAGTTATTAATTCTAGCAAATCTTTGCGCACTGATTCTATAAGCATTAAATCACCTATAAGACTTAAGCGCTTAAATGATTTATTAATTTAGGAATTATATTGCAGTAAATGTTCTTTAATGCTTGCTTAAAAATAGGCGACTTCTCATGCCTAATCTTTTTTAGTCTCTTCTTGTACACATTCAATAAGTCCTCATACCTTTGAAGCCTAGCTTTCAATTTGGAATATAATTTTACATAGTCATCAATTGTAAACTTTGAAATATCATAAGGCACCAATGCCTTTAAATCATCCTTGTCAGACTTCTTCACTAGTTCTATTATTATTTTAGTCCTCCTCTTTAACTCTTCTGAAACGTCATGTAACTCATTATCAGTGCATATCAATAAGCATCCAAAAGGTTTTTTTAACTTTTGTGCAATACTCGCTATGTAGTATGATTCCATTTCACCGCCAACAAAGCTTTTTAATCCCTTAACATTGCCTGGAGTAAATATGCCGAATGAGTGCGTTATAACCTTAGCGCCAACGTGCACGCGCACACCATCCTCATTCTCAAATAATGGATTAATAATATTCTCAATCTTGACTTCATCTGTCATTGGCAAGTCCTTAAGCTGTTTGGTAACAGAGTATTCAGAACCTGCCTCCTTTACTGCCACGAACCTGTTAGGCAAAACATAGTCCCCTGGCTTGACGCCCTTAAATCCATAGCACATTCCAAACAAATACGCCCGATCGCAGGCCTTAATGACCTGCCTAGCATGTAAAGCTTTTGAGCCGAACACTCCTTTAAGCACGAACTCGTCATCACAATAGATTATGATTAGCAAATTATTCTTTAACTGCTTGGTATTGACCTTAAAGCCTAATTCCTTGTATACTTTTACTATTTTAAAATCCTTCACATGAGTTTTAAAGCCATTTGTGCCAATAACGACTGCGTATTTCATTAAGATTTATTAAGGCAATGATCACTATTTAAAGTATATTGTTACCACGTCCTCATCTGCCAACTCATGTTTTAATCCAACTTTTTGGCCTGGGAACTTGGCAGATTTTCCCCAAACTTGCGCATACGCAAGCAATTCCGGACTTTTGCGGATTCCTTTAACAACATCCTCAATAGTCACTTTACCTCTAAGTATGAGCGGCTCTTTAAAGTCTGGCGGACACCCTGGCTTTTTTAAATAAATCCTGACAAAGCCCAACGAAGACCATATTCTTTCTTTTAGTTCATCAAGGCCGTATCCTTTCTCAGCGCTTATGAATACAGCGTCTTTAAATTTTGCCTTAAGCTTTTTTAATTCTTTTGGACTTAGCAAATCAACTTTATTAATGACAATTATTGAATCCACGTATTTTCTATTTGGCGAAAGCGCGTCAACAAGCCTTTCAAGAGTGAATTTTTCTTTAAGCAATACGTAAGCGTTTGCGTATCCAAATTCTTTTAGCACGCGCTTAAAAGTCTCTATGCTTAAATCCTGCTTAACTAAAGAGTCAATTATTAATCCTCCTTTGACATCCTTTTTTATGGTTATTTTTGGGGGAGGCGCATTAAGCCTTATGTTTGCATTGTAAAGCTCTTTTTCAATAATTGGCAATCGTTCAACATTCTTATCAAGCACAATAAGGATTAAATCTGCATTCCTAACGATGCTTATAACTTCTTTGCCTCTGCCTTTGCCAGAAGCAGCTTCTTCTATTATGCCTGGAGCATCAATTACTTGTATGCTTGCTCCTTTGTACTCAAGCATTCCTGGAATTGCTGTCAAGGTAGTGAATTCGTAACTTGCGACCTTTGACTTTGCTCCTGTCAAAGCATTTAGGAGCGTTGACTTGCCAACGCTTGGAAATCCTATTAAGACAACTGTGGCATGACCTCTCTTTTTTACTCCATATCCTGGGCCGCTTTTTTTGCTTGAAGCTTTTTGCTCTTTTAAAGCCCTTAGCTTTGAAAGCTTTGCAAGCAAAGTCCCAATATAGTGCTCAGTTGCCTTATTTCTCTTAGTCCTTGCAAGCAGATCTTCGACTTCTTTTATTTGCTCATCAATGTCAGGCATAAAATAATGGAAACGCTTAAAAATAAAAGGGTTTTCCAATTGTTTGAAGATAGGAAAGCTTCGGCTTGACTATGCTTGACGGTGATAATTATGGCAAGAATGCATAGAAGAAAAAGGGGAAAATCAGGCTCTACAAAGCCTGTAATGAAAGCTAAGCCTGTGTGGGTCAAGTATTCTGACAAAGAAGTCGTTAATTTAGTGCTTGAACTGGCAAAAAAAGGCAAAAGCATGAGCATGATAGGCCTAATTTTAAGAGACACCTACGGAATCCCAAGCGTTAAAGTAATCACAGGAAAGTCAATTAAAAAGATACTAGAAGAAAATGGATTAAAACCTAAACTTCCAGAAGACTTGCAGAATCTAATTAAAAAAGCAGTTAATTTAAGAAAGCACTTAGAAAACAATAAGCACGATGTGCATAATAAGAGAAATCTCCAATTAATAGAGTCAAAAATTAAAAGACTTGTAAAATACTACAGAAGAGTTGGAGAACTGCCAAAGGACTGGATATATATCTACGACCAGGCAAAGCTACAAGTAGAGTGAGCCTATATGAAGGAATTTAAAGAATTGTTATCTAAAGAGGCTGCGCGCTTTTTAAAGTGGCAAGAATCTGTTGACGAGTGGATTGTCTACTCGCACCTAGACGCTGACGGCATTTCAAGCGCAGCTATCCTAATTAATTATTTGAAAGAATATGCAAAAGCAAGGTTCAGACTAAGAATTATTCAGCAATTAGATGAAGCTGCAATCAAAGAAATAAAAGAAGATGAAAGACCTGTAATATTATGCGACTTTGGTTCAGGACAGATAAGTTTGCTAAAAGAAGTCATAGACAAAAGAAAAGTCCTAATTCTTGACCACCACCAGCCAGAAGAAGAAATAAAAAGTGAAAACTTAATACACATAAATCCGTGCATTTTTAAGCGCAATGCAGGTTCAATTATCAGCGCTTCTGGCGTAGTTTTCCTTTTTTTAAAAGAGTGCGGATTAGATGACCCTAAAATGGCATCAATTGCATTAATAGGGGCAGAAGGGGACGGCCAAGACATAAAATCAGAGTTAAATTATGAAATATTTAAACAAAGCGATGTAAGTGAAAGAAAAGACCTTAATGTATACGGCCACAACTTAAGACCAATTCATAAGATTTTAGAATACCCTGGAAGCTATGAAATACCTGGCGTCACAGGAGATGAAACAAAAGCAGTAATGATGCTTAATGAGCTTGGAATAAAATTAATTGACGAAGAAACAGGAGAATTTAGAACACTTAGCGACTTGTCAAGTGACGAAAAACAAAAACTCATAAGCGGAATAATAATTAAAAGACAGGGTTTAAACAATCCACAAGACATTTTTAAGACAGTTTATGAGCTAAGAATAGGCGACTTAAATAAGACATTAGAAGAGTGGAGCTCTATGCTTAATGCGTGCGGCAGAATGGATAAGCCAAGCGTTGGCGTGGAAATGCTTGTAGAAGGCGAAGAGAAGGAAGCCAATGAGGTCTTAAAAAAGTACAGGAACGAACTTGCAAAAGCAGTGGCATGGCTTAATGAAAATAAAAACAAAATAGTGCTTACTGACAAAGCAGCATATATAAAAGCATATAATGAAATCCCTTACAAACTAATTGGAACTGTCTGCTCCATAGCAGCATTAACGCCCCTAATTGACAAAGAATTTGTTGTTGGAATTGCTGAAATGAATGAAAATGAACTAAAAGTAAGCATTAGAAGCAGAGGAAACGGGGTAAATGTGGGTCTTGCGCTTAGAGAAGCTGTCAAAGGCATTGGCCAAGGAGGAGGCCACGAACATGTAGGAGGCGCAATGATAAAGAAAAATTATGAGGACTCTTTCATTAAAAATTTCGAAAGATTATTAAATAGTTAATTAATTTTGATTGCTTATGGCTAAGAAAAAACAATGGTTTGAAATAATAAGCCCAAAAATATTTGGGAGCGTTAAGGTAGGCGAAACTTTGGGCTATGACGAAAAAAGCATTATTGGCCGTGTAATTAAGGCAAATTTAAGAGACCTAACAGGCGACTTTAAAAAGTCTCACATAAGCGTCAAATTAATAATTGACAAAGTTGTTGAAGGCAAAGCGCACACAAGCATTTACGGATATGTTGTCCAAAGGCAATATTTGCAAAGATTCTTGTACAAAAAAATGAGCAAAGTTGACTTAATTGCAGACACATACACATCTGACAAGAAAAAAGTAAGGCTTAAATTAATTTCAACAATTAATGGAAGAATTCAGACAAGCAAGAAAAAAATAATAAGGGCAGCATTGAAAAAAGGGTTGCTAAAGCTTGTAAACAACATGGACTTAGACAATCTTGTGTTCATGTGCGCCATGAACAAACTGCAGACAACGCTTGCAAAGAAAATCCGCAAAGTGCATCCTTTAAGATTTCTTGAAATTAGAAGAATTGACTTGCTTAAATAATTGGGTCTGGCGCGCTTTTAGATGCAAGCAAACAAACCCTTGAATCAGCCTTTTCATTAATTAACTTGTACCCAGTAAGTTCTGCAAGCTTTAGGGAAAACGCCTTAACTTCATGATGATAAGGCATAGCATCGTATGGGAGCCTTTTTCTAGCATACCCAACACTCATAAATGCCTTGGGCTCAATAAAATCAGGCTTTGCAATGCTTATTAATTCGGCATATTTTAAGGGGTCTTTCATATTCAACCCTTTAACAAGAGTAAGCCTTATCACTCTCCTGCACTTTAAGCTGCGCATAACTTTCAAGGATTCTAAAATTCTATCCCAAGAATTTGCAAGCGGAGCGCAAGTTTTCATATACGTATCTTCATCAGGGGCAGGCAAAGTCATGTACAACTGAGTTGGCAGACATTTAAGTTTTCTTAGGGCTTCTGGATTAGTCCCATTAGTGACTAAGAAGACAGTCATGCCACGCTTCTTAAATTCTTCTATCAGTTCTCCAAGTCTTTCGTATTCTGTAGGCTCGCCAGCAAGACTTATTGCAACCTGCGTTGGGTCATGCGCTTCTTTTAATTTTTTTTCATCAACGCCAGACTTATTATATCCTGAAAGAAATTCCCTTTGAGCTTGTATAAATCCTTTAACTAATTCTTTTGGGTCATCAACAGCATCCATTCTCTTGTTAATTGTTGTCTCATGAGGCCTCCAGCAAAACAAACAGTTGTGCTTGCAGTAATGAACGCTAGGCGTGCATTGAAGGCACCTATGCGACTTAATGCCGTAAAACTCCTGCTTATAGCAGTGCCCTTTATTAAATAAAGACTTTCTAAGCCATGTGCAAGGCTTTACAGCTCCGTTAGTCAAGACTAATTTATACCCTTGCTTTCTTAACAATGCTTTTTTTGATGCAATAGTCATAAGACATAAGAATAATACGCAGGGTTTTTAACTCTTTTGAATATAAGAATCAAGCGTTTTTTGGACATACTTTTTCTCTATATCAATTAAATACGAACGTCTTGCTCTTCTAAATCTATTAAACGGCTTTTTCAATGACAAATAATTAAGCAATTCTAATTTTTTGTTTATGAGCCCTCTCTTAACGATTTTTAATACAGCGCTTGCCCTATTAGTTTTCAATTCGTCAAACAAATCTTCATCCTCTGCTCGATAGCATGCAACAAGCCCATAGTATTTTTTAGTAGCTCTTAACTTGGTCAAATAATCAATAAAATCCTTGCATTTTAAAGAATTGATGCCAACAGTCTTTTTAATCAGATAATTAAGAAACTTGTCTTTAAAGTCTATAGCCCTCTCGCCGGCAGCATCCAAATCAAGATAAAAATCAATAGTCTTAGCATGCTTATTTGCAACAACTTCTCCTATAGGCTTGCCTGCAGGAGAAAAAGACAAAGATAAGTACTCAGAGTTTACATCAAACCAAGCAACCTCGTTCCCCATATGGGTATAAAAATTATGAGATCTGCTTATAAATCTTTTGAAAGGCTTTAACCAAAAAATTTATAAATCAAAAGGATAAGTTCAGTTAACTAATCAAGGAGGTGATTTAATGAAAATAAAGAGTATATTACAAACATATGAATTAACATCTCAGCAAAAGGAAGTTTATGAACGCATGATTAAGTACGCAAAAATAAACGACTGTGAAACAGCAACAATTGGAAATAAGGGGCTTTTTATAGAATATAAAAATAACACATATTTTATAGCAAATACCGAAGTTGACATATTTGATATCTATAATTATATGTGGCACGCAAATATAGATAAATTCGACTTCCAAAATAAAAGAGGAGATATGTTTTTAATAACAGAAGAAGTAGTAAATAAGCAAAAAAAATTAGGTCCTTTCATGGGATTATTTAATTCAGGAGGTATTGAAAACTTTATAATAGAACTTGGACTCGCAAATAATAGGCTAACTTCAGAAGAAAAACGAAAAGTACTTAACGAAATGGGATTAGAACTGAGATTGTTAAAGTATCCTCCAATAGGACTTGGACGCCCCTCTCTTGAGCTTAAAAACAAATATAACAAAGAAGAATATCTTCTTATTTAATATTATTTATTAATTTTTCCAGGCAACTTAACAATTGCGCCATTTCCCTTAATTCTTTTTCTGTAATTGCATAATATTCGTAAGCTATTAAATTTCTTAAAAAAATAAGCCTCTTGATGCATTCCAAAGTTTTTTTATCAATAATTTTTGCTTTATACATTAATTCGAATATTTCTCTGTATTGATACTATGTACTCGCCTAAGTCTATTGCTGCGTTTACTGCTTGAAAACAAGTCATTGCCAACGCATCAAATACAAGCTCATTCGAAGTGTCTTCTTTTAAGAGCATTTTTGATTTCTTAATGTGCTTTTTAAGCCTTGCAATAATGGATAATTTTCTTATCATTTTAACACCCTTTTTCTTATTTTTTCGTATATATGCTCCATTTCATGGTATGCCCTAAGAGTTTTCATCTTGATTTCTTGAAAATATTTTTTATTTTTTATATACAGAGGTTTTCCAGTTTTTAGTATTTCATATTGCATATAAAGAGGAACTTTGTGAAATAATGAAATGTCAAGTATGTCAGAATACATGCTTCCTATTTCTGCTTCTGTTTTTTTGTCAGGATTTTTTATTATTACTGCTATGTCTATATCTGACATTGGCCCTGCCTTATTTTTCGCATATGAACCAAATAAGATTATGGCTGCAACTTTTGGGTGTTTTTTTATTTTTTCTACAACATTTTTAATGTCTAATTCACGAGTAACAGTTACCATCTTTAATTTTATTTTATTCTCTAATTATTTATAAATACTCGCAAAGCTTTTCAAGGCCTTGCCTGCCTCTTGGCTCTTTTTTAAGTTCTGGAATCGCAGTGTATGAATAATTGAACTCAGGAGGGAACCATTCGTTTTTAATTTTTCTTAAGACATCGTATTGATACCCTCCTTTTATTTTGTTTATCACTAAATGCTTTGGCAGTTCAACATTGTAGTCTAAAAGCATGTATGGATTAACTTCCCTGTAAGTAAGCTCGATTTCTAAGCGCTCGGTCTCTCGCAAAGCAGTCATTGTTGGCTGCAAAACAGGGACTGCCAAGAAATTGTCTGAAAGCATGGTGAGAGCAGACTCTTCGTAAGCTTGGCGCCTGTCTTTTAAGAATTCAAGCAAGTGTTTCGAACGCTCCGAGAATTTCCCCCTTATTTTAAGCTGGAAAAGGTCAAGCTTAAACATCCATTCTTGAATAGGGTCATACTCTTCGCGTCCGACATCAAAGTTCTTTTTTATGTTTCCGCTTGGCGGCGCATCAATTATTAAGTAAGGAAGGTCTTTTGTCACTGCCTTCATAGCGCAGTAAAAAGCAATTCCTGGCAATGAGTCCAAATACCTTTCTTCTTTGTAAACATATATGTTAAGCCCTTTGTAATCTTCTGTACTGCCCAAATTGTACCACGGGCTTTCCCCAACTTCGAAATATGGGATTGCAACATCAAAACAATCGCTTAAACTGCTTCTTGCGTCAGCGCTGATTACATAAACAGTCTTGCCTTCTTTTGCCTTTTTTAGCGCATAAGCGCATGAAATTGTAGTTTTTCCTTGCCCGCCTTTTCCGCAAAACATTATGATTTTCTTGTCTGGGATGCTTTTGGACTCTAAAGCGCATGGCTTAAAATTCTTATCTTGGTCTTTTGGCAAAGAAAGGAGTCTAAGCAAATTAATTCCAACAGGCTCTATCTGCTGTTCATAAAGCAGTATTTTTTTAGCATTTATTAGAGAAGGAAAGCAGTCCAAATATTCAATCCATGAATCTTTTTTTACATTGTTGACTATCAAGTACTCGAGTTTTGGCTGAAACTCCAAGACAAGGGGCTCGCTAAAGAATTTGTCAATTTTTTCAAGGCTCATTTCCTCCATTGTTGTCACAGGCACGATTTTAAATTTAGTGTTTTTAAGCGCTTGTTCAAGATCTCCTTCGTCCTTTGCGTATGAAAGCAGTCTTTGAATGCCTTCCAAGCTGTCAGTGTCAATTATCATTAGTCCATTAAAGCCATTAATAATCTCTTTGCCAGCAAGAAGTTCGTACTCTGTGTACATGTTTCTTATTATTTTGTCTCTTATTGTGTATGCTTTTGCGCCTTTTGGCTCAAGTTCATTGACGTAAAGCTTGCCTTTAAGTTCTTTTTTTAAGACTCTATTCCTTTGGTTAGGCGCAAGCTTTTTGCTGTATCCAAGCGCATCCATAGTAGAATGAAAAGGGTCAGCGCTTACAATTAATGTGTCTTTGCCTGCAAGCCCTCTTAAGGCGCCAATTAAAGAGGCAGCAGTTGTCTTGCCTACGCCGCCCTTGCCAGTAATTGCAAGTATACCTTCAAGATCTGCAAGCTCATCAAAATAGCTCATCTTGTGATGATTTATTGGAACTTATTTAAAAAGTTTGTGAAGAAAGTCTTATAAGTGTTAAAAGAACTATTTAATTTAAGTGAATCAATAGTGGCAATACCGCTAAGTTTGTTCAACTTAACAAAAGGCTTCCTTGAATGCGTGCGTTGCGGCAGATTGCAGCGCCCGTCAAACATGACTAGAGGACTTTGCCGCCAATGCATTGAAGAAATAAGAAGGACCAAAAAATAATAAAAGGACGTTATTATAAGAAGAATTCATAAGCGGCGCGGCTGTAGTCCGACCTTTTTAGAAAAAAGCTCGACCAAAAAATAATAAAAGGACGTTATTAT